>NZ_JBEWTB010000002.1:2580000-2880000 GCF_040549045.1 Endozoicomonas sp. NE40 | reverse complement strand
ACCTGCTTTTTTCTTGCTTGAGGCTCTGTACTTTTCCAGAAGGGCTTCTGAAGTTCTTGCCAAAAGCGTTGTATCAACACCAACGGCAACAAAGGTTGCTCCCAGTTCCAGATATTTTCGGGCCAGAGTCTCATCGGCACTGAGAATGCCCGCCGCTTTGCCGGATTGCACAATTTTGGTAATGGCCTGCTCAATAGCAGCCTGCACATCCGGATGCCCCGGATTACCAAGATGCCCTAATGCCGCTGACAAGTCTGCGGGACCAATAAACACACCATCAACTCCTTCGACATCCACAATAGCGTCAAGATTCTCCAGCCCTTTCAGCGTTTCAATCTGTAGTAACAGACAGATTTCATTGTTGGCATTGTGCAGATAATCCGTTTTACGGTTCCATTGTGAAGCTCTTGCCAGCGCACTGCCTACACCTCTTATCCCTTCGGGCGGGTAACGGGTCGCAGCGACCATTTCACGGGCTTCCTCAATGGTTTCAATCATGGGAATCAGCAGGTTTCTGGCGCCTATATCCAGCAGTTGTTTGATTAATACGCTGTCTTTCCAGACCGCACGAACCACGGGTTCAGATGGATACGATGCCACGGCCTGAAGCTGGGATAAAATCGTATTAATATCATTGGGTGCATGCTCACCATCAATCAACAACCAGTCAAAACCACTGCCTGCAATCAGTTCAGCGCTGTAACTGTTCGCCAGCCCCAGCCACATGCCCAGCTGCGGTGAGCCATCAGACAGTGCCTGCTTAAAAGGATTAGTCATTATTTTTCCCTCTGAAGGCTCAAACAAAACGACAGCTGACAGAGCCCATTTCGCCATAGTCCACTGTAAACGTGTCGCCTTTTCGGGCAGGCACCGGACGGGTAAACGAACCACCCAGAATAATCTGGCCGGGCTTTAACTCAACATCATAAGGCGCTAGTTTATTCGCCAGCCAGGCGACACCATTCGCTGGATGATTCAGGACAGCAGCGGCCACCCCGGACTCTTCTATCACACCATTGCGATACAGCAGTGCAGACACCCAGCGCAGATCAACCTCTTCAGGTTTGATGATGCGCCCACCCATAATAATTCCACCGTTTGCGGCATTATCTGCAATGGTGTCAAACACCTTTCGTGGGCGGCCACTGTCAGGATCAAGAGAGTGGCTGCGAGCATCAATCAGCTCCAGAGCAGGGACGATATAATCGGTCGCTTTATAAACGTCGAATATTGTACAGTTCGGCCCTTTCAATGGGTTACCAAGAATAAAAGCCAGCTCCACCTCAATACGCGGCACAATAAAGCGATCGGTGGGTATTTCCGCGCCGTCCTCAAACAGCATATCGTCCAGCAGAACACCGTAATCCGGTTCATCAATCTGTGACGAATACTGCATGGCTTTGGACGTCAGCCCAATTTTATGCCCAATGACCGAACGACCTTCTTCCAGCTTGATATCAACCCAGCATCTCTGGATCGCATAAGCGTCATCAATCGTAATCCCGGGGTGCTGCAGGGACAGCTGTCGAATCTGTTCACGTTTGGTTTCCGCCTGATGCAAACTGCGGGCGGACTGTTCTATGACTTGTGGTGATAGCATGGAAAAACCCTTTTTCTTATTAACATTATTGCCAATGTCTGCTTAAACATTGATCGGGCTTATTGACTATTTATTATCTACACTGCTTGCTACATTAATTACTATATTAATTATCTTTGAGTTTTTCGAGCTATGTCAAGCTTTGTTGCATGTTGTTCTGTTTGTCGTAACAAACAACAGTCACAAAATATTCATGTTGAACTCATCATTACACTCTAACTTATCTTATTGAATATTAAGTATATTTTATATCTTTCTTGCTTTTCGATTTATCTTTTAACAACAAACATTCACAAGTAAATATTGACATTAATCGATGATCAGAATAAATTTCTTAACAATTTAATTAACAAGTAAATTTTCAAGCTATTTCTGCAAAACTCCACTGTCTGCTTGTTGCTATAAAAAAGCTGCAACAAACAACGCGACAACAATAAAAACAATCTAAGGCTGACCAGGGGTAAAACAATAATGAAACGCGCTCGAATTCTGCTCAATAATACCGTCGTCAACGTAACCAGCGAAAACGGCAAACTCTGGCTGACTGACGATAGTTCTGTAATTGATGCAAACTCTGTCGAATGGCTGCCACCAAAATCCGCACAAATTCTTGGTCTGGCTGTGAACAGCGCCCGCCATGGGGATGAATGCCAAGTCAATATTCCAGACAACCCAATTCTTTACTTCAAACTACCCAACAGCCTGACGGGGGATAAATCCTCTGTACAGCGTCCAGACAATGTCAGCTTTTATACGCCTCAGTCTGAACTGGTTGTCGAAATTGGCAAGGCCGCCCACCGGGTCAGGAAAGAAGACGCACTCAAGTATGTTTCTGGTTACACCATACTGAATAACTTTACGGCTCAGGATTTTGTCAAAGGCTATTACCGCCCACCGGTGAAAGCAAAGAATTACGACGGATCGGGTGTACTGGGACCCTGGATTGTCAGTGCCGATGACATTGAAAATCCCGATTCTCTGTCTGTTACCACTACCGTCAATGGCAAAGTGGTCAGCTCCGGCTCTACCGCTGATTACATTCACAGTGTTGCGGACGCCATTGCCTACATCAGCGATTTTATGACGCTGGCACCCGGCTCCCTGATCACCATGGGAACCATCGGCGGACTGGTTAATGTCGAAGCGGGCGATGAGGTGACTGTCGAAATCAGCGGAATTGGCTCCGTCACCAATACACTGGTGGACTCCAGAACATTCTATGCCTGAGCAGGGATAGTCAAACGGCATAAAAAAAATAAAACCGTAAATGCAAGGCCGAATGTCATGATTAAAAACTATATCAATGGTCAATGGGTAGAGAGTTCAGAAACCTTTGAAACCGTCAATCCGGCGACAGGTGAACACCTGGCAACTGTCGCACAGGCTTCACCGGAACAGGTCGCTCTTGCGTGTGAGTCAGCCAGGGCGGCTTTTCCGGCATGGGCCAACATGCCGGTACAGAAACGGGCAAAAATCATTAACCGTATCGGTGATTTAATTGCTGACAATGTCGAAACCCTGTCAGAACTGGAAACAAAAGACACTGGCCTACCACTTTACCAGACCCGCAATGCACTGATTCCCAGAGCATCGAATAACTTCTATTTTTTCGCTGAAATGTCCAAACAGATGAATGGCCATACCTACCCAATGGATGACCAGCTGTTGAACTATACCCTGTACCAGCCAACCGGTGTCTGCGCCCTGATTTCACCATGGAACGTGCCATTTATGACCGGTACCTGGAAATCTGCCCCCTGTCTGGCACTGGGTAATACTGCGGTGATGAAGCAGTCTGAACTGTCACCACTGACCACCGACTTACTCGGTAAAATCATGGAAGAAGCCGGTGTCCCCAAAGGCGTATACAACATCGTTCACGGTTATGGTTCCACCACCGGCCAGGCCCTGATTACCAATAAGGAAGTTAATGCGATCTCCTTTACAGGCGGTACCTCAACAGGTGAACACATTATTGCCAACGCGGGACTAAAGAAATTTTCCATGGAGCTGGGCGGCAAGTCACCCGTCATGATATTTGACGACTGTGACTGGGACCGCGCCATGGATGCCGCTGTATTTGGTATCTTCTCCATTAACGGCGAGCGTTGTACAGCAGGCTCCAGAATCTTTGTTCAGGAAACGGTCTACAACAAATTCTGTGACGAGTTTGCCAAGAGAGCCCGCAACATTCGCTGCGGCGACCCCATGGATACCAACACGAAAGTTGGCTCGCTGATCTCAAAACAGCATTTCGACAAAGTCACGGGTTACATCCGTATCGGTCTCGAAGAAGGCGCAACCCTGCTGGCTGGCGGCCCGGAAAAGCCAGACTATCTGCCAGACAGCCTGAAGAACGGGCATTTTGTCGCCCCAACCGTTTTCTCCAATGTCACCAATGACATGCGTATCGCCAGGGAAGAAATCTTTGGCCCTGTTGCGGTATTGATTCCATTTAAAGACGAACAAGACGTGATCAGACAGGCCAATGATAATGACTACGGCCTCGCCTCCTATCTGTGGACTAATGACAGCAGTCGTGTACATAGAATTGCCAAAGCCGTTGATACCGGAATGATGTTCGTCAACAGCCAGAATGTTCGCGATCTGCGTACGCCCTTTGGTGGTGTCAAAGCATCCGGCACAGGCCGGGAAGGCGGAACATACAGCTACGAGGTATTTGCAGAACCCAAAAATGTCTGCATTTCTCTTGGCTCCCATCACATCCCAAAATGGGGAGCCTGACCCACCCGTTTTAACCATGACAGCCCGATGAAGGTCTCATCTGTGACCTTCATAAAGTGACCTTATACAACAAGAATAACGAGGCCCTGCATGAAATCATTATTACGCGTCTTTGCACTGGCAACTATAGCGGTTGCCTCTGCCTTATTCTCCCTGTCTGCCAGCGCAGCCACCACACTCAGGATCGCCACCTGGCTGGCACCTACACACCCTATGAACGCAGAAGTCCTGCCAACCTGGGCGCAATGGGTTGAAGAAGCTACGGAAGGCAGGGTTGAGGTCAAGCTGGAATACGACCTTGGTCATCCAAGAAGTTACTTTGACCTGGTAGAAGACGGCGTAGCCGATGCAGGCTGGTCTTTGCATGCTTACGTCCCTGGTCGTTTTGTACTGACTGAACTGTCGGAAATGCCCATGACCGACGCAACCGCTGAAGGCACCTCGGTCGCTTACTGGCGCATTAATGAACAGTATCTGGCAAAAGCCGGTGAACACGAAGGCATAACCCTGCTGGGTCTGTTTACTGAAGGTGCCGCAGCCCTGCAACTGAGAAGGCCGGTTGAAACACTGGATGACCTGAAGGGTCTGAAAATACGTGCGCCCGGAGGCATTGCCTCTCAAATCGGGCATGAGCTGGGCGTGACCAATGTCAGCGCACCTGCCCCCAAGGTCTACGAGCTTCTGCAACAGGGCGTTGTGGACGGAGTCATGATTTCACCAATGACACAAAAATCGCTACGCCTGAATGAAGTGATTAATCAGATGATAAGCGTCCCCGGTGGTGTTTTCCGGGGCAGCTTCTCATTCTTTGCCGGTGAAGATTTTCTTGATGGTCTCAGTGCCAGAGACCGCAACGCCATTCTGTCCGTATCCGGCGAGAAGTTCTCAGCCATGGCGGGAAAGGTCTGGGAGCAGGCGAATATTGATGGCTTTGCGGTGGCTTCAGAATCCGGCGTGACCTACACCGAAGCGGATCAGGCAACACCGATCTATCAGACCATGGATCGTATCACCAGTGAAGTCCGCAGTGACTGGGTTAAAAAAGCCACATCCCGTGGTGTCGATGGTCAGAAAGTTCTCGACGAATATCTGGCCCTTGCCACCGGTTATACCTCTGAAACCAGCGAGTAAGCCCGTATGAGTTTTAGTAAATGGCTAACAATAAACTACGAGGAGCCCGGCGCACTGCGCTGGGTTGCTCTGCTGCTTGAAGCTCTGGCGGGACTGGCACTGTTGATTCTTATGCTGGTGACCTGTATCGACGTGGTGGGTCGCTATTTCTTCAGCAACCCGCTCAACGGTGCCACGGAAATGACTGAAATCGGCATTGCCCTGCTGGTGTTCGCGCAAATGCCCGTGATTACCTGGCGCGGCGGTCATGTGGTGGTTGATATCCTTGATCGTTTCCTGCCACCGTTACTGATTAAAGTACTGGGAACCCTTTCCGGCCTGTTGATCAGCTTCGCGTTCTACGCCCTGGCCAATCGCATCTGGGAGCTGGCAGCCCGTTCTATACGACGCAATGAAGTGACCGAGTTTCTCACGTTTCCTGTGGGCATTGTCGTTCAGTACATCGCCATTATGAGCTGGGCAACCGCCGCAGGTATGTTGCTGTGGGGAATCTGGCGTCTATGGCTGAATAAACCTCACCATTCTGATCACCAGGTCAGCGAACCCGGCCGGTAAAGGAGACTTATTTATGGAAGCAGCATTAATTGGTTTTGCCGTCCTGCTGATCCTGATCATCGTCGTCCGGATGCCCATTGCCCTGGCAATGGGTCTGGTGGGTTTCTTCGGTTTTGCCGCCATGCAGGGGCTGAGCCCGGGCAATATTGCCGACTTTAACTGGCGTCCGGTTCTGACCATGGCTTCACGACGGGTGATTGACACCGCACAGGATTATCATCTGTCAGTCATTCCCCTGTTTGTATTGATGGGTAACCTGATCACCCATTCAGGCATGTCGCAGCAGCTATACAACGCCGCCTATGCATTCCTGGGACATCGACGGGGTGGACTGGCAATGTCAACCATCGTCTCCTGTGGTGGTTTTTCGGCCATCTGTGGTTCCAGTCTGGCGACCTCTGCCACCATGGCAAAAGTTGCCATGCCACCCATGCGCAAGTTTGGTTATTCCGACGGACTCGCGACCGCTTCTATCGCTGCCGGTGGCACTTTGGGTATCCTGATTCCTCCCAGTGTTATTCTGGTGATGTACGGTCTGCTGACCGAAACCAGTATCCGGGAACTGTTCGCAGCAGGCTTTATCCCAGGTCTGCTGGGGGTTCTGTTCTATCTTGCTGCAGTTCAGTACGTTGTCTGGAGAAACCCGAAAGCCGGTCCGCGTGGTGAGAAGCTGAGTTGGAAAGAGCGCTGGCACAGCATGCAGGAAGTGCGTGGCATTGTTGCTCTGTTCGCACTGGTAATGGGGGGTATCTATGGTGGTATCTTTACACCGACCGAAGCCGCGGGCATCGGTGCCGGTGGCGCGTTTCTGATCGCCCTGTTCCGTAAAAGCCTGACGCTACAAACCCTGTTTGAAGTCATCACCGACTCTACCCGCACAACGACCATGCTGTTTGGTGTTCTGATTGGCGCTCTGATCTTTTCGAACTTCATCAACCGGGCCGGCCTGCCTGACGACCTGTTGCAGTTTGTAATCGATATGGATCTGCAACCGATGCTGGTGATCCTTGCCATTCTGGTGATTTACATGCTGCTGGGCATGGTGTTTGAGTCGCTGTCCATGCTGCTTCTGACGGTTCCAGTGTTTTTTCCACTGGTCGCCAGCCTTGGATTCGACCTGGTGTGGTTCGGGATAGTGGTCGTGGTGGTCACTGAAATCAGTCTGGTAACGCCCCCCGTCGGCATGAATGTGTTTGTTCTCAGCGCCATATTAAAAGACATCAATACCGGTGTCATTTTCCGTGGGGTAACACCGTTCTGGATAGCCGACCTTATTCGTCTTGCGATTATTGTGCTGGTTGCCCAGATTTCCCTGTTCTTGCCACAGCTGTTGTATGGGTAAGGGTTAGTGCTTTCTGGTCATTTAATCTGAAACGGGTAGAAGCGTCTGGACTATCATGCCAGTATGTCTTTGCTGATGCCCGTCAGATAAATAGCCTGCCAAGCGGTGGATTCTGTCATGCTGATTTTTAATAAAATATGCAATAGCAATAAGCTGGTCATTGGTTGTGGTTCCGGGCTTCACCACCCTGGTTCCCATTTAGGTTGTGACACGCTGGATATTGATAGCGCAATGAAGCCGGGCATTTTAGGTGATATTACTGAAAGTTGCCTTATGCACACAGAAATGTACGAAAGGTACAGCTTTATTTTATGTGAGTATTTGCCTATAACAGTCTTTTCATCACCTGTTTTCTACGAAAACCTTGATTTTTTTTGTCAAAAAAGAGGTTTAATACTCTTCCCTCCGGTTTCCAGCAGGGCTGTTGATTTATTAACCAGTTATTCTTGCTTCCATTCCTGGAAACTTGAGTATTTGAATTTATCTAACCGATATTTATTAAGCCCCTTTGAATACGATGAACACCTTCGTATGGCTCATGATATTTTCTTAAAGCGCCATCCCGGGAGGTCTTACGTCGCAAAAAAGATAATCTAAAAGGTATGCCTTGTCGTCTACCTCAAACTGAAGTCGCTGCGTCGTCTTGCGCAGTATAGCTGTATAAAATTCGCAGGAAAGTCAACCAACGGAGTGATTTAAAAACTATGCCACATTTAATCATCGACTATTCCGATAATCTTAAACCTCACGCAGATTTTGACAAACTGTTTGAACAGTTCCAGGGTTATATTGAACAGTCTTCACTGTTTCCGATAACAGGTCTGCGTTGTCGTGCATTTGCCAGTGACTGTTTTCATGTCACCAGCGGTGATCCCAGATACGCTTATGTTCATGTCAACTTCAGAATCGGAGCAGGCAGAACGTCAGAGCAGCTCAAGCAAAGTGGAGAGGACATCAACAGGCTCCTGCTTGACTGGCTGGAGCCCGTTAATGCCAGAGGTGAGATCGTATGCGCTCTGTCGTTTGAAATCACTCAAATTGATTCCGGGTTATCCTGGAAACACAACCCGGTCAGGGCGCACATGGCCAGACACTGAGTCTGGCCTCCCTGCCTTATTATTTAGCCCGGGACAAAACCGCCTTGTTATTGTCCTGAACATCCACCCGGTTACCCTTGTTGTAATCAAAGTTACGGTTGGTTGGCTTGGGGCTGAACTGGTTAATGGGCAGGGTTGCTTCCCAGGCATCAAACTTGTCTTTCAGCTCCTGAGCCTTTTCCGGTTTTTCAGCGGCCAGGTCTTTCCACTCACCCGGGTCATTCGCCATATCAAACAGTCGAATGGTTTGTGGGCCATGGTTGCGGTTCTGGGTCAGTTTCCAGTCACCATCACGAATGGCGTAGTCTTCATCACGACGCCAGTACAGTGTTTCGTGGGGCTTCGCACCCTCAGCCACTTCACCTCTCAGGTAGGGCAGCAGGTTAGTGCCATCGAATGGGAACTGACCAGTATTGGTACCTTTAAACAGCGAAGCAATCGTTGGCACAATATCCAGTGAACTCACCTTGTTCTCATACTTCAGCCCTTCCGGAACATTACCAGGCCAGTGCATAACAAAGGGAACACGGACACCGCCTTCATAAGTGGTTCCTTTAAAGCCGTTAAATGGCCCCGGGCTGGACATGGTGGTTTCACCACGCTGTTTACGACGTGGGCGCTCAAAGCCCTGACCAGCAGGGGTACCATTGTCGCTCATAAAGAACACCAGAGTATTGTCGTACACTCCCTGCTCTTTCAAAGTATCCATTACAGCGCCAATGCCATCATCCAGCGCCAGAGTCATACCGGCAAATACACGACGTTCATCACCTGCTGAACCTTCTTTAACAGGCAGGTCTTCCAGTCTTTTCAGATAGCTGTCAGGCACCTGCCACGGGTGGTGTACCGCCAGGTGGGCCAGGTACAGGAAGAACGGTTCATCTTTATCGGTGGCCTGCTTAATGAAGGATACCGCTTCATCTGTAAACATATCCGTCAGGTAGCCATCCTGTTCCTGAATCGGAGACTCAACCTGATCGTTACGGAAAATGGGCGCGAACATCACACGACCATCGTCTTCAGTTTGAGAGCGGAAATAGTCGTGTGGTTCCACCAAGGAATCCATAAAAGAAGTCTGCGCCCCGGTCGTTAGGCTTACCGGTTCCATCACCCAGATGCCACTTACCAATCACACCCGTGGTGTAACCCTGGTCCTTCATGATTTCCATGACCAGGGGCTGGTCCCGGGGAATGGTGTTTTCCTTGAAGTTGCCGTAAACCCCCATGCGCTGCTGGTAAACCCCCGTCAACATACCGGAGCGGGAAGGGCCGCATACCGAAGCCGATACATAAGCCTGAGGAAAATGCACACCGTTAGCTGCCAGCTTATCGATGTTTGGGGTACGAATGTCTTCAACACCATGGTAGCCCACATCCCCCCAACCCATGTCGTCGGTATAAATAATAACGACATTGGGCTGTTCACCCGTTACAGGCTCAGGGAGTGCAACAGGTTTGGCCACTGCGCTTACCGCAGCAGCAGAGACCGTCATAGCGAGGGCTAACTTCTTTATCTTGTGCATTCGTGTGTCTTCGTCAGAGTATTGCGTGCGTTTCAACCAATTCGTTTCAGTCACGTACTCTAATGCCCTGCCGGACAAAGAAAAATATCGTTCAGCACTTTGGCTGACGTACATCAACATCAGTCTGTTTCGCCAACACCCTGTTTTAGTAAACGCAAGCAATCGCAAGACTTGTACTCTTTTTCCAGGACTTTATTACATATACGTCGTGAATGTTGCCCGGATACTGATAGTTGATGAATAGGCTTTACAAGCAATATTCAAAGGTTTGGCCGCATGACGTATTTGTTAAGCAATCACTATAAGAATAAACAACAGTTGAGGTATACGTTCCATGGTTGAAAGTATAAGTTACAGAATTTTCTGAAAATGAGATCTCTGAAAGATAATATAAGTGTGTGATATTAGCTGGCAATATAATAACCCACTGATAACTATCAACCTGTTCTAAATACGCATAACCCTGCTTATTGAATGGATTCAGAATAATATAACCAAAGGCAGATACGTAAGTGGGTAAAAAAAGAAAAAGACATAATAGCAGTGAGCGCATAAGTAACACCCCCTTCGTGCTGATTAAAGGCAAAAGGGCAAGCTGCAATCTGACCTGAAAGGAAGGCTGGATGCAAATACCGTTTCGAATCCAGCCGGATAGACAACCTCAGACTTTCAACAACTCACGGGCATGACGAACCGCCTGCCGTACCTGCTCCGGCGCAGTGCCGCCAATATGATTACGGGCGCTGACCGAACCTTCCAGAGTCAGCACATCAAACACATCGGCCTCAATGGTGCCGGAAAATACCTGTAATTCCTCAAGGGTCATTTCCGACAGGTCTCTGCCCTGCTCAATACCATAAGCCACCGACTTACCCACCACTTCATGGGCATTACGGAAAGGCATACCCTTTCTCACCAGATAATCCGCCAGATCGGTCGCAGTACTGAAACCACGACGGGCGGCGTCTGCCATCGGCTCTTTTTTCGCCTCAATATGTGGAACCATGTCAGCGAATGCCCGCAGACAATCCTTCAGTGTGTCTACCGTATCAAACAGTGGCTCTTTATCTTCCTGATTATCCTTGTTGTAAGCCAGGGGCTGGGATTTCATCAGGGTCAGCAACGAGATCAGATGACCATTAACCCGGCCTGTTTTGCCCCGCACCAGTTCAGGAACATCCGGATTTTTCTTCTGCGGCATAATGGATGACCCGGTACAGAAACGGTCTGGCAGGTCAATAAAATTGAACTGGGCGGAAGTCCACAACACCAGCTCCTCCGACATTCTGGACAGGTGCGTCATGATCAAGGCTCCTGCAGAACAGAACTCAATGGCAAAGTCCCGGTCACTGACAGAATCCAGCGAATTACGGGTCGGACGGTCAAAGCCCAGTTGCTGTGCAGTAAATTCACGGTCAATCGGATAAGTGGTACCCGCCAGTGCCGCTGCGCCCAGGGGAGAAACATTCACACGCTTACGACAATCCTGCAAACGCTCACGATCCCGTGTCAGCATTTCATACCAGGCCATCAGGTGGTGACCAAAGGTAACAGGCTGGGCCGTTTGCAGATGAGTAAAACCGGGCATAATGGTTTCAGCTTCACGCTCCGCCAGATCCAGCAAACCATGCTGAAAACGGTTCAGCTCCTGATCAATAGTGTCGATCTCATCACGCAGCCAGAGACGTATATCCGTGGCCACCTGATCGTTTCTGGAACGTCCTGTGTGCAGCTTTTTACCGGCATCCCCGATACGATCCGTCAGGCGCGCCTCGATATTCATGTGAATATCTTCCAGCTCAACGGACCAGTCGATACTGCCCTGTTTAATGTCCGCCAGAATGCCTTTCAGGCCGCTGATGATAGCGTCCTGTTCTTCACGGGTCAGAATGCCTGCCTTATGCAGCATGCGGGCGTGAGCCATGGAACCAGCAATATCGTGTTGATACAGGCGACGGTCAAAATCAATGGATGCCGTGAATCGTGCTACAAACGCATCCACCCCCTCACTGAACCGTCCGCCCCACTGCTGATTACTGTTATCAGACATGTCTAACCTCTTTTCTTTCTTCTGTGAGCTTTGTACTTACAGCTCCGGCTACGGCATTATAAGAACAGGCTTCAATAAGAACAATTTAATCAGCCCATGCCGGACTCCACCCTTAATAACAAAAACAGAGACAGCCTGTTTATTCCCGACCTTTGTCACACCTCGGCGGTTTTTATACTGGTACTGGTTGCCGAACTGTTTGTTTTAACCCAGGTACTGGCTTTTCCCGGCAGCAACGGCTTTGACTGGAACCGGCTGGCCACCACCTCGCTGTTTGTGCAATGGATTGTACTGTGCAGTGCGGCGGTACTCTGCCGGCTTCGGCTGTTATTGCGCAACTCGCCAACGGCTGTGATTGTTTCTGCGGTACTGGTGACCGTTCTGACCATCACCCTTGTCGTTACCTTGCTGGCACAGTGGTTTCTGTGGAGAGATGCTTTTCTGCTGACCTACCCTGACTGGGCTCAGCTGTTACGCCACGGCGTTATCGCTCTCATCATGACTGCCATGCTGCTGCGCTATTTCTATATTCAGCACGAAGCCTCCCGACAGGAAATCGCCAACGCCAACGCACGCTTCCAAGCATTGCAGGCACGTATTCGCCCGCACTTTCTGTTTAATAGCATGAACAGCATTGCCAGCCTGATTCATATCAATCAGGACAAAGCCGAAGAAGCGGTGGAAGACCTGTCTGACCTGTTTCGTTCCAGCCTTCAGGAAGCCGGAAACCTGATCTCCCTGAGCCGGGAAATCGAACTGTGCAAAGGTTATCTGAGAATTGAAAAGCACCGGCTGGGCGACCGTCTCGACAGTGAGTGGCGGTTTCACAATTTACCTGAAACCCTGCCAGCCACTCTGTCCATTCCCCCCCTGACATTGCAGCCTGTTGTCGAGAACGCCGTTTACCACGGCATCCAGCCAAGGCAGCAGGGCGGCACGGTGAGTGTAGATATTGCGCTGGATAACGATAAAGTAACTATCAGGGTGCAGAACCCGGTGCCGGAAAACAGCGAGCAGGCGGTAGAACAGGGTAACCGGCTGGCACTGGAAAACATCAGGTCACGGTTGCAGCTGCTCTATGGCAACCATGCCAGCGTAGACACGCATCTGACCCTGAACAACGGAGCAGAGATTTACGAAACCATTATCAGCTACCCGGAAAATAAGTTATCCACAGCATGAAAATACTGATTACCGATGATGAACCTCTCGCCCGTGAACGGGTTCGCCATCTGCTCAACCGCCTGGAAGGATTTCAGCCGCTGGAAAAAGATGCCAGCAACGGTTACGAAGCCATAGAGCTCGCCCGGGAATATCAGCCCGATATTGTACTGATGGATATTCGCATGCCGGTCATGGACGGACTGGAAGCCGCAGGTCTTCTGACCGAAATGGAACAACCTCCTGCCATTATTTTCTGCACCGCTTATGACAACCACGCCATTGAAGCCTTTAACGTGCAGGCTGTGGGCTACCTGCTCAAACCCGTGAAGGCAGAAGACCTGCATCAGTCTCTCAATCGTGCCGGCAGCATTAACCGGGCTCAGCTGAACCAGCTGCAGGGTTCGCTGTCGGACAGCAGTATGCGCAGCCATATTTCAGCCAAAACCCTGAAAGGTATCGAACTGGTACCGCTGGATTCCGTCTATTACTTTATGGCCGACAGCAAATACGTGACCGTTTACCATGAAAATGGCGAAACATTGATTGACGACCCGCTAAAAGAGCTGGAGGTGGAGTTCAGTTCCACGTTTGTTCGGATTCACCGCAACGCCCTGGTGCGCAAAAGCCTGATCGAACGCATGCTGCGGGATGAAAACGGGCATTACAGCCTCCAGCTGACCCACGTCGATAAACCACTCTCTGTCAGCCGACGTCATGTTCCCCTGATGAAAAAAGTCATGCAGTCCATGTAGAGCGGTTGGGGTCTGCCACCTTCCTGTCGTATTATCTGAACCATTCAAAAAACCATTACTAATAACCATTATTAATAACAAGTCCGGCACACTGCCGGTCAGACAGGCAGTAAAACCATTCATGAAGACCGTCCGAATCGCTACCCGAAAAAGCGCTCTGGCTCTTTGGCAGGCCGAATACGTCAAAGAACGTCTGGAGCATTTCCATCCGGGACTCACTGTAGAACTGGTGAAAATGACCAGCAAAGGCGACCGTATCCTTGATGCTCCCCTGGCAAAGATTGGTGGCAAAGGGCTATTTGTCAAAGAGCTGGAAAACGCGTTGCTGGAAGGGCGTGCTGATATTGCCGTACACTCGATGAAAGACGTTCCCATGTCGTTTCCTGATGGTCTGGGGCTATCCACCATCTGTCCACGGGAAAACCCGCTGGATGCTTTTGTTTCCAACCACTACAGCCGTCTTGACGAATTACCGGAAGGCGCTGTCGTGGGAACCTCCAGCCTGCGTCGTCAGTGCCAGTTACTGAAGCTCCGCCCGGATCTGGCCATTCGTTTTCTGCGTGGTAACGTCAACACCCGACTCGCCAAACTTGATAATGGCGAATACGACGCCATCATTCTGGCTGCCGCCGGTCTTATTCGTCTGGACATGGCCGATCGAATCCGCAACTGCCTGACCACCGAACAGTGTCTGCCAGCGGCCGGGCAGGGCGCTGTTGGCATTGAGATTCGCACTGCCGATAACGTCATCCGACAACTGCTTGCCCCTTTGCACGATCAGGACACTGCCGACCGGGTACTGGCTGAACGTGCCATGAACCGTCGCCTGAACGGAGGTTGTCAGGTGCCGATTGCCTGCTATTCCGAATTGCAGGGCGATGAACTGTTTATTCGGGGACTGGTCGGTCAACCCGATGGCCGTGTACTGCTGGAAGCTCAGACCCGTTGTCACCGCAGTGAAGGCGAGACGGCAGGTATTCAGGTAGCGGAAAAACTGCTACAACAAGGTGCCGACAGAATCCTCAGTGAATTAATGCATGACTGATTGCCTTTTTGACGCAACACTCAACCAGATTCGCGCCCTGGTTACCCGTCCTCAACCAGAGGGCGGCAGGCTGGCTGAACGTATCCACCAGCAGGGCGGCAGGGCTTTTGTCCTGCCCATGCTGAGCATTGTTGCATTAGCTGAGACTCAGGAGGTTCGCGACCGTGTGCTGCAGCTGGATCGTTACGAAAAGGTGGTCGTCATCAGCCAGCACGCCGCACGCTTCGGGCTGGAGCTGATCGAAAATTACTGGCCACAACGACCCATTCATCAGCAATGGTTTGCCATTGGCGAAACAACCCGCCACACTCTGGCTCAACTGGATGTACCCGCCGTCTGCTCCCGACAAGGCAACGACAGCGAAAGCCTGCTGGCCCTGAACGGTTTTCAGGACATCACGGGGCAGCGCGTGTTACTGATCAAGGGAAAAAGCGGCAGAGACTTTCTGGAAAAGACATTGCGCCAGCAGGGCGCACAGGTGGATACTCTTGAGGTCTATCAACGCCTTTGCCCGGACTATCAGCCCGATGAAGTGCGACAACAGCTGGCAGATCATGGTATTAATGTCATTCTTGCGGGCAGTGGCGAAACCGTCCGGAACCTGTGCCAGTATCTGCCTCAAACCATACTTGAACACTGTCGGCTGGTGATTCCCGGCCAGCGAGTCGCCCGGCTGGCAGAAACACTGGGATTCAGGCAGGTTTATACAGCAACAGGTGCCGACCATGCCGCCATGCTATCGGTTCTCGAGAAGATCAACGATGAAACTTTTTTGTGAGCAATCTTGTGAGCAATAATAATGTGAGCAAACAGTCTAAAGACTCCGAACAAGCCAAAAACCCTGAAGTGACGGATGCAAAACCGGACTCTTCAGGTAAAAACAAAAAAAGCAGTAAAACGGCTGCAACCACTACTGCCAGACCTTCCCGGTTCCCACTGCTGGTCGCACTGCTGGCGTTACTGATTGCGCTGACAGCACTGGCATCCACGGCTTACATTGGCTGGCGGGGCAAAACACTGGAAGACAGTCAGCCTGCTCTGCAAAGCGGACAGGAACAGTTGCAGTCCCAGATAGCCCGCCAGCAGGCAAGGCTGACGGAAACCATTCAAAACCTCTCTCCCGTAGACCAGCAGATAGAAGCCCTGCAAAAGCGTAATGACCGTTTGCTAAACCGTATTGACGTTCTTTCCCGTCATGTCCGCGAGCTGGCAGGCAGCAACCGCGATGGCTGGCAGCTGGCAGAAGTGGAATACCTGCTGCGTCTTGCCAACCAGAAGCTGTTAATGACCTCCGACGTTATCAGTGCCAAGGCATTGTTGCAGGATGCCGACACTATTCTTCTGGAGCTGGACGACTACAGTCTGTTCCCGATTCGTGAAGCACTGGCCGAAGACCTTGCGGTATTGCGCATGGTGCCGCATCTGGATCAGGAAGGTATTTACCTGCGTCTCTCCGCCCTGAGCCGTCAGGTTGCAGGATTGCCCCTGTTGCAACATGAGGGCTTTAATAAATCAGAGCCTGTCAGCCAGACCACTGCGGTCTCGACGGAAGCTAGCGCGACAGAAACAGAAAGTAGTGGTTGGCAAACCGTTCTGCTTGGCATGCTCAAAAACACCTGGGACAGTTTTACCAGCCTGTTCCGTTTCACAACCGACCGGACCTCCCCTGTAACGCCTCTGCTGACGGCTGAAGACAATGTGTTGATGCGCCAGAACCTGAGGCTCCTTATCGAACAGGCAAAGCTGGCACTGCTGGCAAGAGAGCAGGGGATCTACAATGAATCCCTGCAGCAGGCGCAACACTGGGTGGAACGTTATTTTGAAATGTCAGGCGATGCTTCCCTGGGTATGCTGGAAGAACTGCAATCCCTGTCGTCTGTCACGGTCAATCCAAACCTGCCGAATGTTAACCGGGCTCTGGATGCCATCAAGCAGTTCCAGTCTTCAGAAAAGCCGTCAGACTCTCCGGAATCACCCGAAACGGCTCCTGATAACGAAGCGCTTCTCAACAATAAACAAGAGGCTGGCAGCGGGGTACAAAACTCATGAAAGCGTTTGCCCTGTTCCTGCTTCTGCTCTTCGGCTGTCTGTTGTTAGCCAACATCATGGTAAACGACACAGGCTATGTGCTAATCGCCTATGAAAACATGACCTTTGAAAGCACACTCTGGGGTCTGTGCCTGATGATACTGCTGTTAACAGGTGTCGTCTGGCTGGTGTCCGGGCTGGTACGCATGATGTTTGGTGCCACCAGTTTTATCTACCCGTTCACTGCCGATGCTAAACAGCGACAGGCCCGCAAGCTGAGCATTCGTGGCTTTGCCGAGTTCACCCATGGTCACTGGAAGAAAGCAGAAAAGCTGCTGGTTCAGGCGGCAGAAGCCGGTGAAACACCTCTGCTGACCTATCTGGCTGCAGCCCGTGCTGCCCATGAAGCCGGTAATCACGATGCCTGCTCCGACTACCTTCGCCGGGCTGACCACAAAGCACCCGGTGCGGACCTGGCAATTGGTATTACCCAGGCACAGATCCAGCTGTCTGCCGGACAGCTGGAGCAGGCTCTGGCCACCATTAAACGGTTGCACAAAAAAGAGCCCCGTCACGCCTTTGTGCTTAAACTCCTGAAACAGGTTTATTGTCGTTTAAATGACTGGCAGTCGCTGGCCGCTCTGCTGCCGAAACTGAAACGGCTCAAAGTCGTGGATGATAATGAGTACCGGGAACTGGAACTGCAATCGTTTGAAGCCCTGTTTGAACAGGCCTGCAGTAACAGCCGTGGGGCGATGTCTGACGATGAACGGGCAAAACCTCTGCAACGTATCTGGAACGACCTGAGTTCCGCCCAGCGCAAAGACCCGGTTATTCTGTATCGCTATGCCAGCAGTCTGGTTCAGCTCGGACTGGAAGAAAAAGCAGCACCTATCCTGCGGGAATACCTGCCCAAATGTTATAGCGCAGACCTGATTCTTCTGTACGGTAAAATTCGCAGCAATGACCTGAAGCGACAACTTCTGTTCACGGAGTCATTACTGAAAGAACGTACAAACGATCCGGATCTTTTATTAAGCGCCGGTCGTCTGGCACTTCGTAACGAACTCTGGGGGAAAGCCCGTGAGTACTTTGAAGCCAGCCTGAGATTCAGCAAACGCGCTGATACCTACAATGAACTGGGCAGGCTTCTGGCACATCTGGGTGAGCATGAAACCAGCAACCGTTATTTTCAGGACGGCTTACTACTGGCAGCAGATACCGTGATTGATTTGCCAGACACTGGCAAATCAATACAGTCATTCAAGATCTGATCACTTTGGTCATCCACTTTTTATAGTTAATACTTTTATAGCTAATAGAAGTGGGTGGCTTTGATACGACTCAACAACAAAAATACTCAACACTATGGCTAACCCTTATCTTCTGTCCGGTGCGATCAGTGGTTTCATTGCTGTCAGCCTGGGGGCTTTCGGTGCTCATGGCCTGAAACAACAGCTACCCGAGCGACTGTTTAATGTCTGGATAACCGGTACTGAATATCAGTTTTATCACAGCCTTGCCCTGATCCTTATTGCCCTGCTTGGCCTGCACTTTACTGACTCAAAACTTCTGCGCTGGAGTGCCAACAGTTTTCTGGCAGGCATTATTCTGTTTTCCGGCAGTCTCTATGCACTGGCCTTAACGGGTATCGGCTGGCTGGGAATGATTACGCCCCTGGGCGGAGTGGCGTTCCTGCTGGGCTGGCTGGCATTGGCACTATTTGCTATTTTCAAATGATCCTTTGACCGGTATCTTACGCCGGTTTTTCCATTTAGATTTTTTCCACCTAGAACTATGAATGCCTCATGAGTGATTCTATCAACTCCAGCGATGCTCTGGACTCTGTAAAAGAGACCGAACAAACCGTCGAGCCCGGCAAGCGCCGGGAAATCAAAAGCTTTGTGCTGCGTCAGGGTCGTATGACCACGGGTCAGCAACGTGGCATGGATGAATGCTGGGACAAATGGGGTCTGGAGCTGAAAGACGGCACTCTGGATATGGCTGCCACCTTCGGTCGGGAAGCTCCCGTTGTGTTTGAAATCGGCTACGGCATGGGGTTGTCTCTGGCTGCCATGGCCGGTGCAGAAACCGACAAAAACTTTATCGGTGTTGAAGTGCATCGTCCCGGCGTTGGCAGCCTGCTGAATGAAGCCAGTACCGCCGGGCTCACAAACGTTCGCACTTACAATGACGATGCTGTAGAGGTGCTGAAACAGTGTATTCCAGACGCCAGCCTGTCCCGGGTACAGATTTATTTCCCTGACCCGTGGCACAAAAAGCGCCACAACAAGCGTCGCCTGGTTCAGTCAAAATTTATTGAACTGCTGCGTCCGAAACTCAAAGTCGGCGGCGTGATTCATCTGGCAACTGACTGGGAAAACTACGCTGAGCAGATGATGGAAGTCATGAGTGGCGCAGAAGGATTCACAAACATGGCTGGAGATCAGGAATATTCTCCACGTCCAGATTACCGCCCTCTGACCAAGTTCGAGAAACGTGGTCACCGTCTTGGTCATGGTGTCTGGGATCTGTTGTTTGAGCGAACTGCCTGAAAGCTGTATGGAAGAACTGTTGTCTCGTCTTTGAACGAAACAACAGTTCCTATTATTCAGGGTGTCTCTGCCCTTCGGCGATATCCCCCAACAGTGTGCCTAAAGTATCCACAGTGCAAAAAACTCCAGGGCTATTAATACCGAAATGCCCTGAAAAAAAGTGGCGACCGTCACAGACTTGAGAGCGGTTGCTGTGTCCATTCCGGTAAATTCTGAAATCACCCATAAAAAGCTATCGTTGACATGAGCAACCGTCATAGCGCCAGCCCCACAGGCTAAAAATGCCAGAATTCGCCCTTCGTTACTTTCGAGTCCCAAAGTCGTCAGCAAAGGCATTACCATGGCACTGGAGGTGATCATGGCAACTGTCGCGGAGCCTTCGGCTGTTTTTATCAATGCAGCCATCAAGAAAGGAAGCAGCAGCCCCAAATGACCCAGATCAGGAAGCCCGGAAATAAACTCGCTCATACCGCCGTGTCGAAGCACATAACCAAACGCTCCTCCAGAACCGACAACGAGCAGGATTCGCCCACCAGTTTCCAACGCTTTTTTTACTGCAAGATTCCAGTCAGGCTGTAATCCCGCAGCTCGCTGTAAAGGCCAGCAGCAAATAAGACCAGCCAATAAAGCATTCACAGGATGGCCCGTAAATGTAAGCCATGAAAGTTCTGGAAAACCAGCTGCAATACCACCAAGGGTAATAAGAACGATTGGAATTACAATGGGCAGTATGGCCAGAAAGAATGGATAGCTGAAAGAAGGTGAAGCCGCGACGCTACTCTCTTTTTCATTCACTGCCATTGAAACTGGCGTGTTACAGAAACGCATGCTCCAAGCATAACCCGCAAATACCGCAACCATTGAGAAGAGCAGGCTCAGTGGCATGACCCGTGAAATATGGTCATTCAGATTCAGGTTCGTAATGGCTGCCAGAGGCCCCGGAGTAGGAGGCACCAGAGTGTGGGACGCATATAACGAACAGCCCAGTACGGTACTCAGAAAGACAGGAGAAACTTTGTGGGAACGAGCCAGCTGTTTTCTTACAGAGTCCAGGATAATAAATCCTGATTCACAGTATATAGGTATTGAGACAATATACCCGGTAACAGCCAGAACCAGACCGGGAAAACGATCTTTAAATAGTAAGATGATTCCATTAGCAATGATGGTGGTTGCACCGCAATGCTCCAGAACAACACCAAGAAAGGCTCCCAGGGCAATAGTCAGCCCTATTGCACCCAAAGTATCTCCAAAGCCTGTTGTTACGAGCAACAGAATAGAGCCAGGTGCCATTCCAAATCCAAAACCAGCCACATAACATGCCAGAAGAAGTGCTATGAAAGCTGGTGTTCGCCAACGAATCGTTAGAAATATAAGGACGAACATCGAGGTTGACAGGCCAGTCAGAAGTTCGTTAAGAGTTATCATTATTCACATTTTTAGTTCGTAAACCGCAACGCAGTATAGTTCAGAAATTCGAACTGGTACTCACTCAGACTGTGAACACAGACTAATACCAATTCCGCCTTCTAAATGTGACCATGAGCAAGTCATTTTGGACTGCTGAGCAATACCCTGAAGGGCATAAAGGCGGAATGACGAGTAATAGCGAGCTATTGCGAGGCTTTTCACAACGAGAGCCAACGCAGATCCAGCGGTTCAAAATGGCTGCGCAATTCATGTTTAGAGGGTGCAATTGGTATAAGAACGGGTGTGCTGAATGTCAGCAAGAACACTTTCGCAACATTTTCAGAGACTGACAGGGATTTGTATCTCGGTCAGATATTCCCGTTCATCATCAGTTTCGTGGATATCTAATTTGTAGATTTCCACTACAGGACCAGCCAGCGTCAGTGAATGGAACTGCATGTAATCTTTTATTCGAAAATACTGTTCATCAATATTCTGCCGACTGTATTCACCCTGAAAATGCATACACAGGTAGTCACCTGCTGGAATCTCTTTATCAGCCAGTTTGTCGATAATAAATGAGCCGCTGTAGTGAGCATGATTGCCCTTGTGAAAATCGCCTTCACTGATAAAAGCACCGGCACGTCCCCAGGCAAAATAGCTCAGTCTTGAGTCTTCGGTATTCAGCTCTATCTCTTTGTGCAGACGATCGATCTCCCAGATCGTTTGAGCTTCACACATCTCAATCCAGACTTTTCGTGCAGGCAGTGTTTTGAGCTTTATCTCACTAACCTTCACCTGTTGCGACTCCTGAAAGTAATAGTGCCGGTCTTCCAGCTCCTGCTTCAAACGGCTCAGTTCCCGCAGTTTCTGGTCAATGGTATCCAGCTGAAATTCCACCAGTGCCTGACTTTTCTCCAGAGTCCGATGGCTCAGGTAGTCGCGAATGTCCATCAGCCCAATGCCGAGCTGCCGCAGGGTACGGATGATATTCAGCTGCCAGATCTGCCGGTTGGAGTAATAACGATAACCACTGTCGCTCACCTGCTCAGGCATAAGAATGCCCAGCTTTTCGTAATGGCGCAGGGTATCGACACTGATGCCGTACAGCTGACTGATTTCTCCGATTCGATATAACTTCATACAGTTCAGGCTTCTTAAAATAACATCACTTAGGCAATCGCTTGACTCTGGAACCGTTCAAGACTTTAAGCTAATAGCAGGTTGGCTGAAAGCCATAACTCCACCAAAAGCTTATTTAAACATGTCTCAAACCATTGACCTGCAATCAGGCAGCATAGGAAAAACCCTCTTTCGATACGCGGTTCCATCCACGATGGCCGTATGGATTTTTGCACTCTACACCATGGTCGATGGCATGTTTGTAGGGCGGGGTGTCGGCGCTGATGCCCTGGCGGCTGTTAATCTGTCGATGCCGTATATCAGCATCATGTTCGCCATTTCCATTCTGGTCACCATTGGTTCAGCCACGATTGTGGGTGCCAAGCGCGGTGAAGGCAAACACGAAGACGCGAGTCGTCTGTTCTCCAGCACCATTTATGCATTGCTGATTTTCGGTGCTCTGGTTTGTACGCTCAGTTATATCTTTATTGAAGAGATTGCTGTTTTGCTGGGTGCAAAGGATGAGCTGATTCCCATGGTGGTGGAATACCTGCAAACCCTACTGCTATTCAATACTTTTTATCTTGTTGCCTATTCCATGGAAGTGTTCGTTAAGGTCGACGGTTTCCCCAGACTGGAACTCATGGTGATCTGCATGGCGGCAGTGATGAACATTGTTCTGGATTATATACTGGTGATCCGGCTGGGTATGGGTCTGCGTGGAGCAGCCATCGCCACAGGGTGCGCCCAGATGACACAGGCTACCCTGCTGTTGCTGCACTTCACTGGTTATCTCGGAAAAACCGGAACTCTGAAATTTGTCAGGGTCATGCCTAAACTCAGAGAGCTATTCCGCTTTGTGAAAATTGGCGGGCCGGACTGCATTACCGAAATGTCTGCAGGACTAATTCTGCTCCTGTTCAACAACATGATTCTGGCTTACCTGGGAACGTCTGAGCTTTCGGCATTCAGTGTCATTGGCTACGCCAACAACCTGATGCTTCTGACTATGATTGGCCTGACTCAGGGCATGCAACCTATCGTCACCTTTCTGCGTGGCAGACAGGATTATATTCGTATCACTGAAGCCATTAACCTGACTCTTCGAACAGCTCTGGTGATATGTACGGCAGCTTACGCAGGTATTTTCTTCTTTGGTCACTATCTGGCAGCACTGTTCCTGAATGATGCGGAACTGATCAGCCTGTCGCACCAGTTTATGAAGGTCTTCTGCCTGGCGTTTATCCTGATGGGTGCCAACATTGTGATTTCCGGCTTCTTTACGGCACTGGAACAGCCACGCCTTGCCGGAACGCTGTCGTTAATGAGAGGGGGGGTACTGAGCTTTATATTGCTGATGGCTCTACCAGTAATGATGGGTTCTGAGGGTATCTGGGTCGTTGCCCCCGTCAGCGAGATAGCAACCTTTATGGTGGGTATTATTCTGCTAAAGCAAAAGCTGAATCAATGGAAAAGCACTGCGATGGTTGGACAAACTGCTATTGCGTAACCAGCTGATTAGTTGATGCCTTGCTAACCTGAGGTACTAAAATGCCCTGTTCGACAGGGCATAAGTCATGACGATCCAGCCTTCATTCCACTTACGGTCTGAGTTCCGGAGCTGACAAAAAGCAGCGGGAAAAAACCGGAAAAAATCCTGTTTGCTTTCGAACCAGAACTCACCGTAATTCGGTTCAAAAAAACAGATATCTCCGTTGATATAGTTGGAGCCTCCAAGCCAGATTGCAACAGAATGGCAATCAAATATATCGCCAAAAACAACATAGGCGTAGCAGGCATAACTTTTTGCAAGAGAGGTGATAATACTGTACTCAACGTCCTGATGGGCAGAATGCCCTCTGGCTATCGTCAAGAATATCATGCCGTGCATTTTAAACCATTCCTGTACGGCAGCCAGTTGATGATCCTGTGCGTTAGTCAGTTGCTGAGTCTGTGCTTTGGTAAGTTGAGTCTTGTGGCTATCGAAACTGTCCTGCAAAAACACCATGTTATGTATTGCAAGAATATCCGCGCGACCGACCCCCCCTGTCCTGAAATGATTAGCAAGGCTGTCGTTGTGAGCGTGATAATTTATCCAGCTGGCACTCAGGGCAGAGCATATGCCAGCCCCCCCAAGCCTTACTGCTTTTATGTTGCTTTGGGAGAACTTCCAACTAACAACGCCATTGTATTGTCTGACCAACTCATACAAATCCATCGGAACTACCTGCGCTAATCAGTTTGCACCCCTCAAACCAGGCGTGTCTCATTACTTTGACCGGGAGTCTTAAAATAGCACAATTAGAAAGATGGTTCATTTAACGAAAATGAATCTATGGAGAAAAACGACATTGGAAATACAAACCGCTGTCGTATGAAATAGCGCGTTATAATGCTCTGTTCGACAGCGCAAAAGTTATGACGAACCAGGCTTCACCATAATTCGGATCAAAAAAACAGATGTCTCCATTGATATAATTGGAGCCTCCAATCCAGATAGCGACAGCATGATTCGCCCCCCTCCTGCTCCTGCAAAAAATAACATAGGCATAGCAGTTAAAATTTTTCCCAAGTGAGGTGATAATATGGAATTCAGTGTCCTTATCAACAGAAGATTTGATGTTCATCTTTAAGGAGACCATGCCATGCATTTCCAGCCATGTCTCAACGGCAGAAAATTCGTTTCCCGAATTCACAAAGGAGTGTTGCAAATGCAGCACACTCTGTAGTGTAAGAGCATCCAGTGCTCCATTCTCATCTGGCTGTAAATGGTTAGCCAGACAGTCGTTATGGGCATGATAATTTATCCAGCTGGCACTTAGAGCTCCACATACGCCAGTATGTCCTGATATCAGGGACATCTCTCCTCTGCTCTGAGAGAATGTCCAAACTGTAACGCCCTTGAATTGCCTGACCAGATCATACATCGTCATTTGAAGCTGCTTGCATAAATCAGTTCAATCTCTCCAGAATAGACGCAAAATGATCAACATTCAGCGGGCGTACCGATCTGAGGCCAGCCCCACCAGAATGAACAGGACCAGCAATACCGGCGCCAGCGTATAGTTGTTGAAATATGCCAGCAGGCTCGCCAGCCAGTAAGGCACAAAAGAAAAAACCGCGCCAAACAGGGCAAGATTGAACGCCGCCCGAACCGGTACCCTCAACACACCGTGCATCCGTGAAGTCCAGTTACTGCATAAGGCTGACAATGTCCTGCCACCAAACACGACGGCCACTGCCGTTAACGCAATGGCGATCAGAGTCAGGTTGTTACGGCAAAACTGCGACACAGTTATAATAATTTGTGCAATCCCGTCCATGGTGGTTACCTGTACGTTGGTTGTTACCCCTGCAAGAGCCTGGCTCAGGCAAACATTTCTAACAGATTATTCAAAAACAGCCGCCCCTGTCGTGTAGGTTGCAGCCTGTCGCTATTTTCCAGCAATCCCTGTTTAATGGCAAAGCCTCGTTGTTCTGCCAGTACGTTCAGGTTCATACCTGTGTGTTCTGCAAACAGTTGCTCATGAACACCAGCATTCAGCCTCAGGGCATTCATCATAAATTCAATCGGCAGCTCATCCGCTTCCAGCACCCTGCGACCGGCCTCAAAAGGCTTTTCAACGTTCAGGTAGTCGGCGGGCATACGGGTTTTCCAGTTGCGATAAATCCTGCCGGCGTCACGGTCGGTCAGCTTGCCGTGAGCACCTGCACCAATACCGATGTAATCGCCAAACTGCCAGTAGTTCAGGTTATGGCGCGCCTGTCGTCCAGCCTGACTGTATGCCGAAATTTCATACTGCTCAAAACCGGCCTGATCCAACAGTTCCCAGCCTTTTTCCTGAATAGACCAGAGTTCATCATCTTCCGGCAATACCGGCGTCTTTGAATAGAAAATCGTGTTCGGTTCAATGGTCAGCTGGTACCACGACAGATGAGTCGGCTTCAGGTCGATCGCCGTTTTCAGGTCGAACAGCGCATCCTCTGTGGTTTGCCCCGGCAGGCCATGCATCAGGTCGATATTGAAGTTATCAAAGCCAATGGCCTGCAAAGAGGCAATGGCTTCCCGCGCCTCTGCAGCGCAGTGTATTCGCCCCAGGGCTTTCAGCTTTTCATCCTGAAAACTCTGCACCCCCAGAGACAGACGGTTGATGCCCACATCCCGGTAACGCCTGAAGCGATCGTGCTCATAGGTACCCGGATTGGCTTCCATCGTTATTTCAATATCGTCAGCGAAGGCTATCCGTTGCTGCAAGCCCTGCAACAACCGGTCAAAACCCTCCGCCGACATCAGGCTGGGCGTTCCTCCACCAAAGAAGATACTTTGCAGAGGCCGATCCTGAATGGCTTCCAGCTCCTGATCAAAGTCTTGCAGCAGGGCATCCACATAAGTCTGTTCAGGCAGCCCGCCTTTCAGGGCGTGGGAATTGAAATCGCAGTAAGGGCATTTTTTGACACACCAGGGGATGTGTACATAAAGACTCAGGGGGGGCAGTTGCAACATTATCAATTACGCCTGAAGTTGCTCTGCCAGTTTTGCCATGGCAACGGCACGATGGCTGATACTATTCTTCACTTCCTTTGGCAGATCCGCTGCGGAACAGCCTTCAGACGGCACATAAAACAACGGGTCGTAACCAAACCCATGGTCACCGCTGGGGGCTTCAAGAATTCGTCCTTCCCAGGCACCGTGACACACCAGAGGTGTCGGATCATCCGCATGGCGCAGGTAAACCAGTACACAATGGAAACGGGCGGTTCGCTGTGTCTCCTGCAAGCCTTCAAGGTTCTTCAGCAGTTTGGCGTTGTTCTCAGTGTCAGAAGCGTCTTCACCGGCATAGCGGGCAGAGTAAATGCCTGGCTGACCGTTGAGTGCGTCCACTTCAATGCCAGAGTCATCGGCAATGGCTGGCAGCCCGGAAATTTTAGCGGCATGGCGGGCTTTGAGGATCGCATTCTCCACAAAGGTCAGTCCCGTCTCTTCCACAGAATCCACATTGAACTGACTTTGTGGCAGCATGTCGATGTTCAGGTTAGCCAGCAGATGCTGGAATTCCCGCAGTTTACCCTGATTACCACTGGCCAGAACAACCTGGCGATGTTCACCACTCACGATATTATCTTCTCTTGATTTAGGGCGGTTATTTACCGTCCTGATAAAAAGTCTGCCTGAATTTAACCAGATAGCTGGTGTCCGAACCTTCAGGCTTTACGTCGATGCTGAATTCCAGCAGCTCTTCATTACTGAACCGGAAACTTGCCAGATAATAGACTGCAGAGCCTTCCTTTACTTCCTTAAACTGCAGGGACACTGACTGTTGCAGAAGGTTTTTCTGCTGACCTTCCAACTGTGCAGTCACTGCTTTGCCGACCTCACTGTCTTTAACATTGCGAATCGCAATATTCACAAGACCGTGTTTCGGGCCCCGCTCCAGTTGGTAAACTCTGGCAATTTCCGGTGTTATGAACGTACTGTTGAATGCGGAAAAATACACCTCGTAATCACCGAAGCGCAGGGGCTCATTTTTCAACACCCTCGCCTCAGGAACAGGGGCAGCCCATGCGCTGCCAAGTATCAGCAAACCGGCCAGAAGTACTAAAAACGATTTTTTGGTGTTTATTATTTTCATGCTGCACCTCTTTATTTCCAGGTCACAGAGTTACTCCCAGATCACAGGGTTAATTCCTGATCACCTGGTTAGATGATAAATCGCAATCTCGCCCATCAGGTTTGGGAACCATTTAGTTTTCCAGTCCCCTTTGTGAGCATTATCCACTACCAGCCGCTCAATGACAGTTAATTGCTTCTGCCGACAGAGTTCTTCAAAATCCCTGAACGTACAGAAGTGAATATTTGGCGTGTCATACCAGGTATAGGGCATAAATCTGGATACCGGCATTTTACCTTGTGTGGATAAGTACCAGCGACAGCGCCAATGCCCAAAGTTTGGAAAGGTCACAATGCACTCCCTGCCCACCCTGAGCATTTCATCCAGAACGAGGTGAGGGTGGCGAAGAACCTGCAATGCCTGAGTCATGATGACGGTATCGAAACTGCCATCACGGAAATTCCCCAGCCCCTGGTCAATATCCTGCTCAAGGACATTGATGCCATTAACAATACAGCGTTCAATATTCTGGGGGTTGATCTCCAGACCGTAGCCTTTTACCTGCTTTTCCTGCTTCAGAGATTTCAACAGTTCGCCATTGCCACAGGCAAGATCCAGAACCCGACTCTGCGGTTTTATCCACTGTCGTATTATATCGAAATCATTACGTCTGCTCATGCCAGCTCCTCCCTGCTCTGACTCGCTTTAACCGAAGCACCACTATTGATCGCGCCAGTATTGACCGTATCAGTATTGACCGCACCACTACTCACCGCACCACAATCAACCGCAACACGGTTCATATACGCCGAAATCGCCTGCATATAGCGGGGTATATCCATCAGGAAGGCATCATGCCCCTGGGGCGCATCAATTTCGAGATAGGAGACCTCTTTCCCGGCATCCAGCAACGCATCCACAATTTCCCTGGAACGCTCAGGAGAAAAACGCCAGTCGGTTGTAAACGACACCAGCATAAATTGAGCGTTGGCCGCTGACAGGGCTTTGGCAAGGTTATCGTTATGCTGGCTGGCAGGGTCGAAGTAATCCAGCGCCCGGGTCATCAACAGGTAAGTATTGGCATCGAAGTGGCCGGAGAAATTTTCACCCTGATAACGCAGATAGCTCTCAATCTGAAACTGAACGTCATAATCAAAACTGAACACATCGTTCTTGAGTTCCCGACCAAATTTAGCGCCCATGGCATCATCTGAAAGATAGGTGATGTGACCCACCATTCGAGCCAGCCCAAGCCCGCTGCGCGGAATGGTTTCATGTTCCAGATAACGACCTTCACGGAACTGTTCATCGGACATAATCGCCTGACGTGCCACCTCGTTAAAGGCGATATTCTGTGCTGACAACTTGGGCGCAGAAGCAATCACAACTGCATGTCGCAAACGATCCGGATAAGCGACAGACCATTGCAGAGCCTGCATACCTCCGAGGCTGCCGCCCACAATAGCAGCCCATTGTTCAATACCAAGGCGATCAGATAAACGAGCCTGGCTCTGTACCCAGTCTTCTACCGTGACGATCGGGAAGTCCGGACCATAGGGTTTGTCGGTATCCGGGTTGATACTGACCGGTCCTGTACTGCCATGACAGCCACCAAGGTTATTCAGGCTGACCACAAAAAAACGGTCAGTATCAATGGGCTTGCCGGGACCAATGCAGTTATCCCACCACCCGGGCTTACGATCGTCCATGGAATGGTAACCGGCAGCATGGTGATGTCCACTCAGGGCATGACAGATCAGCACAGCATTGCTGTGATCGGCATTAAGGGTTCCATAAGTTTCGATCACCAGATCAAAACCGGGCAAACTACGACCACAACTCAGTTCGAGAGGTTCATCAAAATGGAGGGTCTGAGGTGTAACCAGCCCTACCGAATGGGCAGGTATGACTTCTGGCATAATACTTCCTGTCGTTCTATTTAGTCTTATCTGGTCTTATGCGCTCCATTCCCGGAGCTTTTTTTAAAGCTGTTTACGGAGCCAGGTTTTATTCGAAGTATTCCGCCCCCTCCCGCTCCTGCATCTACCAGAGTCAGCAGACATCACAGGAACAGGACGTTGCAGTTTATCGGCAATGGCGATGGTTGTCAGCTGGCAGAACTGCAATGATCCAGAGCCAGCTCGGTCAGAGCCAACAAATGATTAAGAAACACACCTTCGACAACCTGTGAAGCAAAATGCAGATGCCGTGCAGAGATGTAATCTTCGACACTCTGGTCGTGTGTGAGAGAGTTGTAAAAAGCGCGCATGGCTTCATCTTCAACATTGAGCACAGAAACGATTCTGGCACAGGGCTGTGTCGTCTCGCTCATGCAATACTCCTTGAGGCAAAAGCCCCCGGGTACACCGCCATCTCTCTTCCGGAAATACAGCGTTCAGACATGCTGCTGCCTGATCGAGAAGAAACTGCCAGCATCAGTGACAGCGTGTATGGTGATGCAAATAACAAGACACCTGACAAATATGGCCCATTTACATGTCAGATAGCGATTATTTTCGCTATTCAATTTCGCAAAGTATAGTTGCTAAATCCACCATAAATTCCAGATCACCAGAACTTACCATTCCCTTACGAAATACCTTTTTCACGGTGCATAAAGTAAAAAGGTAAAAGTACGGATAAGCAAACCGGCTCTGCAACGAGGTACTTATTAAAACTATGTGCTATCGTATGGCTGAGTACGAAACTCTGCTGCTATACCCGCCTGTATGCGTATCCGCAGAGAGCCCTGTTAACTGACAAAATGCTGGTGCTAGAAACACATATGTCCATTGAATCCTTAGGCCATCTGGAATCCAAGCTGCAAAACCTGATCGACAAGCTCGAACTGACCCGTATGGAACTGGAAGAGCTGCGCACTGCCAATACCCGTATGGAGCAGGAAAACGCTGAGCTGAAGCAGGAATTAAGTGCCTGGGGTGAGCGCGTTGGTGCTTTACTGGGTAAACTGGACAACGTTTCTGAAGACGTTGCGGAAGAAGAAGCGGCTTACGAAGCCTGATGCTCTTGCTCACCCGACAAGGTTCACCCGGAAAAATGCTTGTCGGGTGAACCTTGTCGGGTGAGCATGGTACCGCCTATCTACGACAGTTCCCGCTCAAGTGCCTCAAGCTCTTCAAGAGCCATCATCCACTCTTCTTCGGTGTTATTGATACCTCTGGTCAGGTCTGTCTGCTCTGCCAGCAGGTTTTTGAGTCGGTCTTTTTCCGCAGCATCGTAAATCGATGAATCCGCCAGCTCATCTTCCACTGCCGCCAAACGGGTTTGCAGTTTGTCCAGTTGTGACTCCAGCTTTTCTGCCTGTTTCTTCAATGGTCGCATGGCGTTACGGCGCTCAGCAGCAAGGCGTTTCTGGTCTTTTCTTCCCTGGGCTGAATGCGCTGTCACTTCTTCAGAACCTTCGTTCTGCTGCTCAGTAGCCTGCGTACGATGTTTTGTCAGCCAGTCGCTGTAATCGTCCAGATCACCTGCAAACACATCCACTGAGCCATCATGCACCAGCAGCAGTTCATCCGTCGTGCTGCGTAAAAGGTTTCTGTCGTGAGAAACCAGAATCATCGCCCCTTCGAATTCCTGTAACGCCATAGTCAGCGCATGGCGCATTTCCAGATCAAGGTGGTTGGTTGGTTCGTCCAGCAACAAAAGGTTAGGTTTCTGCCAGGCAACGATCGCCAGAGCCAACCGTGCCTGCTCGCCACCGGAGAAGCCTTCAATGGTTTCTGTCGCTTTATCGCCATGAAAGCCAAAACCACCCAGAAAGTTTCTCAGTTCCTGTTCTCTTGCATCCGGGCTGATCCTCTGCAGATGCAGGGCAGGACTGGCATGAGAGTCCAGACTTTCCAGCTGGTGCTGGGCAAAATAGCCCACTTTCAAATGCTCACCGTCCTGTCGTTTACCGGCAATCAGTGGCAGCTCCTGCGCCAGTGTGCGAATCAGGGTGGATTTACCGGCACCATTGGCCCCCAGCAGACCGATACGGGAACCTGGCAAAACACTGAGTTTAAGCTTCAGCAGTGCCTTATCCCCATAACCCAGCTCTCCCTGGTCAATCGATAGCAGGGGGGAAGACATTTTATCCGGTTCAGGAAAACGGAAGGTAAAAGGCGAATCCACATGTGCCGGAGCAATGTCTTCCAGCCGGGCCAGCGCTTTTAAACGGCTCTGGGCCTGTTTGGCTTTAGTGGCCTTGGCGCGGAAACGTTCTACGAACTTTTCCATGTGCTCCCGTTGCTTCTGCTGTCTCTCAAACGCAGCCTGCTGCTGTTGCAGCCGTTCAGCACGCATTCGTTCAAAGGCAGAGTAATTGCCCCGGTAAGCGTTGGTTTTCTGGTGTTCAATATGAATGGTGATATCGGTGACCGCATCGAGAAAATCCCGGTCGTGGGAAATGACCACCAGTGTTCCCTGGTAGCGTTGCAGGAAACCTTCCAGCCAGACAATGGCATCAAGGTCCAGGTGGTTGGTCGGCTCGTCAAGGAACAGAACGTCAGACGGGCTCATCAGGGTACGTGCCAGATTCAGGCGCATACGCCAACCACCGGAGAAGTCTTTGACACTGTTTTCAATCTGGTCATTACCAAACCCCAGGCCATGCAGCATCTGTTCAGCCCTGGAGCGAGCCGTATAACCGTCGGCCTGCAGCAGCTGCTCATGAAGCTCGGCCAGTTTTTCGTGCTGACCTGCGGTTTCAGCGTCATTGATCTTCTGCTCAATGGCACGGAGCTGCTCATCCCCGTCAAGAACGTATTCGACCGCCTTGCGCTCAAGCGCCTTGATTTCCTGAGCCATGTGGGCAATGCCCCGCCCCGGATCAATGGATACATCGCCCTGGTCTGGCTGCAGCTCTCCCATGAGCAGGGCTAACAGGCTGGACTTTCCGCAACCGTTGGCTCCCACCAGCCCGACATGCTGGCCGTGATGAATTGTTGCACTGGTGTCTTCAAGCAGGACTTTTCCAGAGCGCTGTAAGCTGACTGAATTCAATGTGATCATGCCGCGCATTATAAGGAATTTACCGGAGGGAGGAAGGCTGGGGAATAAAACTCGTTCAATAAAACCCGCTCAATAAAAAGAGTGGCTGGTATCGCTACGATATCGCCGCTATACCACCACTAAGGAAGCACTCGCAAAATGCAAGCGAGAGGGAATGAAAATCGTTATAGGAAAAACGCAGGGGGGAAGCCCCCCTGCCGGATAAGCCTACAGGCAAAAAGGCTTAACGCTTTTTAGTCGCTCTCTTTCTGCTGGCAGCTTTTCTAGCAGGAGCTTTCTTCTTGGCAGCTACTTTACGGGTAGCTTTTTTGGCAGGCGCTTTTTTCTTCGCTACTGTCTTTTTAGCGGCCTTTTTGGCTGGTGCCTTTTTCTTGGCAGCCGTCTTACGAGCTGGTGCCTTTTTCTTGGTAGCAGCCTTTCTTGTGGTTTTCTTGGCAGCAGCCTTTTTAGCCGCAGGCTTTTTTCTGGCTACCGTCTTTTTCGTAGCAGCTTTCTTTCTGGTAGCGGCTTTTTTGGTCGTCTTTTTGGCGGTAGACTTTTTAGCAGCAGTCTTCTTGGTAGAAGCTTTTGCTTTAGCCTTGGCCTTTTTCAAAGACTCCTTGGCTTTATCCAGTTTTTTCTTGAGAGCATCAATTTCTTTCTCAAGCTTTTTAACCGGATCAACTTTACGGGTAGCTGCCTTTTTAACTACTTTTTTAACTGTCTTCCTGGCAGCTGGTTTTTTAGCAGCTTTTTTAGCTACTGGTTTTCTCTTGGCTACAGGCATTTGTCGTCCCTCGTCATTGCCTTTATTAAGTACTCCATTACTTCGTAAATTACTGCATATAAAAAATCTGAATAATTAATACCCAGTTTTAAGTAAAAACATAGAGCGCTTATTACAGGACTGCAAATTTTTTCTTAATTAAATTCCAAAAAAACATTCGTAACTTTTTAAAAATTGAGTTATGCACGTAGCATTAAAATAACAATAACACTATAAAAGAAGGGTTTTTTACAAAAAAATGATACAGACCGCTTGATATCTTTTAATATATGCACAAAGATGGAAAAATTACGATGCAAGGACAAAAAAAGCTATTTTTGCATCCCGGACAACCTACATAAAGAGACACTCCATGAGATTAAAAGCTTTGGTCGGCATCGCATTGATGTCATATACCCTACAGTCTTCTGCTGCACTGGAATCGGAAGCTGATAAAGTCAGCTATAGTCTGGGGTCGATTCTTGCTGAGCAGCTTAAGCAGTTTGAAGGAGTCAATGCTGATGCCCTTTCCAAAGGCATAAAAGATACTCTGGAAGGCAAGCCTCTGGAGCTGGAAAAGCAGGAGATGTTCCAGCTTATTGAAAAAGCCCGTAAAGAACAGGAAGAAAAACAACAGAAGAAACTGCAGGAAGAAGCCGCTAAAAACCTTGAAAAAGGGCAGGCTTTCCTGAAAGAAAATGGCAAAAAGCCCGGCATTTCAACCATGGAAAGCGGCCTCCAATACAGAATTATTAAAGAAGGTAAAGGCGAAAAGCCTCTTGAAACCAGTGAAGTCACTGTTCATTACGAGGGTAAACTGCTGGACGGCACCGTCTTTGACAGCTCTTATGAACGAAAACAACCTGCGACGTTTAAACTCAATCAGGTGATTCGTGGTTGGACAGAAGCCCTGAAGGCTATGCCTGAAGGCTCAACCTGGGAGTTATTTATTCCTGCTGACCTGGCGTATGGCCCTGGAGGAATTCCGGGCAGAATTGGCCCCAATGAAGTACTTACCTTCAAAGTGGAGCTAATTGAAGTGAAAAAGGACAACGCTAAAAAAGACGAGAAAAAATAGCGTTCCAGTATGAAAAGACCGGACTTATAAGTCCGGTCTTTTCATACTGTCCCTGAGATATTGCATTAAACTGACTAACCGTAACGCGCACTGTAAACTCTGTCAGCCTATGTAACCAGATCCCGGTGGGATTCGTGCAGAACTTCGATCAGTTTATCTTCAAGTGCGAAACGTTCTTCCAGTGCTTCCCCAAGTTCAGACAGCGAGTTATGCAGCATCTGAACACTGCTGATACTTTCACAGGTATCATTAAACCTGAGGCAAACCTGCGTATTTGTTTCCAGCTTTGGGATGATGGACTGGGCAACTTCAATACCACCATCATCAAACTCCATACCCTCCCGTACAAGCTGCTCATAGACTTCGAAATGCCCGGATGATGCATAGTCAACCAGAATCTGGCACATTTCTTCTAATTTATTGGCGACAGGGCGCTTGTCATCGTGAAATTGATCCATTCCATTAACTGAACAGAAAAGAACAATCAATTCCTGACGTTCGCCGAGCCAGCGATCAATAATATGCGATACGCCTCCCCAACGCTCTTTGGCCGATTTGCAACCCTCCAGCATGGCAGTTCCTCTTGACGGTTGGATCTTATCATCGATATGGAAACGGCATCACTTAGTCACCGGTTATTTGATGATTCAGTTGCTAGATTATGACAGTGAAATTTTTGCGGCAAGAGGCAAATTGCAAAATATCCAAACGTTTTTTTCCCTAAAACAAAATCACCACGGTGAAACCCTTGTATTTTAGGGCTCATTTCGTTTTCAACTTGCAATTCAAAATATAAAAAAAATCTTTAATTATAAAAAATTATTTGCAGTTGAGTCGTTAGTTCCATTTAGACGATGCCATTTATTCATTAACAGCCAGTGCAGAAAGCAAAAGCAAGCTGCACAGAATATTAAACAACACTGTCTCTTTTTCTCAGGCATTCAAATAAACCTGCAACGATAAAGCCAATAAAAAGAATCAAAGTCCAGCCAGGTATTGTCAGTCCAAGAAAAACCCATTGAACGTCTGCACAATCGCCTGTCCCTGTCAGCATGATTCTCAGAAGGTCTGTAACAGGAAGAATATCGACAAGATACTCAATACCGGGCATACAGGCAGGCACCTTTTCCGGTGGCAGGTTCTGTATCCATATCTGTCTGCCCGCCAGTAATGCGCCAGCCAGGCTGAACAGGGCCAGAAAACCTCCATACCGGCGATAGCCTCTGTTGACCGGGTTATGCAGGGCTGCCACCAGCGCAACGATTCCAAGTCCCGTGATAACGATTCTCTGCGAAATGCACAGCGGACAGGGTTCCAGCTCTAAAGCGAACTGAAGGTAAAATGAAAACGCCATCAGCGCCGCACAGACGGCTGACACGAATAAAAAGATCAGCCTTGAATGGGGGGGAGTGGTCATTATTGTTGGGCCTGCGTTGCTGTTTTGTTAGTAAAGCCGGATCAGGTGTTCATAATCCGACCTTAACTTCATTATTTACAAACGTTACAAGAGCCCTGCCATTCAATAATGAAAGTCTTAATCGGACTCGTGGTACTGCTTCAGAAACTCATCAAAGTTCAGGATATCAGCCGCTTCCAGCTGCCTCTGATTCTCGACGGACTCCTCAGCCAGCAATTCGAAATACTTCTGCCTCTCCTGGCTTATTTCATTGTTCATGAAATGTGCCTGATGGAGCCTGGAAAGATTCAGGATGGCATCCGTATAGCTTTGCGAATCCTTTTGCAGAGCATCCATCAGCTTAGCTGATGGCGTCAGATTTACATTGTTAAGCTTGTCCTGCTGCTGCCTTATGCTGTCAGTAAAGCCGCTGGTTTCATTGGCTTTATCCAGCATTTGAGCAACAGGAAGCATCTCTTCCAGCAACGCCAGCCCCCAACTCTGCAGAGACATCTCCCCATGTTCAGACTCCAGCATCAAACCCGGACGGCGACCTTCTTCAACGGTTTTGCGGAAGTTCTCAGTGGTACGACGGCACTCCTGGTCTGTGGTCGTAGCCGGGCTATCTTTTAAGCCACTGTAAACGAGAAAAACATCCAGAAAATGCGCATCGGCTGAGGAAATCCCCAGCGGCTCAAACGGGTTGATATCCAGACATCGCACTTCGATATATTCAATACCTCTGCTGCCCAGCGCTGTCAGAGGCTTTTCGCCACGACGGGCAATGCGCTTGGGTCGGATATTACTGTAGTACTCGTTTTCTATTTGCAGCAGGTTAGCGTTTAACTGCAAATACTTGTCTCCCTGCTTAACACCTATTTCCTCATAAGGCGGATACGGTGTCCTGATGGCCTCTGACAGGCTCGCAACGTACTCTTCCACTGTGTTGTAACAGATGTTCAGCGATGACTGGGCATTATTGGTATAACCCATGTCGCTCATACGCAAAGAGGTGGCGTAGGGAAGAAAGAAAGAGTCCTCATCAAGACTCTGAAGACTGTGAGCCTCCTTTGACTCAGCAAAAAAACTTTTGCTGACAGCAGGCGAGGCACCGAACAGATACATCAGCAGCCAGGAATAACGGCGGAAGTTGCGGATCAGCCCCAGATAAAATCCAGACTGAAAAGCCTGTTCACTGCCATTGCCAGATTCTTCCCGACCAAGAAGGTGCCAGAACTCAGCAGGCAGGGAAAAGTTGTAATGCAAACCGGCTATAGTCTGCATTGCCTTGCCGTAGCGATGTGCAAGCCCTTCCCGGTAAACCGACTTCATGATGCCCGGATTGGAATGACCATAGCGGGCAATAGGAATGCGAGCCTCACCTTCCAGAATGGATGGCATGCTCCCTGCCCATAAAAGTTCACTATCCATCACTTTGCTGGTGAATATATGCAGCTCATTCAGGAAGTCCAGAGTATCATCAATCCGGTTATGGACCGGTGTGATAAATTCCAGCAGCGCTTCTGAGTAATCGGTGGTGATATAGGGGTGGGTCAGAGTCCTGCCCAGAGCCTCCGGATGCGACGTTTGCGCCAGTCGGGCATCCGGACTGACCCGCAGACCTTCTCTCTCAATCCCATGTCGTATACCGCTGAATAACTTGTGATGTTCAGGTCGCTGCAAAAGCTTCAGGCGACGCTCGTAAAGAGTAGTCAAGATCAGTTCCAATTCTGTTTATACCGGGAGCCTGTCGGACTTAAGACTGTCCTGCTGCGATTGCAATGACTCCGGAAACTCCAGCGTATCGTGAGCGAAACAGCCTGAGCCGGAAACAGCAGCAACACGACTTAGGTTCTCAATGAAAGTACTTATGCTACCAGGCGGACTATATAGCGTTCACGCTTAATATGCACCTGCAGGAATGAGCCAGCAGTCTGTGAAAACACGATGAAGCATGCACTTCAAAGAGTCATTCACTGATAAATGGTATCGATTATTGTGTTTTCAAGACACAGGGGAAGAAATCAGTTGAACCGGTAATGAAAACGAAGGCGAATGCCTTCGGTTATGTCGTTGGCATCAGGGAAAAAGGTTGGAGTTTCAGGTTTGCCCGATTTACGGGATTGAGCATTGCGGTTTCTCTGCTCTTCTACCTCCTGGGCGGTTTCCGGGTGGTCGGGCAGGTCGATGGTAATGTCAAACCAGCGGGAATCATCAATCCTTAAAATCGGCACACCATAGTCCGGCTCTGCATTGTCTTCTGTCTGGTCAGCCCGATCAGAAGACACCTGCCCGGACAGATGATAAATCGGATCAGCCACTGCGCTACCGGTAACCCATCCCCAGGCAAACAGGCAGCACAAAGAGCTTCTGATGACCTGAAGTAATGAGAAGCGCTGTTTACAGGGGCGACCATGGTACACAATACTGATCATGGGTAATGAAACTGGAATAATTATTTTAGAAACATTTCGCAAAATGTGGGGATCATACCCCTGCCATACTCTCTTATCCAGTGTTCACTGTGAAAAGGGTGCAATTAAAAGTGTTCTATCCAGTGGCTTTCCAGTACTTATTCCAGTCACCATTAGCCCTTAAAGTTCTAAGGTTCAACATATCGTGAGCATGCTCTGGTTTCCACCATGCTCCGGGAAGTTTCAACCGGGTTTGAACAACAGAACGATTGGAGCTCTCTATTTCACCTGAACCGATAGGCAAATTGGCAGCTTCTGCCGCCTGATAATCAAATTGTCCGGGACGATTCCTGATATAGCGATGACACTCTTCCGATTTGTTGGCTTCCTTTCCAACCTTACCGTTACGATAAGGCTCAAGCTCTGCCAGAACTCTCTCTGACTCACCTGCTTTCATTCTTGTTTTTTGTTCATCAGTCCATTTTTTACGGGCTTTTTCATCTTTTCCAATGCACTCTTTAGCAGCATCTGCGATGTACTCACAAAGGTGATAGTAATCCACCAGAAAACTTCCCTGAGATGCGAATACGCGGTCTGCCTGGCTGGCAATCCACTTAGCCCCATCACTTACACAATGAATAGATGACTGCCGATTCAAACCTTGCTCAATAGCGCAACTCAACCACTGATCGCCTGCTTCACCGGGCTCTCCCATAACTACACGATGTCGCTTATCGCAACTTCCTTGTTCATAAACCAAGCAAAGCTTGGCCTCTTGCCAGTCAACTTTTCTGGCCTTGCGCTTGTCGCCTTCAGCTTCTTCATCAAAAAGAACCACTGGAATCATGCTGCCGTCCATTTCACCAATCAGCTGCTTGCCTTCTCCTACACATTCCTGACAATTTTTCAGGGAAGCTTTAGATTGCTCACTCATGCAGCGGGCGTGACCCAGGGTAATGGCTCGTACTGATGACTCAGGTACGATAACGCCATAATGCTCTTCCATTTTCTGTGAAGCTGTTGCAAAAGAACTGTCTGATGCAAAATCCACCAATCGCCGTTGTAACGGTAAAGAGTAGTCACGACAGTGGATATGGGCATTCTCGGAAAAAGGGCGTATACGATGCCCTGCAACGGTCAAGCATCGCTCACAGAGACGAACTTTGCCGTAAGTGGTCATCCAGTGGAGGTCTTTTTTTTAGTATTTGATTCAGAGTGAAGATCGTGGGCCTCTTCAAACTTTTGCTTCTCTTTATGGGCTCCCCAGTCCGTCAGAAGCTCATTCCCCAGTTCTTTAAGGTTTTCAATGACAGCTTCCTCTGCTTCATCAGCCCGGTCAAGATGACCGGACTTGGCTTCTACCAGACTGATCAATTCAGATACTCTTTTTTCAAGCTCTGGATGGGCAGCAAGTTTTTCCGCAAGGGTTTTGGAAGTAGACATGGAACGCATCGGGTGAAAAATGAACTCTTAGCATTATGGCCAAGTTCTGGGAAATTGCTGACCGGGGAACACTTTTAATTGCACCCCTGTGAAAACAAAAATCAGCCGACCTATTGCCGATAGCTCTTAAGAGTCCAGATTTAAAAGAGCCAATAATGAGACCGGAAGGACCTGGTTCAGCAGCGAATCCTCTATCCAACCCCACACCTCTGGACAAAGACTCCAGTCAGGATACGGATACCGAAAAGACCCGGACAGGCACTCATGCCCTGCCAGGACTGGAGTCGCAACTGCCTGAAGCGGGAAGCAAACGACTCGCCAGTAACAAAGAGCTGCCTGCAAGAAAGGTGGCAAGAACAGATTCAGCCACAAACTGGTTGCAATGTGACAGCGCGTGGGTCACTGAACGTCTGGAAGCACATCAGCCAGTTGATAGCGGGTACTCTGCGACACTCAGCCCGAAACCATCCTCAAAAAACACCCAGCAACCCGTTTCCCTATCCATTGATGATGAAGACTACGAGGATGAACTTCTGAAAAGTCTGCCCGACCTGCCTGACTATAAAATAAAGCCCCGTTTTTTTGATCAAATGGGATCAGTAATTCCATACAGCATCCCTTTTACGCCCCCTTCTCAGTCTCTATACACTCCTCCTCAGCCTCTATTCCCCCCTCCTGCAAAACGCATGAAATCATCAAACGGTAACGACAAAAAACAAACCGACATTCCAGTCTGGCCACCGAAACATGTCGTCCGTAAACAAGTAGCGAGAGGACAGCCGACAACGTATCGCACCGAGTTTGAAAACTGGGCGGCCACTATGAGCTCCACTTTCAATAAACCTATTTCAGCCAGAGAGCTTTGGGAAATTTCTAATTACGGTCCCGCCACAGCTGCCGGTAAATATCTGGATCCGCAGACCCTGGAAAAAACGTCTCTTTCAAAGCAAAATGACCTGCTTGCCCTTCTGAACAAAGTCAGATACAGACGGATCATGCTAAATAAAAAACAGATATCCCTTGAATTTGACGATTCTGCGACTGAAAAAATAACAACACACTCCAGCTCACCTCTTTCTCCAGCCCTCAGTTCCTCAACCGATACAGGCTATAGTTCCGAAACATCCTCGCTATCTATATCATCACCACTGTCCATTGTTTCAGAATCTGGTAAGAAGCCCGCCAAATCGCCACGCCAAAAATCCGTGAGTTCCCTCAAAAGTTCACGGGCAATCTTAACCAACCCTCATAAAAACTGCTGTTTTGTTAACGCCGTCATTCACTTCTTGAATGCTACTCTGGCAACAGAGGAACTTGAGGCACTGGCTGGTTTTCATAGCAGGGATATCAGCTTACGTACTGGTTACCCAGAGGTACTGACGCCTCTGTCAAAACTCATTGATCAGATAAAGCAGTTTGAGAAGGGCAGTGAGGGAGCGCACTATCAGGTGACTGAAGCCCTGCAACATCTGATTACGGCCTGTAGAGAAAGTGAAGGCTTTAGGCACAGTATTCAGTTTAAAACCGCAAGATTAAAAAAATCCGTTAAACAACCGCCAGAATCCCAAACCCTGAAATTACTGGAGCATAATGATGCCAGCCTGTTCCTGATGGATATCTGGTTAATACTGACTGCACTTTTGCCTTCCCAGGCAAAACTGCAGATTCATACAGAGTCTCGTACTATCCTGAATGGAATCGAGTTTGTTAAAAAAAGTCTGCAAGCAGGTGAGTCAGCTCCCTTCCTTAACTTGCAGCTCAGCAGAGAAGGTTCTGTACAGCAGTCAATCAACGATTATTTTGCCACTATGCCACCGGATAAAAACAACCAGGTTGAATGGAGGGCATCGGACGACATTCGTCCAGCAGTATCAGGAGAACGATTACCTCCCGGCTACTATGCCAGCAGCAAAATCAACCGACTTAGACTCTCTGGACCTTTAACCCGGTTAAATGTGCGTCTTGAATTGCAACTTCTGGAAGGTAATACCCAGAAAAAAAACCACAAAGCCTGTAAGAAATTGATACAGCAGGTTTTTCAACCGGTTTCTATTCCCGTCGAAGACCCGGACACGACTGAGATTACACAGGTAGACGCTTCTCCCTGCTGTATTCTGTTGCATACGGGAACCGACCTGAGAAGCGGGCATTATGTAACGCTTGAGAAAATACCAGAAGGCTGGTTATTAATAGACGACAGCGAGCCAGCCACATTACTTCCGAACCCCATGGCTTTTCTCACAGGGTCGCCCCGGTATGATCCTTATCTAATCAGTTACGATATCAGTAACCGTTAATCCTGATAACGCCTTGTTTTCCACAGATTTCTCAATGGAATATCTGAGCCCGTTATTTAAACAGGCTCAGATAGCAGGACTCACATCCGTTTATTTACGCAGCTTTTATCACTTTGCTAAGTTTTACTTTCTAAGCTTTTTAGCATTAGCAAACAAGTCTGCAAAAGAACCTGCTGCCTTTTCTTTCTGACGATTACCGCCCCGGGCCTGCTGCTTTTGCTGTGGTTTTCCGGCACCACCCGCAGAACGTTCACGACGTGGTTGCTGACGGGCTTCAGCTACCTCTTCCGCCTTGTCCTTCATACGCATGGACAGGCCAATACGCTTGCGGGAAACGTCGACTTCCATGACCTTCACTTTAACAATGTCACCCGCCTTAACTACTTCAGCCGGGTCTTTGACAAAGTTTTCAGACAGCGCAGAAATATGCACCAGGCCATCCTGATGAACGCCCACATCAACAAACGCACCAAAATTCGTTACGTTCGTCACCACACCTTCCAGCTCCATATTCAGCTTCAGGTCACTGATTTTTACAACACTGTCGTCAAATTCCGGTGCCTTGAACTCAGGGCGTGGGTCACGGCCCGGCTTGTCCAGTTCTGCAATGATGTCGGTTACCGTCGGAACACCAAAGGCTTCATCGGTATACTCTTTCGGGTCAAGGGCTTTCAGGAAACCACTGTCGCCAATCAGGCTGCGAACATCACGTTCAAACCTGCCACCGATTTTTTCCACCACAGAATAGGTTTCCGGGTGAACCGCAGAAGCGTCCAGCGGGTTGTCACCGTTCATAATACGCAAGAAGCCTGCCGCCTGTTCGAAGGTCTTGGCACCCATACGTTCAACGTCTTTCAATTGTTCACGACTTTTGAACGCACCGTTGCGGTCACGGAAAGCAACAATGTTGTCTGCCAGCGTACGGTTCAGGCCGGATACACGGGTCAGCAATGCGCTGGAAGCGCTGTTCACGTCAACACCCACGGCGTTTACACAGTCTTCAACAACCGCCTCCAGAGAGCGTGACAGCTGGGTCTGGCTGACATCGTGCTGGTACTGACCAACACCAATGGCTTTTGGCTCAATCTTTACCAGTTCTGCCAGTGGGTCCTGCAGACGACGGGCGATGGATACGGCACCACGAATGGAAACGTCCAGGTCCGGGAATTCACGGGCAGCCAGTTCAGAAGCCGAGTAAACCGAGGCACCCGCTTCGCTGACAACAATTTTGGTCAGACCCAGTTTTGGATAGGCGCGCATCAGTTCGGCCACCAGACGGTCAGTTTCGCGGGAAGCCGTACCGTTACCAATACTCACCAGCTCGACGCCATGAGTCAGGCACAGGGTTGCCAGCGTACCCAGAGCCTCTTTCCACTGGCGCTGAGGGGCGTGAGGAAAAATCGTTGTGTGTTCCACCAGCTTGCCGGTACCGTCAACCACAGCCACTTTGGTGCCTGTACGCAGACCCGGGTCCAGCCCCAGGGTCGGGCGCAAACCTGCAGGGGCTGCCAGCAGCAGATCTTTCAGGTTTTTCGCAAAGACCTTGATGGCTTCTTCCTCTGCACTTTCACGCACAGTCCCCATCAGTTCCGTTTCCAGCTGTGGCAGCAGCTTGATGCGCCAGGTCCAGCGCACAACATCTTTCAGCCATTTGTCGGCAGCACGCCCCTGATGAACGATGTCGTAGAAATCAGCGACCACACCTTCACACGGATGGGTTTCCAGACGGGATTCCGGTTCATTCGCCAGCTTCAGGCTGGATTGCAGAACGCCTTCGTTGCGACCACGCAGGATCGCCAGCATACGATGGGAAGGAACGTTTTTAATCGCTTCGTCGTGTTCAAAGTAGTCACGGAACTTGGCGCCTTCTTCTTCCTTGCCTTCAATGCCACGGCTGGAAAGAATGCCTTCTTCCCACAGCATGTTACGCAGTTTGCCCAGCAGTTCAGCGTTTTCACTGAAGCGCTCCATCAGGATGTAGCGGGCTCCTTCCAGGGCAGCCTTCGTATCCGCAATACCTTTGTCGGCGCTTACATAGCCAGCGGCTTCGGTCTCCGGATCGGTGTCCGGCTGTTCAAACAGTTTGTCTGCCAGAGGCTCCAGACCGGCTTCAACCGCAATCTGACCTTTGGTGCGGCGCTTCGGCTTGTAAGGCAGGTAGAGATCTTCAAGGCGCGTTTTGGTGTCTGCGTCCAGAATGTCTTTTTCCAGTTCCGGAGTCAGCTTGTCCTGCTCGCGAATACTGTTGAGGATGGTCGCTCTTCTGTCTTCCAGCTCACGCAGGTAGCGCAGCCTTTCTTCCAGAACCCGAAGCTGGGTGTCGTCCAGACCACCGGTAGCCTCTTTACGATAACGGGCGACAAACGGCACGGTCGCACCATCGTCCAGCAAATTAACAGCACTAACCACTTGCGCTGTCCGAACATTCAGCTCTTCTGCTATACGCTGAAAGATGATCTCCATAAAACCTTACTCGTTATTTATAACGCTTTGAATTTGGATGGAGAATTATAACGGTTCATAACGCTTTGTCTGTACAGGGCGCACTAATTACCTCTTTTTTTACCTTATTTACGCATAAGGGTCATAATTTTTTATGCCATGCTCGAACAAATAAGCGCCCTCAGCCCCAGCCCCAAGCTTATATTTGCTCACAGGCAAAAGATGCTTCACAGGAGGGAGAAAATTTTCACGATGCATAAAGGTACCTGGTTTGTAATGACCACTATGATTATCCCAGCCAAACAAACTGTCCTTCTCAAGGACAAGCTCTCCTGCATAATAAACCTGGCTGGTACGAGTGATTGATGTGTGAGCCAATTCAAAAGTAGGTGGAAAATTCCAGAAATTGATCTCTTCTGTAGTACTTCGGTTATATAAGGGAACGCAGAAGACTTGAGTGGGACGTGACACGAGAACCACGAAAATAAACACTTGCCAGACGTGAACATGAACTATTTTTTCATCAAACGTTCTCTTTAAATAATAAACTTCTCCAGATCGACATAATTCGAACAAAAGACGTTTGGGTGCAACTTTGTCCAGCCCCGGATCAAGACAATCCAGCTCCCACAGATCTCTACGGGCTTCCAAAACTTCTTCAAGTGATAACATTGCAAGCCACACCTCCCGAGCACCTTCTGAACATATGCACTGATAACAGGTTATACGGCTTCTATAGTGGCTTACGAGTAGCGATTGAGGATTAGCAGTTGAGTAGTGGTTAGGAATTGTCTGCCCTGCTGGCAATTGTTCCTGCGGCGTTTTTATACTCTTCTGCTATATGCTTCCCAAAACCAGGCTTTCGGTCTTAATTTTAAATGGTTTTCGCTATAGGTGCTATTCTCGGTCGGGCTCCTGTGTGCAGGGCTGGATCAATTGCTATGGGAAGTTTTAGAGTTAGCGGTCAGAAATGTATTCAGATGGTTATGAGTAAAACAAAAGTCCTGAGTTCGTGTATTGCCTTTCTGCTGATCTGTCAGGTTATCTGCCAGAATGCACATGCCTGGCGGGCAGGCTTCAGCAACCAGTCTTTTCCGTATACTGAACACCCTGAAACCAGCGACAAGGCTGCCTGTATGGCTGGTTATGGCATGCTCTGCTGGCGTCATGCCACTGGTTCCCATGATTCCGTTGGCGTACAGGCACTGTTCCTGACCGATGAAGTAAACGACTCGCTGGTATTTATTTCACTGGACGCCATTGGTTTCAGCCAGACACTGGCAAAAACTGTACGCGAACGACTGTCAACAGAAACCCTGCTGGCAAAAGAAAACATTCTTCTCACAGCCACTCACACCCACAGCAGCATTGATTTGCAGGGTTTGTGGGGTGGTCTGAATGAACAACAGGAGCAAGCCATTGCCGAAGCCATTGTTGAAACGGCAAAAAATGCCTGGGGCAAAACACAAAAAGTGTCGCTGCATACTGCTACCAGCAATGGCTTAAAAGGCTTCAATCGTCGTACAAAAAACAACGATATCATCCCACAGATTCTGACCATTCAATTACTGAATGATCAGAATAAACCGTTTGTCACTGTTTTTACCCTGGGCTCCCACCCGGTTGTTCTGGGCAAAGACAATACCAGGCTTTCATCCGACTGGGTGCATTACGCAAGGACAAAACTCACAGAACAGCAGGGCTCTCCTGCCATGTTTATAAACGGGACATTGGGCGACGTACTTCCGGGACAGGATAATCCCAGAACCTTTGCCTATGCAGAAACGTATGGGACAGAAATTGCCGGTCTTATTATTAATAGCCTCAAGAACAGCGAACCACTTGAATCCTCCCTGAAATACTGTACTGAAACCATTGAAGACAAAGCTGACAACTACTCATTAATCATGGCGACCAAGGCGCTTCGAAACGGCACTGTGGACTGGAATGACCCGTTCAGCAAATCCTACCGCACCCGGGCATCGGTCATCGCACTGGGTAAGGTTGTATTCCTGACAACACCCGGAGAACCCGTCACTTCAATGGGAAGACTGCTTATGAGACTGGTCGAACATAATCCCGTGGCAGTGCTTGGGCTGACTCACGATAGTATGGGCTACCTTATTCCAGATAAAGAAACAAAGGAAGATGGTAACGAAGAACGCCTGATGATCAGCCATACCCTGAGTGGCAAAATTTTTAAATCCCTGCAACATCTGGTAAGCAAGTGTCTTATTCAGCCTGACTGAACATACAGATCACCAGTAAATCTTCATAATTTTATGCCATAGCCGATGCAACTAGCAGGTTAATTCTATCCACAAGGCTAAAGGCATGAGCAAAGCAGGCTTTACTACCTATGTTTTCAAGAGCAGGGCTGATGCTGCCAGCTTTGCCGCACAGGTCTCAAATGCACAAAATAAGGCGCGGGGCAAAAAAGCAGGCTTTTTATCCGTTGGCTGGGCAAAGTTGAAAAGCGGTATAACGCGTCAGGTCAAGATTCCTTCATCAACCACGGTGGCGGAACTCAATGCCATGAAACCGGTGGTTTCTGATTTGCAGGATCTGGAACAAAGGAAACTCTGCGCTCGAAAAGCTTCAGTTTTTGATATTCCCCCTGATTTTCGCTGGAGTCGTGGGGATGCAAAAAGTATGTCACGGCATATTGTTGTCAGGCACTGGACAACGCCCGGTAAAAAAAATTCCAGCCGACATACAGGTCTATCGATGAAAGATCTGATAGCTGGATTTAATGATTATGTTAGCTGGACACCACAAGAAATCCGACTGATTAACTGGAGTCGGTCTAAAAACCCACTTAAACGGCTACTAGCCCCGGTTCGAATGAAGATAGATAACTTCCTTGCAAAGGACTTTCCTCTAGCCCCTTCGAGCTATCGGCAGGAAAAGGCTATGTATGTTCGTACTGATACAAAGTTCAAGCTTCAAGCTGGCGCGAATGCCCGCAAGTTGATGGCCAAATCGAACAGTAGCGAAACAGAAAACTCTCTAGAGAGCCGTAATGTTGAAAGAGCACCTTCCCAAACCTTATTAACTCAGTCCGAAACCCATCAAGGTGATATACCGGAAATAACGGACAAAACAATCAAAGAATCCAATTTCCGCCCCTTACCGTTCCAAAAAACATCCAGCAAAGACGATTCTGAATGGCAAAGGCGGGCAGAAAAGCATTATTTACCGTGTGTCGGTTTTGACAAGCACCAGCAAACCGGTCAGGAAAAGTTCACTATGTTTGGTCTTGATCTGGACAAAATGCGCCAGCGCTGGGAAGAAGTTCAGGATCCAGACCACCCTGATAACTTCTATAAAACTCTCAGCAAAACGCATAACTGTTCAGGCATGTGCTTATCACTTCTGAAAGCAGGAGGTTCAGAGCTTTACAACACTCTTTCCACTTCATTCGTCACAACACAAGGCGACCTGGAGAAATATTCAATCAGGCTACTAGAAACACTGGATAAACTAAATTCGACTGTTGACGGGTTAAATAAAGCGATCAAACGTTATGCAGTTCCAAATGAGCCTGAATTCTCTTTAAGTTATATATGCAAAACCTTAGAATCATTACCCTCGAAATACACCATGTCCAGCAAATGGGAATCTAAAATTCGAGAACTCGTAGCACATATCAGGGATATGGATAAACCACCACAAACCGTCGATGGTTTAACACCTATTGCTATACAGTTAACAACCTCCTTGTCTGAGTTAATCCAAATGACTGGAGATTATCCTGACTTTCAGAATCGTCTGGAACCTGCCCTGCACGCTTTCAAAATACTACAAAACCGCATGAAATCCGCCTATGAAGACCAACTAGATGCTCTTGATGATTACCAAGACCCCTACCAATAAAAACGGGAGCCAGGGCTCCCGTTTTTATTCAGGTACTAAAGGTATAAAAGACGTTGAAACTCTTTTCTAAAGGCGGTTAATCAATCCAGCTTTGGACCGGCAGCCACCAGAGCCTTCCCCTCCTCATTGTCAGTAAACTTGTTGAAATTAGTAATAAAGCGATCCGCCAGATCCTGGGTCTTGCGCTTCCAGTCTGCCTTATCTTCATAGGTGTCCTGAGGATTCAGGATGGCATCGTCCACCCCGTTGACGCTCTGAGGTACATGCAAACCAAAATACGGCATAGTCTTTGTTTCAGCTTCATCAATAGAGCCATCCATAATGGCATCAATGATAGCGCGGGTGGCCTGGATGGAAATACGCTTGCCGGTGCCATTCCAGCCCGTATTCACCAGATACGCCGTAGCGCCATGCTCTTCCATCTTCTTCACCAGCTCTTCAGCATACTTGGTAGGATGCAGAGTCAGGAAGGCTGCACCGAAGCAGGAAGAAAAGGTGGGTGTAGGCTCGGTAATACCACGCTCGGTGCCAGCCAGTTTAGCGGTAAAGCCAGACAGGAAATGATACTTGGTCTGTTCCGGCGTCAACTTAGCCACAGGCGGTAAGACACCAAAGGCGTCAGCTGTCAGGAAGATAACCCGTTTGGCATGCCCCGCTTTAGAAACAGGTTTTACAATATTCTCGATATGATCCAGTGGATAGGACACCCGGGTGTTTTCAGTCTTGGAACCGTCATCAAAATCAATTTTTCCGTCAGCACTGACGGTCACGTTTTCCAGCAAAGCGTCACGACGGATAGCACGATAGATATCGGGTTCGTTTTCTTCGGTCAGCTTGATGGTCTTGGCATAGCAGCCGCCTTCAAAGTTAAAGATACCGTCATCATCCCAACCGTGTTCATCATCACCAATCAATGCCCGTTTAGGATCGGCAGACAGTGTCGTCTTACCCGTACCGGACAAACCAAAGAACACGGCAACATCGCCTTTCTCACCTACGTTGGCAGAGCAGTGCATGGAAGCAATGCCGCGCAGAGGTAACAGATAATTCATCAGGGCGAACATCCCTTTCTTCATCTCACCACCGTACCAGGTACCACCAATAACCTGCAGTTTTTCTGTCAGGTTGAAAGCAACAAAGTTTTCAGAATTCAAACCCTGATCTTTCCATAGCGGGTTCGTCGTTCTGGCACCGTTCATTACAACAAAGTCAGGCTCGAATACCTTCAGTTCTTCCTCTGTTGGACGGATAAACATGTTCTTCACAAAGTGAGCCTGCCAGGCCACTTCTGTCACAATCCTGATGCTCAGGCGGGTATCCGGGTTAGCGCCACAGAAGCCATCGATAACAAACAGACGCTTGCCAGACAGCTGACTGGTTACCAGACCCTTCAGGTGCGTCCATACTTCCTGATTAATTGGCTTGTTGTCGTTTCTGGATTCTTCCGTAGTCCACCACATGTTCTCTTTGGTGGTCTCGTCCTTAACGATCCATTTATCTTTGGGAGAGCGTCCAGTGAAAATGCCGGTATCCACGGCTACAGCACCGAGTTCAGTAACAACCCCTTTTTCGTAACCTTCCAGCTCCGGCCTGGTTTCTTCTTCAAACAGGGCATCATACGACGGGTTGTAAACGATTTCCTGAACATCTCTGATACCGACCTCTGCCAGGGCTTCGGGGTCCAGCACGACATTTACATTGACTTCACTCATAGCAATAGCTCTCCCAGGCTTGTAGTAGTTATATATGCTCTATTGTGAAAAACTTTGTTATTCTGTGTGGCTGCGCATATCTTAAGTTATAAATACGCCAACTTAAACTTATTGTTCGTTATATTGACTCTACAAATGTTATCTAAAAGGCTTAGCTTATTTCCTGACCACTCCATTTAGTTAATAAGCTAACTGTTATCAGGTTAGAAAACGTTGTCTGAAGTCAAAGCTTGTTAATCGAAGGCACTAATAGAACAATAGGTGAGCATTTTGGCGTTGTTTTTTGGTACTTCCTGGTATGCAAAGTAATAACAGCAGCCTGACATTGCATCAGGCTGCTACAGATAGATCAGAAACAAGCCGGATCAGTGCGTTTTGGGCTCCTGACCCGCAAAGATTTCCGCAACATCGGTTTCCGAGAAAACGTATTTCTGGTTGCAGAACTGACAGTCCATAGCCACTTCACCACTTTCTGCAAGAATCGCGTCAATTTCTGCACGCCCCAGACTGTGCAGAATTTTGGCACTTCTTGGGCGGGAACAGTTACAGCTGAAAGCAACCGGTTCTTCATCAAACAGACGAACGTCTTCTTCGTGGTAAAGACGGTTCAACAACGTTTCATGATCCAGAGACAGCAGTTCATCGCTGGTCACCGTGTTCGCCAGGATAGACAGTCGATTCCACGACTCTTCACGGACATCACCGGACGCCTCGACACCCGCTGGCAGAGCCTGCAGCAGCATACCCGCACACTGGTCGCCATTACTGGCAATCCAGAACTCGGTCGGCAACTGCTCTGACTGCTGGAAATAGTCTTTCAGGCTGTCTGCGAGGGACTCATGATGCAGAGGCACAATCCCCTGATAACGGTTGCCTTTGTGAGGATCAATAGTCATCACCAGCGTACCTTTGCCCAGCAAGGCTTTCAGCCCGTGACCAGACAGGTCGGCACCTTCCTCCCAGCGAGCCAGCGCCCGGAAGGTTTTCTGATCAGTACATTCCACCATCAGCAGGGACAGAGGGCCTTCACCCTTTGCCTGCAGACTGAGAATGCCTTCAAACTTCAGCGTGGAACTCAGCAGCAGAGCAGCGGTTGCCAGCTCGCCCAGCAGTTCACGCACGTTCTGTGGGTAGTCATGGGCAGCCAGCGCATCGGTAAAGCAGCTGTCCATGGAAATGATTTCGCCACGAATATCGGCGTTTTCAAACAAAAAGCGTTGAGCGGAGTTTTTACTCATCATTCAGGCTTACAGCCTCTGTTGTTTTCTTAAAAAGAATTTTGGATCAGGAGATTATAGCGACTCGCTTTTTGATTCTCATTTGTTGCTTCTACTGACCGATAACCTGTCCATAACCCCTCTCTTCGGGATGACTTTATGAGTTCTAACGACTCTTCTTCAGTTGGAGGCTCTCCGTACTCTATCGACGGCCTGTTAACACCTCCCCCATCACCACCACCTTCGCCCGGAGTAAAGAATGGTGACGAAGTGACCACAGTACCGGCAAAGTCCTCATTTCCTCCGCCACCACCCAGTGCTTTACAGCCACCCCGGAAGCCCATTGCAGACCGCGCCCTATCTACCGTTACACCTGCAATCAACGTTAACACACCACAACGAGCCATACAGAACTTCACAAGCCAGACACAGGAAGTCCGGGAGCTTAAGGCTCAGGTGAACTTTGTGTCCTCGATTCCGATGCTGCTGCAACAATTGGAAAAACCGGAGCAAGCCTTTGTTAACACCCCGTTCTTCATTCTTGTGAATGACGGCGGCAAACAGGTCCGGCTTATTCCTCCCGATCCGGAACTGGTAAGAAACAAAGAAAAATATCAGGCTCTCAAAGCAAAGCTTGCAGAACAGTTAAACGCGATCAATCAGCATTACCAAGGCTCGGAAGGAACAGCGCTTGGGGAAAAAGCCCTGAGAGCAGAAGCCAGACTGGAAGCCTGTCGTAATGAATTAGATCAGGCCGGAATCCCGGAACCTGCAATCCCCTACACCCCCATCCTGTTTGCCTTCAGTTCGCTACTGAACGCAACACCCTCCACACAACCGGCAAGCGCGGTGACTGACAGCTCCACGATCGAGGACGGTGAGTTTGTACTGCTCCCTGATCCACCTGCACGACCTGCCCCACCCCGCCCTCCAACAGGTCAGCCAGCAACAAGAGTCTTGCCGGACGATGTTGACCCGGCAGAACTGTCACAGCACAGGCTGAGAAAACGTTCAAAGGCAGAACCGCCCAACCCTGTTTCACCCGGGGAGGTAGCTGAAGAGATTCGCCCAACCGGTCAGGGACTGCAAAAAGTTCAGACAACATTCCTGCAGCCTTCTCCATCAACAGGCTTTGCCAATATTTACCATACCCCCTCTGAACCCCATGCCAAGGGTAAGATTGCATCGGTCAACTCCGGCAATCCGAATCTGGCTGTCGGACATGGAGGAATCAACAGAGAGTTTTCTGACCAGATCCACAAAGCTGCGTCCTACCAGAAAGTTCACGAACGCATGGTCGAGAAAGCGGATGCTGCAGGTGGCGGTTTTATAACCTTTGGCCCGAATCATTTTCCTGACAACAATTCAGCATTAGTAGGCGCTGCGATCTACAGACCCGAAGACGCCACGGATAATACGGGAACCATTTTCATTGATGTCTTTAATAAGCCTCCGGGAGGAGACCAGGCAAACGGTGCCATGATCTATGCTATTGCCCCCAATGGTACCGATGGCTCCTACCCTGATACGGAGGATGGTAAACGACAATGGCTTCTGGATATGAAAACATTCAGCGGCAATATTCTGGCAGTACAGAATACCTGGAATCTTCATGCTGAAAAAAAATACCTTCCTGTTTTACCCGTTCTAAGATCGCCTATGGTGGGAGGCGGTTTTTTTAAACATCCAAAGGCTGATAAAAACGAGCTGGCCGCTGCTATTCAGGCTGGATTTGATGAAGCACTGGCTCATATTGAAAAAGTCGCCATTTCAGAAATTCAGTACGAAGAAACAGCAGACCAGCATTTCCGCAATGTGCAGCGGGTGAAAGGTAAAAAGGACTAATAATTATGAGCTCTCCACCAGGAAAACCCTCCAGAGGAGTACCGGCTCACTCCTACACACCGTCGACTCACGACAGCAAACGTCCAGCAACCACACCTCCTGACACAGGCGGGGTATCCCCGGCAGAAGGAACACGGCATATTCCCTCTCTCCCGACTCTGCCATCGGAACAGCCTGTTACTAACCCGGTCAGGGAAAGAACCGTTTCCCCTCACGCAACAACATCAGTCGTTAATGAAGCCGCGCACACTGAGCTTTTAAAAAATACGTTTGCCGGGCAGTGGAAAACCGTTCAGGCCATGCGTACCCAAAACCACATGCTTGAGTATCTTGATGCCATAATCCACAGTCTCAATGCGCCTGAGTCACCCCGGAATGCTCTCCCGTTTATCATTATCCACATTGATGACAACGGAAACATGAATCGTCTGGTGCCTGCTGATGACAACGCCTTTCAACAGCAGGCCAGCAAAGCTGAAAACGCCAGGAATCAACTGATTGAGAGCATGAGAACCATTGATAGTCACTATAACCGGGAACGAACCAGCAAATTCAGGCAGGAACTTGGTAAAGAAGAAGCAACTCTCATAGGGCTGGGAGCGCAACTTCAGGCTGCTGGCGTGACAGCACCTCCAATCCCCAAAGGCTTTGCGCCCACCTCGATCATTGAATTTCTTCGAACCCGTGTACCAGACACGACCCCTGAGAGGCAGCCTGCAACACCTCCTCAGCCTGCTCCTGCCCGAGTAAAGGATCACTTTCACTACCAGCCAAAACCCGTCCATAAGCCTGAAGCCGGTGAGCCTGTTTTTGGAAGAACTAACCCCTCAGGGCCTTCTGAGTCGCCATCCGCTTCAGATATAACCATGCCCCCCCCTCCGTCTTCTCATCCCCCGTCTTCTCACCCCATACCGGAAGATGACGATGAACCATTTCCGCCCCCGCCGGATTATACGAATACTGATGTTTCCCCCGGTAATCTGACAGGACAACCACCTTATCTGGCGGAAATAAATAAATGTCGAATATTTACAGACCCTGCCAAACAGCCTGACTCCGTTGTCAACTCCGCTCCGTTTGCCCTGCAGGCTGTTGACCCATCGCACAAAGTTTCAGCAGGTATTCGTTACCGCCACGCCCATACCACTCGAAAAGCACTGCTGTTTGAACTGCTTATGAGCCTGCATCGCTTCTCTGATCACGATGAAGCCAAATATTTAAATACCGATATAATCCGGCTTATCCAGCTGGGTATTATGGCTACTGCCGCTTCGGAGCAAAACCTTCTGAACAGGAAAGCAGACCCCTTGGTCAGAGAGGAGTGTCTGAGTTTCCTTCTGCAGGCAGAGAATGTAACCCCTCCCGTTGCCGCTTTTGTTGCTGATATTGTTGCAGGAACCCAACATCGGGACAGCCTTGCAGCAAAAGTTATGCGCGATGTCATTCGTCTTGAGGAAATGCGTTTTTCAGATGACTTTGATATCGACAGCCTTGAAAGCAACAGAGGGTATCCGGTTCCCGCCGCACAAAAAAAACTGGCGACCCGGTTTTGTGATCAATGGCGGAAGCTGCTGGCAAATGAAGGCGAACTGAATAAGGCTGCCCGCCTGATAAACCGGGCAGAGAGCATAACGCCCCTCACTGCTGACTATCAGCCAGAAGACGATGGAAACAAGCGGGAGCCGATCGAAGAAGACCATAACCCCTATGCCAAACACCTGGAACAGCTGAACAGCGACGGACAACTCCGCTTCCTGAAACAACTGGCACAACTCTGAGAGACCACCGGGGTCAGTCTGACAACTCGATTTCTTTTTCCAGCAACCAAATGACCTGCTGCCTATCGTCACACTGGTCAAAACGCTCAATAAACTCAGGTTTAACCAGTTTTCTCGCCAGCCGGGAAAACACTTTCATGTGCTGATCTTTCGCGCCAGAGTCCGGAACAGCCAGTAAAAATACCGTTTTCACACCTTCTTCACTGCCCTCCTGCCAGTGCAAAGGCTCCCGTAACCGCAAAATGCCCACGGAATGACACAACACATGTTCGGACTGTAAGTGGGGAATCGCAATTCCACTTCCCATCCCTGTTGAATATAGCGCTTCACGAGCCCAGACAGCTTCTTCCACATGGCAACCATCCGATAAACGTCCATCCATCAACATCATATCAACCAGCTCTTTAACCGCTTCCTCCCTGCTGAGCGCTTCATAATCAAGGTTGACGATGGCCGTATCAAATACGGTCCTGGAAGTCACATCGCTGCGAAATGCCCGCAGTAAAGCCTGCACCGCCTGAATACTGTTGCAGGCTATCGCCTGATCCAGCAGTTTCCGGCACTCTGAAGAGTCCAGATGGCTGAGTTTCTCTTTAATCGCGGGGATAAAAGTGCCTGGCAGACTGATTTCATCCAACCCCAGACCGACCAGAAGAGGTAAGGCTTCAAGATCAGCAGCCATCTCGCCACAAAGCCCTGTCCAGCGCTGATGTTGCCGGGTTTCATGCGTTACCATTTTCAGAAGTCGCAGGAAAGACGGGTGCAGATAGCTGTATAAATCTCCAACTTTTTCATTGTCCCGGTCTGCTGCCAGAAAGTACTGTGCAAGATCGTTGCTGCCGATGCTGAAAAAATCGACCCAGGGTGCCAGCTGGTCAATGATCAGGCAGGCTGAAGGAACCTCCAGCATAATACCCAGGCGGATGCTTCCATAGACTTCATTGTCCTGACCCATCTCTTCCTGAATAGTGTGGATAACATCCCTGACCCACAGTACCTCGTCCAGACAGCTGACCATCGGAATCATAACCAGTACAGACTTTTGACGGGCAGCTATCAGAATGGCACGAACCTGTATGCGAAAGAGATCAAGAAATTCCGGATATAAACGGATAGCGCGGTAACCCAGAAAAGGGTTCTCTTCTTCTTCCAGCTCAAAATAATCAACAGGTTTATCCGCCCCAACATCCATTGTGCGAATAATAACGGGACGTTCTTCAGCCAGCGTCAGGATTTTGCTGTAGGTAGTCACCTGTTCTTTTTCATCCGGAGCCTGTTCTCTCTGCATGTAAATCATTTCAGTGCGAAACAGCCCTATGCTCTCAGCCCCCTGCCCAAAAGCCTGCTCTGCATCCTCTACCCCGACAATATTGGCTCCTATTTCCAGCCTTTGACGATCACGGGTTTCGGCCAGCCTGTCAATAAAAGGGTGATAGCGCTCATTCATCCTTTGCTGCTTTCGACGCTCCTGCTGATAATACCGCCCAACCTCTCTGGAAGGGTCGCCAATCAGTATGCCCAGCCCGGCATCCAGAATGACTTCGCTGGACGCATTCATTAGCTCTCTGGCTCCTTCCGCTCCCACGACAACAGGAATACCTCTCGCCTGCGCAATCAGTACCGTGTGCGACGCCTTGCCACCTGATTCCAGCACCAGGCCATTAAGATAACGGTGATCAAGGGCCAGAAACTGGCTGGGAGTCAGGTTGTCGGCAAGACAAATACTGTGCTGGCTGAGAACGTCAGGGGTATACAAGCAACCACTGCCGTAGGAAAAATGCATCAGCTGATCACACAGGTCCCGGATATCAATCACCCTGTCCTGCAGATAAGTGCTGTCGCCGCTTTTCAATGCATGGGAAAAATGTTCCAGGGTGGCTTCAATACTTTCTACGACCGACAGACCATTATTCACATGATCAAGCATTCGTCTTTTAAAGTCCGGGTCACAGGCAAGCGTGTAGTGAGCCCCAAGTACTTCACGCTCTGCAACCAGCTCAGTATTTTCGATTGTCTGAAAGAGATTTTTCTGTACCTGTTCCAGAGCCCCCATCAGCCGCAACCGTTCCCCGGTCACTCCAGCATAAACGGCATGGTCCTGGGCGGGTAGAAAACGGTATTCTTTCAGACAGACCGGAGCCCCTCTGGCCCAGCCTTCCCCCGTTGCATGTCCTTTCGCAACATTCATTTTCAGGACTCGCAACGAAGGGGGCAGATAGGAAGTACCCTGGGCGGAGGTGGCGGGAATGTCGCTTCCGGGGAGTTCTTTTTGAATAAAATACCGCAGGCGGGCTAATGCCCGCTTGGCATCCACCCCCGTAATGATCAGCTTACACACGTCACGGTGAGAAATGTCTGCAGAAATTAAAGAGAGAGCACTATTGCCGTTTGCAGTCCTGCCATTTCGCTGGTTTTCGAGTACCACTTCAACGTTGAACGCCTGAATTTCCTTAACGAAAGCACTGGCTGGTCGGGCATGCAGCCCATTAATCAACTCACAGGTAAACACTAGTTCCTTACTGCTCATTACCCCCGGCATCTCCTGTTGTTCTGTTTTAATAATTGACAATCGTCCCTAAACCTCTGCAACAGTGAGCAGAAAAGTAAAATACCGCACCCCTCCACTCAGGATACAGACACACTTCGCCCCAGCTGGGTCATCACAGCGTCCGGGTTTCGAATAGCTTCAGCAACAGGTACTTTGACAACCTTCAGATCGCCAAAGCGATCCTCGCCCTCAACGGCAATATCAACGGCAAACAGGGCGATGTCGGCCTCTTCAATATCGAGAGGTGTGATTTCATTCTCAATCCCCATCGCCCCCTGAGTTTCAACCTTTACATCATGTCCCTGTGATAAAGCAGCTTCTGTCAGCTTTTCCGCTGCCATATAGGTGTGCGCAATACCTGTGGGACAGGCGGTTACTACAACCACTTTCATAAAACAGCCCTCTTGCATTGCAGCCCATCAAAGTATTGCAAGCCACAAAAGTATTGCGAGCCTTCAAAAATTTGTATCTGACGTGCAATCAGCTTCAAGGCAATTGAGATAAAGCCAGCGTTATCAGTTCTCATAATTACCTGTCTGGAATTTATTCTTTAAACGGTGAACAGATAGAGTCTGACCGATAACAGGCAGCCCTACTGCTGTTTTCCTTCGGAGGATAAGGCTAGTAGAAGATTGGACACTATGAAAAGAAAAAGCCGGATCAATTGATCCGGCTCTCGCAAAGTGATGATGGCTGATCGTGGCAGATTTTACTCCCAACCTGCCGGCATATTGATTTCAAGAACATCCATCAACTCTCCGGTGGCCGCAAAGACCCGGTAACGGGCAAAGGCTTCCTGATAGATGGCTGAAGTCAGGCTGCGACTGGACTGAAACAGTTCATTTTCACTGTCCAGCAGATCCAGCAGGGTCCTTTTCCCAATATTGAACTGCTCCCGATAAGCCTCGACACTCTCGCGGCTGGATTCTTCGTGCAGGCGGAGAAACTTCTGCTGCTGCATATTAAATTCGTATGCAGCCCAGGCTATCCGAAGGGTTTCTTCGAGGGTACGCAACACTCTGTCACGCTGGGCCCGACTTTCTTCAGCACGGTAGGCACTTTCATCAAGGCGGGCCTTGTCAGCCCCCCCTTTGAACAGGTTATACCTTAATTTCATCACTGCGGTACCATCGCGAACCCTGCCTGCCTGACCGTCTGCATTTTTCTTCCAGCTTTGATCCAGTTCAATATCCAGTGTTGGATAGAAACTGCTTTTCAACGATTCATACTGGGATTGCGAAGACTTGATTTCATGGGCTGATGCCAGAGCATTAGGATGAGAGTCAATGGCGCTCTGCAAGGCGACTTCCAGCGACTCTGGCATTTTGAGCTTCCATGAACCCGGTTGTTCGAGATCGGCAGGCATTGAGCCAACCAGGGCCATAAACTCGCTTTCGGCATCTGCCAGATTGTTACGGGCATTGATGACATTGGCATTGGCACGGGCGCGACGTCCTTCTATCTGGGCGAGGTCAGAACTTCTGGCAACTCCCTGCTGAGCACGCTGCTGAATCTGTTGGAAAATAACATCGTGCGTTTTCAGGTTTTCAATAGCCAGATTAATCATATCCCTGCGTTCAAGCACCTTTAGATAGGCATCGACAATCTTCAGGCTTACATCCTGCAGAGTATTCTTCAAGCGCAGAAATTCGGCTTTAGCCTGATGACGGGCCTGATCAACGCTGTTTTGGGTATTGAACCCTGAAAACAGGTTTTGCTTTACAGAAAAGGAGGCCTCTCTACGAGTAACAATTTTGTCATTGTTATCAAGGTTATCAACGTACCTCTTTTGCTTGCCAACCCCTGTTGTTACATCCACTGTAGGGAAATACCTTCCCCAGACCGCATCCGCATTCTCCATTTCAGCACGGTAACGGTTCAGGCTGGCAAGAGCCTGAGGATTTGTTTTCAACGCTTTATTCAGCACATCCTGAAGGGTTTCAGCAGAACTGGCAGCACTTATTGAAAGGCAACCCAGGAATACCCCAGCTGCCAGCGACACTCTCATTTTCATTAGCATTCCCTGCGTTTTTGTTTGGATTTGAATACTGGCAGCATCGACCGGCTTACAGAAACCTTTAATCCTGACCGTTGGTCAGTGAATAAACCTCTGGTTTTCTCTGGTCACAGGTAATACTTATGTGCTAAAAAATGCAGATGCTGGTACAGCTGGGGACCAAAGCTGAATTCCAGAACAGAAGGGCAGGTAATAGCCTGAAGCCGTACTCTGTATACGGCGGAATCCGGGGGAAATCCATGGATGAATCCAGAAAGCATCTCAAAAGAATAGTTATCGATGACAGCAAGACTACCGATGGCTACCAGACCTGCACACAGATTAAAAACAACCCTGCGTATAAAAATACTCTGTTGCCGACCGGCTCCAGAGCTGAAGGAATGATTAAAAAAACATAAGGTAAACCTGAGCAAGGGGGCAAAATGGCCAATGTCTTAATCGTTGATGACTCGCCCACAGAGCTGTATCGACTAAAAGCCATACTGGAAAAAAATGGTTACAACGTCATTACCGCAGAGAATGGTGCCGATGGGGTGGCGCTGTGCAGACAGGAAAAACCGGATGCGGTCCTGATGGACATTGTCATGCCAGGATTAAACGGTTTTCAGGCAACACGACAACTGTCTAAAGACTCAGAAACTCATCAAATTCCCATTATCATCATCACAACTAAAGATCAGGAAACCGACAAAGTATGGGGGCTTCGACAGGGAGCAAAAGACTACCTGACCAAACCCATTGATGAAAAAGTGCTGCTGAATACACTGACAAGAGTCACCAGCCCGGTAGCTGTCTGATCAACAGCCATGAGCCCAAAAAAAGCAGTCATGAGCCCCAAAAAAAAGCAGCCATGAGCGAAAAAACAGCCATGCCAACAGACGAAAAGGCGCCTGCAAACAATAACAAAGCAACGGTTTTAAAGCCGTTTGATTTGCTTCAGCAGATACAAACCCAGGTGATTCTGCATGCCAAAGAGCCTCCGGAATACAGGGAGCAAAAGGCACCATGGGTGGGTATTGGCTTCAGAATGAACCAGCAGCACTACGTCACAGGTATTGGGGACGTCACCGAAATTCTGCCTGTCCCGAATATAACACCGCTGCCCGGAACAAAGAGCTGGGCAAAAGGTGTATCTAACGTTCGTGGACGTCTGGTTCCCATTATCGACCTGCCAGAATTTCTTGGCTTACCGGCACCATCAGACAGAACCACACGACGAATTATGGTGGTTGACCGGAAACAGCTGGTTGTCGGCCTGATCGTTGACGAGGTGCAGGGGATGGTACAGTTTCCGTCAGAGCGTTTTACTGAAGAAGCTCAGGCAACCACTGCTGACAATACAGAAGCTGTTAACTATTTCATTGAAGGCTGTTACAACCTGGAAAAAAGCCACCCAGTTTTCAGCATCGACAAACTGGTCAGCCATTCCGACTTTCTGATGGCGGCCAGCGAATAACATAACCGGGAATAATAATAATGAAAGGCATCAATGCAGACAGCGCCCAGAGGAGATCAGGCAATCGCGCAACTGCCGGGGCTATTACACTGTTAATCGTATCGCTTGTGGTTATGTCGGCAGCGTTTGTTTATATAAGCCAGGAAAACAGCCTCAGCCAGCAACTGATTTCCAGCTCCGGTGAATTGCGGGTACTGTCCCAGAGAATATCCACCAATTCCTCTGAAGCTGCCGAGGGAAAGGAAGAAGCCTTTACCCTGCTGAGGGAGGCCCGCAATGAATTCGACAAAACATTCAATTCGCTGAACGGCTCTGATGTAACCGTCTCTCCCTACATGCAGCCCGGCGATATCTCAGCCCTGAGCCAGCTTAAATCCATTGAAGCCTCATGGGCAGAGTTGCGAGCCGGAGCCGACTATATTCTGGCTGCCGAAGAAACGGTTCTGAACCTGCACGATATGGCAGGCACTCTCAGCGATACCATTCCGCAACTGCAGGTGGAATACGACGAAGTCATCGATATTCTTCTGGAAAACGGTACCCCGGCAGACCAGGTTGCCCTGGCACAACGCCAGCCGTGGCTGGCTGAAAGAATTGTGGCCAACGTTTCCAAAGTACTGCGCGGTGGCGAAGATGCGATTATGGCTGCAGATACCTTTGGCCGTGACGCTAAACTTTTTGGTCGGGTTCTTGAGGGTATGCTGTATGGAAACCAGGCCATGCGCATCAACCAGATCACCGATGATGAAGCGCTGGACAGGCTGGCAGAAATTGCCGACCTGTTCAGTTTTGTAGAGAGCAGCGTGGACGACATTCTGGAAATCTCGCCGGAGCTGTTTCAGGTGCGTGCGGCATCCAACATGATTTTCACCGATGCCCAGCAATTGCTGCAACAGACTTCCATCCTGCAGGACACCTTTGAAGAAACAGCCCGATCCCGCTTTGTTAACGAAACCTTTGCGATTGTTATTGGAGTACTGGCCTTTATTGCACTGGTGCTGGTTGCCATGAGCATTAACCGCGCCACCCAGCTGCGACTGGCTGAAACCCGGGCTCAGAATGAAGCCAACCAGAAAGCCATCATGCGTCTGCTGAATGAAATGGAAAACCTTGCAGACGGTGACCTGACTGTATCCGCCACTGTGACAGAAGACTTTACCGGTGCCATTGCAGACTCGATCAACTTCTCCATTGAGCAGCTTCGCGCCCTGGTCAAAACCATTAACCAGTCTGCGGTTGAGGTGGACAACTCCGCCCAGAAAACCCAGAGCACCGCTATCGAGATGGCACAGGCTGCTGAAAACCAGGCCCAGGAAATCAGCATTACCACACAATCCGTTAACGATATGTCCGAATCCATGCGTCTGGTATCAAGGGACGCGGCTCAATCCGCCGAAGTGGCAAGCCGCTCTGTGGATATTGCCACCAACGGTGCTCAGGTGGTTCGTAACACCATCAACGGTATGAACATTATCCGGGAACAGATTCAGGATACTTCCAGGCGAATTAAACGACTGGGTGAGTCTTCCCGGGAAATTGGTGACATCATCTCACTGATCAACGACATCGCTGACCAGACCAACATCCTGTCCCTGAACGCAGCCATTCAGGCCTCCATGGCGGGTGAAGCGGGCCGGGGTTTTGCGGTAGTGGCAGACGAAGTGCAGCGTCTGGCTGAGCGAGTGTCCGGTGCAACCCGACAGGTGGAAACGCTGGTCACCGCCATCCAGAACGATACCAACGAAGCCGTTACGTCCATGGAACAGACGACTTCTCAGGTAGTCAGCGGTGCTCAACTGGCTCAGGACGCTGGTATAGCGCTGGCAGAAATTGAACAGGTGTCTGGTAATCTGGCAACGCTGGTCAGAGATATCTCTGCCACAGCAAGAAACCAGACAGAATCCGCTGTACAGATTTCCCAGCGCATGTTAACGATTCGCGACATCACAAACCAGACAGCCTCCGGAACCACAGCAACCGCGAATTCGGTAGGAACTCTGGCTGAAATGGCGGTAGAAATGCGTCAGTCCGTCTCCGGCTTCCGGCTCCCTGACCCGGGACTGGATTCATCCACTGAAGCCTTTATAGGGCAGTCCGTTGGAGCTGAAATCAACCCGGACATTGACGACGATGAGTTCAGCGCGACCGCCTGATATAAAAATGCTGAAAACGATGCGTTGACAACAATACGCTGAAAACAGGGTTGCTTTTAACGGAGCCGTTCATGGCAGAACAACAGGGCTATGCCGATAATAACCATCTTGATAAGAGCCTTCCTGATAAGAGCACTATCGAGAAGCATGCAGAGCTTGGCTGGGTCAGTGGGGAAATAAACAAAGTCCTGACAGAAACCCGTCAGGCACTGGAAAAGCATCTGGGCGATCCTGGTAATCCGGCTCACCTTGAAGCCTGCCTGAACTCTGCCGGACAGGTTCACAATACTCTGAAAATGCTGCAGCAGGGTGGTGCAACGCTGCTTGCAGAAGAGCTGAAAAAACTGCTGGAGGCGTTAAGCCGAAAAGCGGTTCAGGACCTGGATGCTGTCCATGAATGCCTGATGCACTCGATTCTGCAGCTCCCCGCCTATATAGAACAGGTGGTTCATTCCGGCATGGACCGTCCAATGCCCCTGCTGCCATTAATTAATGAAATGCGCAGCCTGCGCGGCGCAGACGCATTATCCAGAGCTGCCTTTTTCTATCCACAGATACCCGGCTTTCCCCCTTCTCTCAGTGATGAACAGATTCAGAAGCTGGAACAGTCCGGCCTCACCAGCCTGCTGCCTAAAATACGCCAGAAATATCAGGTTGTACTGGCAGCCTATCTGCGTGAGCAGCACAGAGAACAACAGTTGCAGGTGATGGCTCGTATCTTCGCCAAACTGCAGAATCTGTGCTGGGATGCTCCCCTGAGCCCATTATGGGAAGCCTGTATTGCCCTGGTCGAAGGTTTACAGAACGACAGCATTAAGCAAACCCTGCACATCACCAATCTTCTGCGATCCGTAGATCTGCAACTTCGGGCTTTTGTCGTCAAAGGGTCGTCGTTTATCAACACAACACCCGACGACCAGTTATTCAGGGGGTTACTGTATTTTATTGCCCTGTCTGATGACGATGGAAGCTTTGGCAGCGCCATGAAAGCTCGCTACAAACTCCATGAGGCACTGAAAAACAGTGAAGCCAGTACCTTTGTTGGAAACGAGGCAGCCACCCCCGTCATACAGGCTTTGAATGATGAACTGGCAGGCATCAAGGATGCCTTTGACCTGTACCTGCTGGCTACAGAGCCAGATCCACTGATCCTCCAGAACCAGCTCCCGATTATTCAGCAGGTGAGCGACACCCTGTTGGCGCTTGGGCTGGAAGAGCAGGGGCAGCAGGTTCTGCAATTTAAACAACAGCTTCATGATGTTATTGAAACCAGACACAGCTCCCGGGGCAACGATGCCGAAATGGCACTTGTGGCGATCGCAACAGGACTGTTGAAACTGGAGGCCGTTGTTCATCAGTTTGCCAGCGGACAACCGGCTGATTCCACACCGCTGCTGAATGAAGTATTTACCAGCATCATTGAACAAACACGTGAGAACCTGAAGCAAACCAAAGACGCCATTACTGAGTATGTAGACCATCAGTTCGATCAGAGCTATCTGCAAAGTGCCTGCGATCTTCTGCGAATCGCTTATGGTGGTCTGGGGATGACCCCTTTTACCAGGGCTGCCGACGTTATTCGTCAATGTGCAGACTTTATAAATAGCCAGTGGATAGACAACCCGGGGAATCTGCCTGACAAGCAGGCGCTTGAGAATACTGCAGATGTTGTTACTGCCATCGAATATTATCTGGATCGACTCGCCGATCCTGACACCGAACATTCGGACGCGATTCTGGAAATGGCTCAGGAGAGTCTGTCGAAACTGCTGGAAGTTCCAGTCACTCCAGATCCGGCCGGAATAGCAACTTATACCCCGGAACCTGTAGAGAATGATCTCTCCGCTTTTACTTCCGGCAAGCTTACGCTGGTTGAAATTGAACAGGACACAACTGAACCTGAACATTCATCAAGAGCTGTTTTTCAGATTGATGACCCACTGGAGGAACAGCCAGAGCCTTTACCTGAATTACCTGAGGATCTGGATAGCGCTATTCTGGATAGGGCTATAGCGTTCACCCCTGAAAAGCACGAGACAGAGCCTGCAACAACAACGGGCCTGATCGATGAAGATTTGCTGGAGGTTTTCAGAGAAGAAGCGAGTGATGTTCAGGCGCAACTGGCCAGTCTTATCCCCCAGTGGCAGTCATCATCGGACCTACAACCGGCGATACTGTCTGATATACGACGTTCCTTTCATACCCTGAAAGGCAGTGGACGTATGGTTGAAGCCAATGTCATTGGCGAACTGGCCTGGTCAGTTGAAAATATGCTCAACCGTCTGATTGAGGGTACCACGGCCTTTAACCCGGATATGCAGAACCTGGTTGCCCGGGCCAATAACATGCTTCCGGCATTACTGGACGATTACATCCAGGATAACCAGCTTCTGACTCCTGATGTACTGGTCTGCATGGAAATGGCAGATGCCCTGGCTAACGGTGAACAGTATCTGGCTCCAGAACACCCCGATGCGCCAGATGAAGACGACGATGACAGTATTGCAGTCCAGTTCGGAGAAGTGATCAACGACCAGCCTGCACCTGTGGAATCAATACTGCCACAGCAGGCTGAAACGGCTGACATTACCTCAGCCGAAGATCAACTCCTGACGGTATTCCAGACAGAAGCCAGAGATCATCTGGAGACCGTTCAAACGTTCATTAACAACGTCCAGAACACCGGCAGTCCCCTGCAGGTCAGTGACAGCGTTCAGAGGGCTTTGCATACTCTCAAGGGTATTACCAGAATGTCCGGTTTTGATACGCTGGCACAGCTGGTTGATGCTCTGGAATACCATGTCAAAGAGTTCAGAAGCCACCAGGTCCTCGCTGATGAGGAAGTCACCCGGACACTGCAGGAAGGCTGCCTTCTGATCGCTGACGCGCTTAACCAGCTCAGTGACAACCCAACAGAATTATATCTGGATAGCGACGGTTATCTTTCATGGCTGGATATACTGCACCAGCAGCTTATCCCACAACCTGTCCAGCAACCCGAAGCCCAGCCTGAGCCACGCCTCCTGCCTGCTGAAGGGCTTGAGTATCTGCTGTTGGCAGATACCTTGCCTGAACTCTGGCAGCAGGGTATTGACCACCCTCAGTTGAAGCAGTTGCAGGAAGAACTGGACACACTGGGTCAGCGCTGCCGGGAACAACAGCTGCAACCCGTTGCCGAACTGAGTGATATTTTAAAAGACATCTGCAACTACCTGGACTTGCATACAAATACCCTTCCGGAGCCACTGGTAAAGCCACTGACAAACGGTTTTGACGCATTACTGAATATGCTTAACCACACGGCAGGACAGCAGCCCCCCGAACCCTCTCAGGCCGTTTTCACGGAACTCCGTCATGCCCTGGAAGCACTGCTTCTGCATGAAGGGGAAGGGCATGAAGAACCGGTAAAAACAACATCGGTCAGCCATGTTCAACACAGCATCGAAGTTGAAGAAATAGAACTGCTGGACCTTTTCCTCGATGAAGCCTTTGAGATCAGCGAAGATGCCCACCAGGCTCTGGAAGACTGGGTTAAGGAAACATCCAGTCAGGAACCCGTCAAAGAACTTCAGCGTCTGCTGCATTCATTAAAAGGCGGTGCGCGAATGTCAGAGCAGCCTGATCTGGCAGACCTCAGCCATGCTCTGGAGGGCGTCTACGAGTTAATTGTTTCCCAGCTGTTCACCAGACAAACATGGACAGGCGATATCCCCCTGGGCTTAATGCAGGCTTCCCACGACCATATTGACCAGATGCTTCAGGCCCTTAAGTCTGACCAGCCTGTTCCGGCGGCCTCAATCTACATACAAAAACTGAATGAATGGCAGGCAGAACATCAAAATGCGTCGAACAATGAGCCTGAGGCGTTAACCGTTAAACCTGAACTTTCGACGACAGATGAAGCTCATCATCTGCCAGATTATCTTGCCCGACCATCGGCTGGCGAGCCAGCCAGTGATATACAACAGGATTCACACGTTGTTGAGTTACAGACAGAAGTCGGTACTGAAGACTCCGGTCAAGTACAACAGGCACCTGATATTCGGATTGAAGCCAGATTGCCAACCGCTACACAGCTATCCCCAGAACAAGCTGAAGAACGAGCCACACCACTATCAATACCACTATCAACCCCCGTATCCCGGAAGCTAAAACAGAACCGGGAGATGGTTCGGGTCTCTGCAGAGTTGTTTGAACACCTTATAAACCTCTCAGGTGAGTCCAGCATTAACCGCTCCCGTATTGAGCAGGAAGTGACTAACATTCGTCATACCCTGGATGAAATGGAAAACACCATCACCCGGGTCACGGAACAGTTAAGGCGGCTGGACCCACAGCTGTCACACTCCCTGATGGAATCAGCCACAGACCTTGCCGACCTCCGGCTGGCCATTTCAGACAAGAGCAGTGAAACCGAATCCCTGCTTATGCAGCAGTCCAGAACACAAATTCAGCTGCAGGACAAACTGATACAGGCACGAATGGTGTCGTTTGCCCGCTTGTTGCCTAGGCTGAAAAAAATAACAACCCAGGTTTCTGAGGAGTTAGGAAAACCTGTAAACCTGAACGTTCAAAATGCAGAAGGTGAAATGGACCGAACCATGCTGGACCGGATTCTTTCACCGCTTGAGCATCTGATCCGTAATGCAGTCAGTCATGGCATTGAAAACGCTGATGATCGCAGGGCCACAGGAAAACCTGAAGTCGGACAGCTGGAACTGGTGGTTAAAAGGGAAGGAGCCGATATTGTTCTGGAATTGCACGACGATGGTGAGGGTATTGATGTCGATGCCATCCGGACAAAAGCTCTGGAAAAACATCTGATTGCACCTGATGACCAGCTGTCTGATACCGACCTGATTCAGTTAATTCTTGAGTCCGGTTTTTCAACCGCTGACACCGTCACTCAGATCTCAGGCCGTGGCGTTGGGCTGGATGTGGTCAACACTGAAATCAGGCAGATGGGCGGCAGTATGCAGATTGAAAGCACCCGTGGTAAAGGCTGTTGCTTCAGGCTCAGACTGCCCTTCACCCTGTCGATGAACCGCGCCCTTATGGTGCAGGTCGGTGAAAGCCTGTACGCCCTGCCACTGCAGTCTATTGATGGTGTCACCACCATTACACCAGACACCCTGTTACGCTGCTTTCATGACACACTTCCCCTTGAGTTCGGAGGGGAGAAGTATCAGGTGCTATTCCTGGGACAACTGACAGGTAATACAGAGCCAGGGATTCAGGAAGACCGTTGTCCCATAGTTCTGCTTGACCGGGGTGGGCAGAAATACGCCCTGCATGTAGATGGACTGATTGGCAGCAGGGATATTGTTACCAAAAACCTTGGCCCTCAGTTTGCATCCTTGTCCGGTGTTAATGGTGCCACAATTCTGGGCGATGGCCGGGTTGTGATTATTATTGACCCGGCGGCACTGATTCGTAAGTTCAGAGTCAATCAGTACTATGATCATCAACCATCACACGCTTGACCGGCAATGACAAAACAAGAGGTTTAAACCATGATGGAAACCAGAACCCTTTCGTCACTGCTGATTCCCATGCAGCAAAAGCCATTACTGGTGCCTGCGGTGTGTGTGGTGGATATCATCGACTATTCCCGACCCACCGGTAAAAACCACCCTGAAGACTGGTATCTGGGCGATATCGTCTGGCGTGGGCAGCAGATTCCCCTGATTGCTTTTGAGCGTCTTAATCAGCGGCGGTTTGCTGAGTTTTCACCCAGTGCCAGACTGGCTATTTTCAATACCATGACAGAAGGGTCAGAAACTTCTTTCTACGGAATGGTTATCCAGGGGTTGCCGCAGTCGATTGAATTGCAGTTTTCCGATGTTCAAACGGCTGAAGCAGAAACAGGCGTTGCAGAAAAGGCACAGGTCATCGTTAACCGGCTACCCTCCTGCATTCCGAATCTTGAGCTGGTTGATGAAAAGCTTAAGACGCTTACGCATTCTCCCCCCGGAGATCTCCCCGAACATCACCCCACAGATACTGCATCAGTGTAATGGCTGAAACCGGTGCGGTTTCAGTGCGCAATACCCTTGGTCCCAGGGCCAGCGCATTAAAACCATTTTGCTCCGCACGCTCTATTTCATCAGCCGTCAGCCCACCTTCAGGACCAATCAGAAGGGAAACCGATGCAGGCTGGTCATAGCCTTCCAGCCTGCGCTCTGTGCGGTGATGCAGCACAAACTTCAAATCCGAAGTCTGCTGCGTGACCCATTCATCCACAGAAACAGCCGGATGTATCACAGGCACACGATTTCTGCCGCATTGTTCACAGGCACTGATGGCTACCTGTTGCCAGTGTCGTAAACGTTTTTCCAGCCGCTCCTTGTTCAGTTTGACTTCACAGCGCTCACTGAACAGCGGTGTTATTTCCGTAACGCCTACCTCTGTCGCTTTCTGAATCGCATAATCCATGCGTTCGCCACGACTCAGGCTCTGGCCCAGGTGAATTGACAGTGGCGATTCAACCGTCTTTTCAATGGGATGCTCAAGCATCACCACCACGCTTTTTTTACTGACGGACTCAACCTTCCCCTGATAAGCAGAACCGTCGCCGTCAAACAATATCAGGGAGTCCTGAGGTTTCATTCGCAGAACTTTGCCTACATGGTTTGCCGCGCTGTCGGTCAACTCAACCGTTGCGCCAGCACTCATAGAACAGGGAAAATAAATTCGGGGATTACGCATTCGTATGACAGTGGTTTATTCAGTAACAGGCTGAATTATAACTGAGCGGAAAAGTGATGGTACAACAACAGGAACAAATATTTGGAATCACAAGCCTAAAAACTCCTCCGCATAAAAACGGGTAGGCTTTCCACTATTATCGGTCAATTGATAAAACTTTATACGGCCAACAAATAACCTCTGGACCCATTCAAGAGCGGGCTCAGGGTCGGGCAAAATGTCTGAAAATATTTCCTTACCCTGTTGTGTCCACTGGGATGACTTCATCATGACCATGACTTTGTAAAGACCCACTTCGCAGGCAATGTTAAACCACGGATCGCATATAAAAAATGCTCTGTCACCCACTTCGCTAAAGTCTTCAAAAGTCAGACTTTCAAATCGAAACGACGCCCGTGCCAGTACCAGAAAAGCATGTACTCCGTCCTCATGAACGGCTATCCAAATATTTGGGATTTTTTTTATAAGGCCATATTTAGCTGCAATTAATGAATATTGAGAGCAGTTACCAAACCGGCTTTGTGGTTCACATCCTTCTAAAACTTTGTATTCTTTTCCCGGTAATTTGCTCAGGGCTGCCAATGCTTTATTTGCTTTTTCGCAGTTGATGTTGCGTTGGATTTTTCGATCAAAGGGAGTTGTTCCATAAATTATAAGAATAGCGTTTGTTTGATGACTTCAAAGACCCTTTATAGAAAAGGCGAGTTAACTTCACCAGTTCTTGAGCAGCAGACAAAGACATAAAGAAACCTGACAAGCCAATTATCGATGAGACCATACTGCTGGTCATCCACAGTGGGAAAGGGAAATGCAGATTTAAGAGAATAGCCGTATATTGAGATTTTTGCCTCAACCAGTCTCTTCCATTATGAAATGAGCCTGAAGGTACCCCCTATTTCCAACGTGAAATGAGCCTGCAGTTCCAGCACAGTCGTTCATGATGAGGAGATGAAAATCATCATGAACACCGCCTTTATCAAAACGCTGGAGGATGTGGAAACACTCCTCCCAAACACTCCCGGCCTTGAGCCGGGTTGGGAATCAAAGGATGAATGCTACCGTTGGATTGAGCAAACCCTCAGCTACTTCAAGTACCAATCGTTGAGTAAAAAGGATAAAGGCCTCACCCGTCGCTACCTGATGGTAGCCAGCGGCTACTCAAGGGCACAGATAACCCGCCTGATTCGGCAATACATCAAGCGCCAGCGTCAAACGACGACAGTGTACCTCCAACGGTTTCCACACTCCATTTACCAAAGCGGACATCAGGCTACTTGTTGAAACGGATCAATTACACTGCGATCTCAATGGGGTAGCGATCAAGAAAATCTGCGAACGATCCTCTCAACAAGGCGACCAGCGTTATGAGCGATTAAACAGCTGGAGGAAAAAGCGACATTTATGACCGATAATGAAGCGGCCAGACAACTGCAATTGGCCAGAGAAAAACTGTTTAAGTCAGTTCATGAACGGCAGAGCTGAGACATAGGTATCACTACTAACCTTCAGGATCATTTCAGGATTAGAAAATGCTACGACTGGAGTAAATATTTGAAATCAGAAATTTAAAAAGCGCTCCGTATAAAACTGGGTGGGTTTTCCGTCCTTATCAGTCAATTGCTGAAACCATATACGACCAACAAATAACCTGTTAACCCATTCAAGAACGGGTTCAGGATCGGGAACAAGGTTTGAAAATATTTCCTTACCCTGCTGTGCCCACTGAGATGATTTCGTCATGATCATGGCTTTGTAAAGACCCACTTCGCAGGCGACGTTAAACCATGGGTCGCATATAAAAAATGCTTTGTCGCCCACTTTGCTGAAGTCTGCGATGGTCAGACTTTTAAATTGAAACGATTCCTGTGTCAGCACCAAAAAAACATGCACTCTGTCCTCATGAGCTGCTATCCAGATATTTGGAACTTTTTTCATAAGACCATATTTAGCAGCAATCATTGAATATTGAGTGCAGTTGCCAAATCGGTTTTGTGGATCACATCCTTCTAAAATTTTGTATATCTCTCCCGGTGATTTCATGGCTGCCAATGCTTTATTTGCTTTATCGCAGTTGATGTTGCGTCGGTTTTTTCGATCTAAGGGAGCTGTTCCATAAGCGCAGGAATAGCGTTTGTTTGAGGATTTCAGAGACCCTTTATAGAAAAGACGAGTTAACTTCACCAGTTCTTGAGCAGCAAACAGAGACATAAGGAAACCTGAAAAAGCATTCGCCAGCCTAAACAGAAGGTAAGCGGCAACCGCTAATATTATCGAAGCCTTCTACTGTAACTTTTCAAACACTGCTGGCAACACCACAAAAAGATAGCATAAAGCGTCCTCAAGTCAGCAGTGTCTGCGTACTCACAAACAATGGATTCCATACACCCCGTATACGGAATCACGAATAGCTGTTTTCGAGAGCGATTTAGAGCTTGAGGTTCTGGCAAATCGTCTGTGTGGCAGCTGCCTGATTCAGGGTATAGAAGTGTAACCCCGGCACACCATCAGCAACCAGTCGTTCGCACAGTTTAGTAATGACTTCTTCACCAAACTGCCTGATGCTCTGTACATCATCACCATAAGCCTCCAGCTGTTTACGAATCCAGCGCGGAATTTCAGCGCCACAGGCATCCGAGAACCGGGCCAGCCTGGTGTAATTGGTAATCGGCATAATGCCGGGAACAATAGGGATTTCGATACCCAGGGCCGTTGCGCGGTCGCGGAAATAAAAATAGGCTTCGGCACTGAAGAAATACTGGGTAATCGCCGAGTTGGCGCCAGCGTCAACTTTACGTTTAAAGTTCAGCAGATCCTGCTCAAAGTTCTGTGCCTGAGGGTGTGATTCAGGATAAGCGGCTACTTCAAGAATAAAGTGGTCACCGGTCTCTTCACGAATAAAGCTGACCAGCTCGTTGGCATACTGAAGCTCACCGTGAAACCCTCCCATACCGGAAGGCCGGTCACCACGAAGGGCAACGAGCCGGTTAATACCCAGTTGCTGGTACTGTTTGAGCAATGCTCTCAGTTCCTGTCGGGTGTCTCCAATACAGGAGAGGTGAGGCACCGTACTGACACCCGTCACCTGACTTAACCCTGTAACCGTCTCAAGGGTACGGTCCCGGGTTGAACCACCGGCCCCGTAGGTCACCGAAAAAAATTCCGGCTTGTTTTCGGCCAGCTGGCTGGCTGTGATTTCGAGTTTTTTCGCCCCCTCTGCGGTCTTGGCAGGAAAAAACTCAAAACTGATGGGCAGCGTGCTTGTTGTCATTGTCATCTTCTTTACAGCTGTATGCTTTTGTTATTAACCGTGGGCTGAGACTGACTGGCAGTCAGCAGCCATCACGCATAACCCGCCTTCCGTGGCAGGTGTGACGACTCAGTATTTGTAGTCATCACCTTTAAACGGGCCTTCAACCGGCACGTTTATGTAATCCGCCTGTTCCTGCGTCAGTCGTGTCACGACACCGCCAAAACCTTCGACCATGTAACTGGCCACTTCTTCATCCAGCTTCTTGGGCAGCAGACTGACGTAAAGGTTCGCTGCCTTGTCTTCAGCCGGCAGACTGGCAAAACCCGCTTCATAGAGATGAATCTGAGCCAGTACCTGGTTAGCAAAGGAGCCGTCCATAATACGCGACGGGTGTCCTGTAGCATTACCCAGATTAACCAGCCGGCCTTCTGACAACAGAATCAAATGATCATTGTCGTTTTTATTGCGCCATATTTTATGCACCTGAGGTTTAATCTCTTCCCACTCCCAGTGTTCACGCATAAAGGCAGTATCTATTTCGGTATCAAAGTGACCAATATTGCAAACCACACAGCTGCTCTTCAGGGCTTTCAGCATATTGCGGTCGCACACGTGTACGTTACCGGTGGTCGTGACCAGCAGATCCGTTGTCGCCAGCAGCCCTTTGTTAATACTGTTTTCAGTGCCGTCGTTTTCACCGTTGATGTAGGGCGATACGACCTCGAAGCCGTCCATGCAGGCCTGCATGGCACAGATTGGATCGACCTCGGTGACTTTAACAATCATGCCTTCCTGACGCAGGGAAGCGGCAGACCCTTTGCCAACATCTCCGTAACCAATAACCAGGGCTTTCTTACCAGCCAGCAGATGGTCAGTACCACGCTTGATGGCATCGTTAAGGGAGTGGCGACAGCCATATTTGTTATCGTTCTTACTCTTGGTAACCGCATCGTTTACATTGATGGCTGGCACCTTCAGGGTGCCTTTCTCCAGCATTTCCAGCAGACGGTGAACACCGGTGGTGGTTTCTTCAGAAATACCGTGAATGTTATCCAGTAACTCAGGATACTTGTCGTGCAACAACAGAGTCAGGTCGCCACCGTCGTCCAGAATCATATTGGAATCCCAGGGTGTGCCATCCTGATTCAGAATGGTTTGCTCAATACACCACCAGAACTCTTCTTCGGTTTCGCCTTTCCAGGCAAAGACAGGAATGCCAGCGGCAGCAACAGCAGCAGCGGCATGATCCTGTGTCGAGAAAATATTACAGGATGACCAGCGAACCTCAGCGCCCAGTTCCGCCAGTGTTTCAATCAATACGGCGGTCTGAATAGTCATGTGAATACAGCCCATGATGCGGGCGCCTTTCAGTGGTTGCTGATCACGGTACTTATTGCGGATCGCCATAAGGGCAGGCATTTCACCTTCAGCGATCTGAATTTCACGTCGTCCCCAGTCTGCCAGGCTGATATCAGCCACACGATAGTCAGTAAACGTTGCCTGTGTTTCAAGAATGGCGCTCATAGGTAGAACCTGTCTGCGTATTTTCCGAAGGATACAGAGGAGTCTAGCAGTGCAAAAAACCTATATCAATGAAATTTGATATAGGTTTCAGGGTTTACTGTATGCAGGAGGCCGTCAATCGTGGGTAAACTGGTTATTTTTGATCTGGTAGTGGTAATGAATCTGTTTCATCAGCCGTTCCAGCTGTTTGACCGGAACATCCAGATCATCAGACAGTTGCTGGAGGTTTTTGCAGTCATGACGCAACCGTTCGTTAGCGATTCCAAGCAGGATATGAGGTTCAAGGCGTTCAGGGTGATTCAGTTCCATAAACTGTGCCTCTCTTTTTTGACAGGTGTGTGCCATCAGGCACTCGTATTTTAACGGTTTGCGAAAGTTTAGAACATAGCGGGAGCTGTACAGGTCGATTGTGATAAGGATGCACCCGCCTGAACGGATGCACGAACCAATCATTACACTGCGCTATTTGCCTCATTTTCCTGCAGGAGCCCAAGATTGGCAGTAGAAAAATCAAATTGATCCTGACCATTCGTTAAAACCCTGGAGGGGGACTCCAGAGCAACTGCCGGAGAGCCTGACTGATTTGCCATATCATCATGTCCTGATGCGAAAAACCTATTCAGATGTGCTTCAAACTCTTTGTCTGTCTTTTTTTCATTTTCCCGGAGTTGTTCAAAGAAGTCATTGAGCGTTAACTTTTCACGCTTCAGGCGCTGAACGTCTCCTGTAACAGCATCACGAACACCTTTGCCAAACCCAATAAGGCCGCCCACAATACCCAGACCTGCGCCAGCTAAAGCCCCAGCAAAGGCTCCAATGCGACCCGTCGTCGAAGCACCTAAAACGGCTCCCATAACAGCACCGCCCAGAATCACCTTTGGACCATAGTTGGTGTTGGTTCGAGCCAGCATTTCAACCAGTTTAACCACTCCTGCGACAGGAATACTGACAGCTGCTCCTGCAATGCCCCCAACCAGAAGTCCCGGAATGCTGGCCAGTTCTACTGCCCGGTGAACAGTGTTAAAAAGGGTTCTGGTGAAGAGGTTACCAGCAGTAGTAAACGGACACGCCAGCCTCTGACCTATGGTTACTTTTTTTATAGGGGCTGGATTGAAAGAAGGTACCTGTAGTTCAGGAGAAGTCAGAACCGGGGTGGGAGCAGTTTCCGTCACCTCATAACCATTTCTGCTTTGCCCAGTTTTAGCCTTTACTTCCGTTTCAGCTACCTGTGGATAACCCTGGGCTGTGTTTACTGAATCCATTCCTGTTCTGTTCATAGCTCGACTCCTTGTCTTCATTATCTGGTAATAATGCTTTTTAGTGTTGCCAGATAATGAAGCCTGAGAGCGGTGAATACACTAACCACTGAGTTAGTGACTCTGACCATCAGCCTGAGCTTTTTTATGCTCTTAAGAAAAAGGCTGCCAGATGGCAGCCTTCAAAGAGGGATCAGAACAAAGGTCTGGTTTACAGGCCTGCGGCAGCGCGCAGGGCGTCAGCCTTGTCGGTACGCTCCCAGGTAAACTCTTCGTCTTCACGACCAAAGTGACCGTAAGCAGCCGTTTTCTGATAGATCGGACGCTTCAGGTCCAGCATGCTGATCAGACCTTTAGGACGCAGGTCAAAGTGTTCACGCACCAGCTCAACAATTTTCTCGTCAGCAATCCTGCCGGTGTCGAACGTATTGATGGAGATAGAAGTCGGCTCAGCCACACCAATCGCGTAAGACACCTGAATCTCACACTTGTCTGCCAGACCGGCAGCTACAACGTTTTTAGCTACGTAACGACCTGCGTACGCAGCGGAACGGTCAACCTTGGACGGATCCTTACCGGAGAACGCACCACCGCCATGACGAGCCATGCCACCGTAGGTATCAACAATGATCTTGCGACCGGTCAGGCCACAGTCGCCAACAGGGCCACCGATAACAAAGATGCCTGTTGGGTTGATGTGGTACTGGGTATCTTCATGCAGCCACTCTTCCGGAAGCACCGGCTTGATAACGTGTTCCAGAATATCTTTCTGCAGCTGCTCCTGAGAGATTTCAGGATCGTGCTGGGTAGAAAGAACCACTGCATCAACGCTCTGAACCTTGCCCTGTGCATCATAACGCATGGTAACCTGGCTCTTGGCATCCGGACGCAACCATGGCAGGGTGCCATTCTTGCGCAGCTCTGCCTGACGCTTCACCAGCATGTGGGAGTAGTGGATTGGTGCAGGCATCAGAACCGGTGTTTCGTTGGTGGCATAACCGAACATCAGGCCCTGGTCGCCAGCACCCATTTCGTGCTCTTCGGTTTCGTCAACACCAACAGCAATGTCCGGAGACTGTTTACCAATGGCGTTCAGTACAGCAACGCATTCACCGTCAAAGCCCAGGTCGCCATGATTGTAGCCGATACCCGTCACGACCTTGCGCACCAGGTCTTCAATATCAACGTAAGTCTCAGTACGAACTTCACCCGCCACGATCACCATGCCGGTTTTAACCATGGTTTCAACCGCAACGCGGGCATCCGGGTCGTCTTTCAGGATTGCATCCAGAATCGCGTCAGAAATCTGATCCGCAATTTTATCCGGATGACCTTCTGATACAGACTCGGAGGTAAACAGAGAATAATCTGCCATTGTCTTCTTGTGCCTCATTAAACAACCATGATTCCGTTTATCCTTTACCGGGATAGAACAGCCTCACGGAAAATTAGTACGTTGAAGCTGGCTGAGAATAAAATCATTAAAACTATTCCCAGCCAGCCTCTGATTCATTAGATAATCGTCGTTTATCGATAAAAGCGGCGAACCTGAATCTGAAACCCGTTACGTAACCCCAGATACTGAGATTCTCCGGAGTTCAGTCCTGCGTCCTGAGCCCAGTTATCAAGATCGTCGCTACTGAAACCCAGCCAGATATCACCGCAGGATTCCCGTACCCAGTCCTGATCGTGCTGACTCAGGTCACTGATCAGAAAACTGCCACCGGGCTTTAGCAGGCAGGCCACCTGTTTGAAAATCCCTGAAGGGCTGGGTATATGATGCAACACCATGTTAGCGACAATACAGTCGAACTGCTCTTCAAGATGTTGCAGTGTTTTCAGCTCCCCGTGAATAAACTCAATGTTTTTCAGAGCGTGTTTTTCAGCGAAACGCTGGCTGCTGGCGAGCATCTCTCCAGAATTATCAACAGCATAGACCTGATTAAAGCGTTGGCTAAGGGTTTGCAGAAATTCTCCTTCCCCCGGACCCAGTTCCAGAGCCAGAGCCCGCTCAGGTATTTCTGTGCTTTTCAGTACATCGGCAACACACCGGGCATAAAGCTCGTGGTCAGCAATCAGTTCCTGATGCTGTCGAAACTCCTCCACATGCCGGGCAAAAAACGCCATGGACTGTTCTGCACGCTGCTCCCTGATGGCTTCAAGCCGGAGTTCCAGCTCCGCAGGCAGGACTACCCCGTCAACCGCCCTGAACAGGGAACGAACCGCGTCACCAAAAGCTTCGACAGATGGAGGCAGAGACCTGCGGTAAAAAACGGTATTACCTTCCTTGCGTGTCGAAACCAGTCCGGCCTGGGAAAGTACTTTGAGATGGTGACTCATGGCTGGTTGACGCATGCCAAAGACATGGCTTAGCTCCAGCACCCCGAAAGAGTCGGTGCTGAGCACCCTGAGCACCTGCAGTCTGAGAGCGTCACCAACGGCTTTGCCGAAAATGGCAAGCTGATCGACCATTCCAGTATCTGACAAGCTATGCTCCTCATACCATGAAAAAAGCCCGAAGAAAGACCTGCGGTTACTGCGGCCTTTTAGTTTCGCATCCATTACTTCATAGCGAATTTTAGCAAGCACTATGATGTATATCAAAATTTTTTGATATAGCTCTGATCGTGTCAAAACGTATGCCACTCAACGCGAGAGGTTCATCCATGCTTCCGGGATGCCTGCAACAACACCCTCTTTTCCTTAATCACGCTTTTATGATGTTTTTATGCATCATAAACTTCGACATACTCCGTAATCTGAAAGAATCTCTGCTGGTCACCCGTCTGGGCGCAGAAGTTATTCCATTTATCAAGTTGTGGGTTGTTACGCCATCAGCCTTTCTCTTTGTCTTCTGTTACAGTTTTCTGGCGAACCGGCTTTCCAAACAGTATCTGTTTGTTTTTACCATTGTGCCATTTCTGGTGTGGATGCCTGTTTTTTCGCTGTATCTCTACCCTAATCTGACTGAACTCGCCCCCAGCTCTTTATGTCAGATGATGTCCAGCTACCTGCCAGGCAACCTGATCCTGATCAGCGGGCTACTGGAAAACTGGCCTTTAACCATTCTGTTTGCCTGTGCCGAACTCTGGAGTACCGGAGTTCTCTGCACACTGTTCTGGTCTACGGTCAACGACACAAGTACGGTGAAATCAGCATCAAGGGAGTACCCACTGCTGACACTGGTTGGAAACAGCGCCTCATTGCTCTCCGGTCCAATGATCCTGTTACTGGTTCACCAGCTGACCGGACACAATGACGATGGCTGGCAAATAAGCCTGACCTATCTTTCAATTATTTTTGTGGTCTGCGGGCTGACGATTATCTGGCTTTACTATCACAGCATGAAGCTGGCCCCTTCCCCTTCTACCGCTACCTCACAAAAAAAACATGGCAATACCGCTACCCGGCTGCCTTTAAAAAACAGCTTTCTTTATTTGGCAAAGTGTCCTTACCTGAGAAATATCGCCCTGATCATGCTGGGCTACTGTATCGCCATTAACATGGCGGAAGTCGCATGGAAGAGCCAGCTCGTGCGTGTGTACCCTACCGAATCCGAGTACTCCATGCTGATGGGACAGTTAACGTTTTATACCGGTCTGGGTTGCTTACTGATGTCAGTAATAACGGCGCGGCTGATCCGCTATGGCTGGCGAGTTGCCGCCCTGGGAACTCCGCTGCTGATGGCATGCACCGGCATTCCTTTCTTCCTTGTTGTTGCGTTATCGAACAGCAACTGGCTGCCTGAAGCACTTTCAGCCCCAATGCTGCTGGCAGGTATCAGCATTGGAGCACTGTGCAATGTCACCAGTAAATCGGCAAAATACACTCTGTTTGATGCCACCAAGGAGATGGCTTTTATCCCCCTGAATAATGAACAAAAGCTGAAAGGCAAGGCATCCATCGAACTGATTGTCAGCCGCGCGGGAAAATCGTCCAGCGCTCTTGTGCAGCAGCTCCTGATCGTTACCCTGGGTTCGCTGACCGCCTCGATGCACTGGCTGGCCAGTATATTTATGGTCATTACCATTGTCTGGCTGGTATCAGTGGATGCTTTATCGAAACAGTATCGTCGTTATGGTTGCTGAGACGAAAGAGCCTGCCTGTCTGTAGAGGCTCTTTTCGGCAATACACACGATGAAGCTGAGAATTTTAACTGGTATACTCCTCATTTTTCCTCTGAAATCGTGCCTTATAGGATAATTCCAGAGGAACATTGAAAGAAATACTCATTGTGCATTCGATACAGTGCTATACAATGAATGGGTTAAAAGTGTGTTTAGTTCTTTATGTTTAATTCAGATGTACTGTGTGTCGTAGCGCATCCTGCTTTTCATAAACAATAACAAAACTTCTAGCTCAACCGCCTTACTCTTTTCTAGTGAATAGTGAGGCAAAACAAATTTATCAACTGTCAGGATATAAATATGTCTACTTCCACAGGTACTGTTAAGTGGTTTAACGAAGAGAAAGGTTTTGGTTTCATCGCTCAGGAAAATGGCGGACCAGACGTTTTCGCTCACTTCCGTCAGATCAAGGGCGAAGGTTTCAGAACCCTGAAAGAAGGTCAGCGCGTTGAGTTCACCGTAACTCAAGGCCAGAAAGGCCCTCAGGCTGAAGACATCGTTGTTCTGTAACTTCGATTCAGTCTCACAAAGGCAGCTTTCTTAAGCTGCCTTTGTTTTATCACCACCTTGAAAAACGCTCCCAGGCTGACCGCTTTCCCGCAACAACTCTTCTTCAGTAACTCTTCTTCAATAAATAGCCCCCCTGCTTCCTGAAAACCTTCTATAACTACTACCTTCTATAACGTTTGCTTTGCACCTTCAGGCTGGCTAACCCATGCGGCTGAAACACTGCCATTCAGTTTATGACTTTCGCCAACTGGCTAAACGACGTCTGCCTTCTCCCATCTTTCATTACATTGATGGCGCTGCTGATGATGAAAAGACCTGCCGACAAAACACCCGGGCTTTCGATCGCTGCGATCTTGTACCCAATGTGCTCAGGGGAGCCGATAACGTGGATCTATCAACAACTGTTGTCGGGCAACAGCTGGATATGCCGCTGTTTCTCTCTCCCACAGCCCTGCAACGGCTGTTTCATTACGAGGGTGAGCTGGCTGTAGGCAGGGCAGCCGAACAGTTTGGAACCATGTTTGGGTTATCATCTCTTGGTACCGTCAGCATTGAGGAAATCAGCACGCTGATTAAAACGCCAAAACTGTTTCAACTTTACGTCCATAAAGACAAAGGGTTGACCAGAGACATGATCGATCGATGCAAAGCCGCTCACTTCGATGTCATGGCACTGACGGTTGATACCACGGTTGGTGGCAACCGCGAAAGAGATCTTGTGACCGGTTTTACCGTACCTCCTAAACCGACCCTGCAAAGCCTGATCAGCTTTGCCCTGCATCCCGCCTGGGCTTTCAACTACTGCTTCCGGCAGAAGTTCGAACTCCCCCAATTACAGGCTTATGTGAAAGAAGGCTCCAGCATTCCGCTATCAGTGGCCAATTATTTTAATACCATGCTGGATCAGTCCATGAACTGGCAGGATGCCGAAGCACTGGCAAAATACTGGGGAAAACCGTTTATCATCAAAGGCATTATGTCGGTGGAGGATGCTCGCAAAGCCGTTGATATCGGTGCAGCAGGTATCATGGTTTCCAACCATGGTGGCCGTCAGCTGGACGGATCACGCTCGCCTTTTGATCAGCTGGCTGAAATCGTTGATGCCACAGGTGATAAAATCGACGTCATCTGTGACGGTGGCATTCGAAGAGGTACGCATGTATTAAAGGCCCTGTCCCTTGGAGCTAAAGCCTGTTCCGGAGGGCGACTATACCTTTATGCGCTGGCAGCAGCCGGGCAGGCCGGTGTAGAGAAGGCGCTTTCATGCCTGCACGCAGAACTGGTCAGGGATATGAAACTGATGGGCTGCAAAAACATTCAGGAACTTAGTAGAAATAACCTGAGATTCAGGTAGTCGTTTTTTGCCCGGAAAGGAAATACCGCGCTGACAACAGGAAAGGTATGTTTACTGCCGGTGACGCTTTGGATTAGACATTTTGTACCTTCTTGTGTTCCAAAATGACTGTGCTTAACTGTTGCGGCATGGCAGGAATAAAGCAGGACTGGAAGTATGGCGATCGGTATAGAATTCCAGACCAACTGGCAGGTTTATCAGGAGGCAAACACAGAACATCGAGCACCTCCCAGTCTGCAAGAATATCCAAAGACCACCCCCCTGTTCGGATCAAGAACCGGAATACCCGGCTATAGCATGGAGACCGACAGCAATGAAGTAGAATTCGTTGTTGAGCCTCCGTTTGATGAGACTGACAGTGGGCGCGCTCGTCTCATACAGGTCATGGATAATTTAACGGCCCACATTGCCATGATGGATAGCTATAACTGTTCAATGAGGAAAAGCTCCCACCCCCAGGTATTTTCAGCGAACGCTCCACCGGATGTCGTGATTATGCCGTATGGCAACAGGCCGACCAGTGCGCAACCACAAGTTACCATCGGCTTAAGACTCGGCCGTATCCGGGAATTTGTGATGGAAATGGGTCGTCTGGGGCTGCAGCCTTGCTCCAATTCGTTGTTCGACAGTGGTGCAGGCCAATCACCGTATTACTCACATCAATACCTGCGCGCTGCAGAAAAAGCTGCCGCCGGACCATTGCCCACAGATTCGGGGCAACCGCCAAGCAATAAGCTGAAAGGGTTATTGACAATGACAACCCAGTACCTGCTGGGCGGTGCAAAATCTGGTACCAGAAGCTATACCAAGAGTCTAACCTGGGCCATGGCCCGAACAGACTTCGCCAGCATGTTCGCGCAACTGCCATACTCCGAGCGAAGCTATTTCAATGCGAACCCGGATCGCTGGGTTCATTATGCCCTTGTGACTGCCGGCTTGGACAATGCCGGAAATACTGATCAGGCCGCCAGGGAATTTCTGGTGCAGGCCAGAATTTCTGATGTTCACACTCTGGACCACCCTGTACGTATCCCTATCACACGCGGAATGTGGCTGCGGGACATGGCCCTGGGCATTAATGCCATTGATCGTTTCTCTGAGCGGGGGACAAACACACCCGCTATGCACATGGCAGATGGCATTCACCGGTTAAGTGCATTAGGCAAGCTCGGCAATACCTTCGACCAGGTTGGTTTACCCAAAAAAAGCGACGAAAACAGGCGGCATCCGGGGGTTATTCTGGAACTGCGTCAAATGCGTCGCCATATACCTTATACAGAATGGAAACAGGTCGCTTTGGATGTGTTTGACTTTACTCGCCAAATAAATAACCGCAGCGACAAGGCTGGCGATCCCCCCGTGTACTTCACAGGCATTTCACAGTAAAAATCACTCATCGACCATTTTTGGTACATTCTGCAATACCGCTTTACCCGGATACCGATTAGAATACGCTCACACATCGCAATGACTTGATCATCAGGAGCCCTGATTTCTATGTCCTCACGTCGTGAGCTAGCCAATGCCATCCGTGCTCTGAGCATGGATGCTGTCCAAAAAGCCAAATCCGGACACCCAGGCGCCCCAATGGGTATGGCCGACATCGCCGAAGTGCTGTGGCGCGACTATATGAACCACAATCCGGCTAATCCGGAGTGGGCAGACCGTGACCGTTTTGTCCTGTCCAACGGACACGGTTCCATGCTCCTGTACTCCCTGCTGCACCTTTCCGGTTACGATGTATCCATCGAAGACCTGAAAAACTTCCGCCAGCTGCATTCTAAAACCGCTGGTCACCCGGAATACGGTTATGCGCCTGGCATCGAAACTACCACTGGTCCTCTGGGTCAGGGTATTGCCAACGCTGTCGGTTTTGCTGCTGCTGAAAAAGCACTGGCAGGCCAGTTCAACCGTGAAGGCCATGACATCGTAGACCACTACACCTACGTATTCATGGGCGACGGCTGCATGATGGAAGGTATTTCCCACGAATCCTGTTCCCTGGCCGGCACTCTGGGTCTGGGTAAACTGATTGTCTTCTATGACGACAACGGCATTTCCATCGACGGTGAAGTAGAAGGCTGGTTCACCGATGACACCGTTAAGCGTTTTGAGTCCTACAACTGGCACGTTGTTCCAGGTGTTGACGGTCATGACTCTGAAGCCATCAAGGCTGCGATTGAAGCCGGTCGTGCTGAAACTGACAGACCAACCCTGATCTGCTGCAAGACCGTTATCGGTTTTGGTTCTCCTAACAAAGAAGGCAAGGAAGAGTGCCACGGTGCGCCTCTGGGTGATGACGAGATCAAACTGACTCGTGAACGTCTGGGCTGGAACCACGGTGCATTCGAAGTACCTGCCAACGTTTACGAAGGCTGGAGTGCGAAGGAAGCCGGTGCTGCCAAAGAAGCAGGCTGGAACGAGAAATTCGAAGCTTACGCTGCGGCTCACCCGGAGCTGGCTGCTGAATTCAAGCGTCGTATGACTGGCGAACTGCCTGCTGACTTCTCTGAAAAAGCCGACGCTTACATTCGTGAGTGCCAGGAAAAAGCCGAGAAAGTTGCCAGCCGTAAAGCGTCCCAGAACACTCTGAACGCTTTTGGCCCGCTTCTGCCTGAACTGCTGGGTGGCTCTGCTGACCTGGCCGGTTCCAACCTGACTCTGTGGAGTGGTTGCAAGGGCGTTGAAAAAGACGACGCTGCCGGTAACTACCTGTACTACGGCGTGCGTGAATTTGGCATGAGCGCCATGATGAACGGTATCGCCCTGCACGGCGGTTTCGTACCTTACGGCGCAACCTTCCTGGTCTTCATGGAATACGCCCGTAACGCGGTTCGTATGGCTGCCCTGATGAAGCAGCGTTCCATCTTCGTTTATACCCACGACTCCATCGGTCTGGGCGAAGACGGTCCGACCCACCAGCCTATTGAACAGCTGGCGAACCTGCGCTCCACGCCAAACATGAACACCTGGCGTCCATGTGACACCGTTGAATCTGCGGTGGCATGGAAATACGCCATTGAGCGTAACGATGGCCCCAGCGCGCTGATCTTCTCCCGTCAGGGTCTGCCATGCATGGCTCGTGATGAAGAGAAAATCGCCAATATTGCCCGTGGTGGTTACATTCTGAAGGACTGTGCAGGCACACCTGACCTGATCCTGATCGCTACCGGTTCTGAAATCGAACTGGCTATGAACGCCGAAGCCAAACTAACCGAACGGGGTCGTAAGGTTCGCGTTGTATCCATGCCTTCTACGGAAGTGTTTGACGCTCAGGACGCAGAATACAAGCAGCAGGTTCTGCCTCTGGAAGTTCCGGCCCGTATCGCTGTTGAAGCCGCTCATGCTGACTTCTGGTACAAGTACGTAGGTCTGGACGGTCGTATCATTGGAATGACCTCCTTCGGTGAGTCTGCACCAGCAGGCGATCTCTTCCCATTCTTTGGGTTCACCGTAGAAAACATTGTGGCAGCGGCTGAAGACATGCTGGATTAATTTCCACTGCATTTTGTCGTATAGCTTGCGTCGCATAAAAGGGCTTCTGTTTAGAAGCTCTTTTTTTATTCACTCATGCTATTCATCCGCTCATGGTTTTTTATGAGCTCATGGCTTTTTATCTTCAACACAGGCTACCTGTTACAAAATTAACAAACATGTTAACCAATAGCTAAATCCCGACAAGCACCCTCTAAAAAACACACATATGACGCTAATCAATGTGTACCTTTGATAGTCTGTATAGTTATTGACCTGTATCAATATCACCCCTCTTGCCTCTCAATATGATGAAAAGGTATTCATTTTTCAGTGCTGTTACTGCGATTTCAGCTGAACCCGTTTTCTTATTTTGGGAGTTTTTCCATGTCTGCAATGAAATTCTTCATGCCTCAGGTTAACCAGATGGGTAATGGTTGCCTGGAAGCCTCTATTTCCGACATCACCAAGCTGGGTTTCAAAAAAGCCCTGATCGTTACTGACAAGGTACTGAACGACATTGGCCTGGTTGGCTCTGTTGTTGAAAAACTTGCCGAAGAAGGCATCACCTCCGTAGTATTTGATGGCACCCAGCCAAACCCGACCTGTGGCAACGTAGAAGCCGGCCTGAAACTACTGCAGGAAAACGACTGTGACTTCGTTATCTCCCTGGGCGGTGGTTCTCCACACGACTGTGCCAAAGGTGTTGCACTGGTTGCAGCTAATGGTGGCAATATTCGTGACTACGAAGGTGTAGACGTTTCTGAAAAGCCACAGTTCCCGCTGGTTGCGATTAACACCACTGCCGGTACCGCCAGTGAAATCACCCGATTCTGCATCATCACTGATGAAGAACGTCATGTAAAAATGGCTATCGTTGACAAAAACACCACCCCACTGATGTCCGTTAACGATCCTGCGCTGATGACAGGTATGCCTAAGTCCCTGACAGCCGCAACCGGTATGGACGCCCTGACCCACGCCGTAGAAGCTTATGTATCCATTGCTGCGACACCAGTGACCGACTGCTGCGCCATCAAAGCCATTGAGCTGATCAGCGAACACCTGGAAACTGCCGTAAACAACGGCGACGACATGGAAGCCCGTGAGCAGATGGCCTATGCACAGCTGCTGGCTGGTATGGCATTCAACAACGCCAGCCTGGGTTATGTTCATGCGATGGCACACCAGCTGGGTGGTTTTTACGATCTGCCACACGGTGTTTGCAATGCTGTCCTGCTGCCACACGTTCAGGCATTCAATGCGCAGGTGGCTCCTGAGCGTCTGGCTCATGTCGCCAAAGCACTGGGTGAAAACATCGAAGGTCTGACTGCTGAGGAAGCGGCTCAGAAAGCCGTTGAAGCGATCAAGGCACTGTCTGCCCGCATCGACATCCCGGCCGGTCTGAAGGCTCTGAATGTTAAGGAAGAAGACTTCCCGACCCTGACAGAAAACGCCCTGAAAGACGCGTGTGGCCTGACCAACCCTAAACAGGCTACTGCAGAAGAGATCACTGCTATCTTCGCAGCGGCAATGTAATCCCCATCGTCATCCCCGCGCAGGCAGGGATCCACTGTTCGTGGTGGGTTCCCGCCTGCGCGGGAACGACGAGGCTAAATTTTCAAATAATAATCATTTCTATCTAAGCTGATATATTTATATTCTGATTAATTTTATAATTGTCTGCCTCCTCTGTTTTACGACCCTTGTTTTACGACATAAGACGTTTATTCAAATAACTAACCTAAACAGAAGGAGCTTATAACGACAAAGTTGTCAAAATAACGATTATCTCAGGCAGTTATATGACCATCGATATACACAACAAGAATGAAAGGATGCTCTTCATTCTGACCCTTGGTGCTCTCACCATGCTTGGCCCTATGGCCATTGATCTCTATCTTCCGGCTCTGCCAGCCATTGCCGACGATATGGGAGAACCCCTCAGTAAAATCCAGTTTACCCTCAGCGCCTACACTATCGGCTTTGCATTGGGGCAGTTACTCTACGGGCCTTTATCGGACCGCTTTGGCCGCCAGAAAGTGATGCTGCCGGGGCTGGTTGGTTATATCGTTACCAACATACTGGCCGCCATGTGTACCGATGCCAACCAGCTGATTGTCGTGCGGGTATTGCAGGCGATGGCGGGGGCTGCTGTTATGGTGACCATTCCCGCCATGGTTCGGGATCTGTTTCCCCGACAGGAAAGCGCAAAGGCATTGTCGTCTATCCTGCTGGTAATGACGGTTGCTCCGCTTATGGCACCATTGCTGGGTGGGCAGATCTTAAGATTCTTCGGTTGGGAAAGCCTGTTTATCTTCCTGGCAGCACTGGCTTTTCTGGCCATGTGTCTGGCCCTGTGGCGAGTGCCTGAAACATTACCAGAAGATCGCCGTTTAATTGTTCCGGCAAAAAAACTGGCTGCAACCTATATCAGCATCCTTAAAAACCGTAATGCCATGGGCTGTATTCTGTGCCATGGCTTTTTCTTTGGTGGCATGTTTGCCTTTATTGCCGGATCGCCTTTTGTTTATATCGAACTTTATGGTGTTAGTCCGGAAAGTTATGGGCTGGTGTTTGGCCTGAACATGGTTGCTATGGGCATTATGAATATGATCAATATCCGCCTGATTGGTCGTATGCCCCTGTTTAACATCCTCCGAACCGGCAGCATGAGCGCTGCAGTGGCTGCCTTTGCCCTGCTTCTGACTGCCAAAACAGGAAGCGCCGGGCTGGCCGGTATTGTCTTGCCGGTTGTCGTTTATGTCGGCTGTATTGGTTTAACAGGACCAAACTCCAACGCTTTGGCCCTGGCCCACTTCCCAAGGTCAGCAGGTACCGCCAATGCTATGGCAGGCGCACTGCGCTTTAGCATTGGTGCCGCAACAACCGCTATTGTTGGTCTGCTACATGACGGTACGGCCATGCCAATGGCTATGGTCATGGCAGCTTGTGGTACGTTGTCTGTTATGAGCCTGTTGCTGGTATCGAATGGCGGCGCTCCTGCAACAGAGTTGGAACCGCAAAAAGAAACTCTGACCAGCAAAGAAAAAATATCTGCCTGATCATTTCAGGTAGGTGCGCCCCGCACCACACAACGGTTTCCGGCTATATTTGACCATCAACTACCGGCTATATAATCGCGTCTGTTTTCTAACCTGCGCAGTCAGTCTGAACATGCTGTTATATAGCCTGGATTTATTTGGTACCGCTGTTTTTGCCATCAGCGGGGCCTGGGTCGCCTGTCGTAAAGACATGGATATATTTGGTGCCATGGTATTGGCTTTCGTGACCGCAGTGGGCGGCGGAACCATTCGTGATTTGCTGTTAGGTTCGACACCTGTCTTCTGGTTTCAGGACACCCTGTACATAACGGTTATTTTTGCTTCTACCCTGCTCGCCATTGCACTGCGTAACTGGCATGAAAAGGCTCAGTGGCCACTTCAGGTTGCCGATGCACTAGGGCTGGCTGTCTTCGTTGTGATTGGTGTGGGCAAAGCTCTGGCTTATGGTGCAGAGCCTGTTGTTGCGGTAATGATGGGCGTCCTGACCGGCTGTGGCGGTGGTGCTATCCGGGATGTGCTGGCTGATGAAATGCCTAACGTGCTGCGCAAAGAGGTGTATGCCTCAGCAGCCATTGCTGGCGGAGCTGTATTTGTTTTTCTGAATCCAGTTCTGGGTTACGCAGCAACAACCGTTATTTCTGCGAGTTTAGTTCTGTTTATGCGACTGTTCGCGCTGTATAACAATATTTCCCTGCCACGTTTTCAGTTGCCGCAAGTCTCCAAATAATCCATAAAAAGACGGCTTTGCAGACATTCAGGGCCGTCTTTTCAAACAACCATTCAAAACATTTTCTTCTGCGTTTTCCACCAGACAAACTATAAAACTCTGATGCTTTTTATATTTCGGCTATCGCTCACCTGACCAGGCTTCCTTTGTCAGTCCTCTATGTCGAGGTTTACCATGCATCACCTCTCCGCCAGTTTATACCGATCAGCCTCACTATCCTGTGTTATTGCATACTCTGCGCACTGTCTGGCAGCAGGCTACGGTATCAATGAAAACTCTGCCAGCTATATGGGAACAGCCTTTGCCGGTCGTGCCTCAAACCCTGTCGACGCTTCCATAGCGGCAAACAACCCTGCCGGACTCAGCTTTGTTACCCATACGATACTCTCTGCCGGTTCAGCAGTGATCTTTAAAGGGGGTGAGTTTAAAGGGCAGTATACCCGTCCCCCGCGATTTGGGGGTATTGTCAGCGGGGAAACTCTTGTCGGCAAATCCACAGACTATCAAAAAACGACGCCGGTTCCCTTCGGCCATTTCTCAATGCCTTTCAACGATCAATTGACTTTTGGTTTGAGTGCTTATGGTCCCTATGGTATTGAACTGGACTACGATAATGACTGGCCTGGTAAATACTTCGCCGACAAAACCAGTGTTAAAGTGATTAATTTACAAGGTACTTTGTCGTTTAAATTACGTGAAGACTTTGCTATCGGTATTGGCCTGATTGGTTCACACGTCAATGGCAAACTGACACAAAGCTCTGGTGTACCGGACGTTCTGCCCATAGATGCGACGATAGAGGGCGATGATAATACCTTTGGCTGGAATATCGGTGCGATATGGCAGGTGAATGAGCAAACGAAGGTTGGCGCTGTTTACCATTCAAAGCTGGATTTTACCCTGGATGGCGATATCAAGGCCCATGGCAGGCTGGCGATTCCCGAAAATCCACTGATTAATGCAACGGTCAATGACAAGGTCGGTGCCAAACTCGATATCACCATGCCCGAACGGGCCGCACTGAGCATTACCCACAAAGTTGATCCTCGCTGGACCCTGATGGCCGATGCCACCTGGACCCGCTGGAGTCATTTTGAGGAGTTTTACGTCAAAGCTAAAAACAAGATGAAGGTCAGTCTGTCAGGAGGCTTTCCCAGCCTGCCTCCTGAAATAACAACCAACCCATCGTCCTATATTCCCATGAACTGGAAAGACGTGTGGGCTTACTCAATTGGAGCATCCTGGCAGGTGTCGCCACAATGGCTACTGCGCTTTGGCTACATGAGAGACAACTCTCCGGTTGACGACAAAAACCGTACAGTCCGCTCTCCGGATGCTGACCGGAACTGGTTTACCTGCGGAGTAAACTGGCAGGCGACAGAAAGTCTGAGCATTGACGTGTCTTACGCCTATGTGGTGCTGGATAAAGGCAAAATTTCCGAATCTAAATATAAAGGCACTGCACCACACGCTGTTGACGAAAACTATGGCAAAATTACAGGTGAATACAAAACCAGTTCGCACATTGCGGCGGCACAGCTGAATTATCGCTTTTGATCAGAGGGCGTTCGGGCAAAAAAACAAGCCTGTGTTAGAATACCAGACACTGTACGTTCGGTATTCCTCCTGCACTCTTGCATCGTTTGCATAGCTTGATAGTTTGCATAGCTGATAGAGAGCACTATAAAAATCAGGTCTCAGGAGTTGTCAATGTCTGTTCGATTACCCCCTAAACCCTTTGCCTTCCTTACCGTGTCGGTTGCACTGCTGACAGGCTGCGCCTCTCATCTTGAAAAAGAAAGACAGCTGACTGCACAACAACCCGATCAGCAGGATGTCTGTGGGCAGATTAATTATGTGTTCGACAACAGCAGCAACGGCTTCCGGGCCATTCGTTCACAGCCAAACTTCCAGAACAAAATCACCCTTTGGAAATCGACTTACCAGCCACTGAAAACCAGCTGTGAAATCTGGCAATGGGCAAACCGCTATAGTTTTGTCTGCAGCAAAGTCCTGCCCGACGCTCAGTCTGCACAGGCCATTTACGATGAAACCAACAGCACCATCCAGCAATGCGTCAAAGCTGCCAGCGTTGCGACACGACATGAACAGCTTCCAGACAACAAAGGTGAAAAAACAGAATACCTGTTGAACGGACAGGTTCGTGGCTCAACTCAACTGGTTAACACCAAAGGGCTGTTTTCGGATGACTGGACCGTGTATGTACTGATTTCGTCACCCGGCTCAGATTCCGGCAGTCAGCCATAGCGCCTGAAAATGAATAGTGCCAGAAAACCGATAGTGCTAGAAAACCGATAGTGCTAGAAAACCGGCCCGATGACAGGTTCAGCAAAACCCGCTTATAATTGCCGCCTTCGCAGGGGAAAGTCGCAGGGACAAGGGGGTGAAGTGCCATGGCTTACAAGGTTGCTATTAATGGTTATGGTCGCATAGGCCAGTGTGTTCTCAGGGCTCTCTATGAAAATGGCTACCGACACAAGCTTCAGGTGGTAGCTGTTAACGAGTTATCTGATATTGAAACCCTGGCGTATCTCACCCGTTATGACACGACACATGGCCGCTTTCCGGCAAGGGTGGAACATTCCGGCAGTGATCTGTTTGTTGACGGAGACCGGATCAACATTCTTAATGCTTCCAACCCACAGGGCATCAACTGGAAAGCCCATGGCATAGACCTGTTGCTGGAATGTTCCGGTTCATTCAAGGATCGGCATACCGCCGAGCTGCATCTGGAAAGCGGCTCCCCAAAGCTGCTGTTTTCCCAACCAGCCCAAACCGATGTTGATGCCACTATTGTTTATGGCATCAACGAAGAATCCATCAGCCCCTCAGACCGGGTGGTCTCAAACGCATCCTGTACCACCAATTGTATTGTGCCGGTACTGAAAACCCTGAACGACGCGCTGGGAATTGATTACGGAACTATTACCACCATTCATTCAGCCATGAATGACCAGCCAGTTATTGACGCCTATCACAAGAGCGACCTGCGCCTGACCCGCAGCGCCCTGCATTCCATCATTCCGGTCGATACCGGGCTGGCAAAAGGTATTGACCGTTTGCTGCCGGAGCTGAAAGGACGCTTCAAGGCAAACTCTGTGCGGGTTCCTACCATCAACGTTTCCTGCATGGATTTAACCGTTCACGTCCAGCGTGAAACCACGGAAGAAGAAGTCAACCTTATTCTGGAAAGAGCCACCTGGGGACGACTGGAAGGCATAATGGGCATTTCCCATGAGCCGCATGCTTCTGTAGATTTCAATCACGATGCCCGCTCCTGTGTGATCGACGGCACCCAGACCAAAGTGACCTCCGGGAAACTGCTGAAACTGCTATGCTGGTTCGACAATGAGTGGGGGTTCTCAAACCGTATGCTGGATGTTGCCTGTCACTGGCTGGATCACTCAAAGCTCTGATTTTATCAGGGGTTGAGATGAACTGAAGGTGTTATCCGGGGATGCTCTGCGAGTAACTTCGTTGCCTGTCGTTAACCCTTGATAACCACCATGATCCATATCAATTTTCTAACCGTATTGGCAGTCACCTACGTACCTACCCTCAGCAGATTATGGTATCGTCCCCGCATTTTTAAGGGTTGTGGTGATTGTACGGGAGTTATCCTGTTGAGCCACAAACCTGCCACTTTGTCTGACTCGTCATTGAGAGAGAGACCTCATGAACGTATTGAAAATGACTGACCTGGATCTGGCCGGTAAACGCGTCCTGATCCGTGAAGACCTGAACGTTCCAGTAAAAGACGGCAAGGTCACCAGCGATGCCCGCATCCTGGCTTCCCTGCCAACCATCAAAATGGCTCTGGAAGCTGGCGCTAAAGTGATGGCGACTTCCCACCTGGGTCGTCCAACTGAAGGCGAATACGATGAGCAGTTCTCTCTGAAGCCAGTAGCGGACTACATCGGCAACCTGCTGGGTAAAGAAGTTCGTCTGATCAAAGACTGGGTTGAAGGCGGCTTTGAAGTGGCTGAAGGCGAGCTGGTTATTCTGGAAAACGTTCGCTTCAACAAAGGCGAAAAGAAAGACGACGAAGCACTGTCCAAAAAAATGGCCGCTCTGTGTGACGTTTACGTAATGGACGCATTCGGTACTGCACACCGCGCCCAGGCTTCCACTCACGGTGTTGGCAAATTCGCTGACGTTGCGTGTGCAGGTCCTCTGCTGGCGGGTGAACTGGACGCGCTGGGCAAAGCTCTGGGTAAGCCTGAGCGTCCAATGTGCGCCATCGTAGGTGGCTCCAAGGTGTCTACCAAGCTGACCGTTCTGGAGTCCCTGTCTGACATCTGCGACCAGCTGATCGTTGGTGGCGGTATCGCCAACACCTTCCTGGCCGCTGCTGGTCACAACGTTGGTAAGTCCCTGTACGAAGCAGACCTGATCCCTAACGCCAGGGCGCTGATGGAAAAGGTTGACGTGCCAATGCCTGTTGACGTGATCTGCGGCAAGAAGTTCGACGAGAACGAGCCTGCGGTGGTTAAACTGGTTTCCGAAGTAGAAGACGACGACATGATCTTCGACGTTGGTCCGGAAACCCAGAAGCTGTTCAACGAAGTACTGAAGTCTTCCAAAACTATTCTGTGGAACGGCCCGGTAGGCGTATTCGAATTCGACCAGTTCGGCGAAGGCACACGTTCCATGTCTCTGGCGATCGCTGAATCTGAAGCGTTCTCCATCGCTGGCGGTGGTGACACTCTGGCTGCAATCGACAAGTACGGCATCAAGGACAAGGTATCCTACATCTCTACTGGTGGTGGTGCGTTCCTGGAGTTCGTAGAAGGCAAGAAACTGCCTGCTGTTGCTATGCTGGAAGAAGCTTCCAAATAAGCTCTCTGTCCAACGGGCTATATAGCTTTCTTATAGCACTTAGCCCTGCTGACGCCCGGGTTCTCCGGGCGTCAGCCCAGCTCTTATACCTCTCTTACTTCGCCCTTCCCATCTCATTTTTCAATGCCCTTTGTGAATTATTCGATTGCACTGACAAAAAATAAAAAATGATGGTACGCTAGCATCGCCGTTTACAATATGTAACCGCTAACTTACATTTTTCAACTATTATACCTCAATCCGGACACACTCGATCCCGAGATAAAAGTGTCCACATTTCTCCAAGGATCTTTATAATGACCTTCAGTTCTGCCCTGCGGCTGGACATGCAATTTTATGAAAACCTAAAGCATTCAGGGAATTTTAATGTCTAATAGAGAGTGCTTGTTAGAAGAAGGCTGGTACCTGCTCAAGAGCAAGGTCCGTCAGGAACTGAGAGCCACGGAAAATCTGAACAACCTCGGTTTTGACACCTATTGCCCTGTGTTCAGGCAGAAAAGCAAAGGAACGGTTAAGGAAGAAATTCTGTTTCCCGGCTATCTGTTTCTGCTGCTGGATCTGGAAAAAGATCTGGGAAAATTTCACACCATTCGCTCCTGTCGCGGCGTTCATGAAATGGTGCATTTCAACCGAATCACTCGCCATCTGGTCAGCTCTGGACGAATGTCCAAAAAAGAAGAAGAAAAAGCGAAGTCTGATTTATTGCCCAAACCCATACCCAACGGTGACGAGATTATTGATGAGATTCGAAAAATCGTCAAAGTCCTTAACAACAAAGCGGATGGTATAAAACCTGATGCCCTGGAGCCTGGCGACAAGGTGGTCATGAACCATCCGCTGTTCAAGCACCTGGAAATGACCTTTGAAAAAAATCTGGGTTCTTTTCGTGGTGAGATTCTGATCAGCCATATTCAGGAACAACGCCTGAGTGACGGCTCAACCCAAAAAACCGTTGTTAAAAAACAACGTATGAAAGTACGCCTGGATGATCTGGAAAAGGCCTGATGGACTTCGACACATTAAAACGCTCTTTACAACAGGAGCCGAAGCCTCTTTTCAGTAAAGAGCAGGTCAGAAAGGTGCCGGAGTGTACCGCTATTGAGCAAGAGTATTTCGCTTACTACGGCATCGACCTTGAGAATCAGCTGACAGGCGTACAACACCGGTTTGGTGTTATTGATAGCGGCAACTACCGGATTGCCAGCCATCTCTTCGAGCAGGACGGCGCCAAAGGAACGTTTTTTGTTCTGCACGGTTACTACGATCATGTGGGGCTGTTTGGTCATATCCTGACGTTTTTACTGCAGCAGGGTTACAACGTACTGGCTTTTGACCTGCCCGGTCACGGACTATCGAGCGGTGAGCCTGCCACGATTGCGGACTTTTCAGTTTATACGCAGATACTGACTGATATTATGAAAGCCAGCACTGACAGATTAGCCAGACCCTGGCATGGTTATGGACAAAGTACAGGCTGCGCCATCCTGACAGACTATCTTCTGACCCATGAGCAGTTGACCGGTGAACAGCCCGAACTGGATAAAGTGATTTTCTCGGCCCCTCTGGTGCGACCGTGGATGTGGTCTCTCAGCCGGTTTCAGCTCTATCTTGCCAGACCGTTTATCAAACAGTTGCCACGAACGTTTACCGATAATTCCCGTGACCCGGACTTTCTGAAAAAGGCACACAACGACCCTCTTGCCCCGAAGGTGTTACCCACACAGTGGGTATCCGCCATGGATCGCTGGATTCGGAAGATTGAACGTTATCGTCAGAAAAGCCCGTACAAACCTCTGGTTATACAGGGTACCTGTGACCGGACCGTTGATGCGAAATACAATATCGCAAAACTGAGACAGCTGTTTACTGACCCGGAAGTTCTGATGCTGAAAGATGCACGACACCATCTTCCTAATGAGCTAAATGAGACCCGGGAAAAATATACAGAATGGCTATCGTCGTATATTTAAACATCGTAAGTTGGGACAAGGCATAGCGCTTGTCCCAACGGCAAAATTACTTATCTGTCAGCTTACCAGCAACCACACTGAGTACACAGACAGCAAATGCCAGAATATAGATACCAAAAATAATAGTCATCCAGTTCGCCATATTCAGGCTCAGGAAAGTCCAGCTGTCTTCACCACACATGCCTGTCGGGAAGAACATCCCGGGCCACCACTCATGCAGGGGCAGCCCAAAAGGAAATACAGGAAAGGCGTTACATGAACTGAAGAACGGATTAAAGTCCGCATAATTTTTGATCTGTTCAAGTGCGTACTGTAACCCATAAACCGCTCCGCTGATCCAAAGAGCGTAACCCGCCCCTCTGACAACCCTGTTTCGTGGAGCCACCAGCATAACCATGGCAGCAAGCCCGAGAATCAGCACAGCAAGCCGTTGATAAACACACATTTCACAGGGGTGCATGTCCATCCCGTGCTGAAAATACAGGGCGCAAACTTCCAGAAAAACCGCCGACCCCAGCATAATGCTCCAGGTTAGCCGGTAGTTCTGCCACGCCCTGACAGTAGCCAGCGGCTGAGCCCGGAACTCATGCCATACCTTTTTCACAGGGCCTTTCCGGGCGCTATCCGGCACGTCTGCATTCGCCATGGTTATAACCTTTCATCACTTTTCCAGCAGCTCGTTCTTTTTCCAACAACTTATTTTTCCAGTAACTTATTTTTGCAACAAGTAGTCAATCAGACCGTAAAACTCATCAAACGATTTGATACTGCTGAGATTGATAATGTACTTATTATTGACGATAAAACTTGGCACACTGCGTACACTGCCTTCCAGATGCGACCAGCGTTTCATACGTTCACGAACCACCGGATCGTTCACACCAAACGTCCATTCGCGTTTGCTCAGGCCAGCCTCAGCCAGCACCTTGAAAAAGTCATCGTCATTTTTCCAGTCACCAATACGGTCTTCCTGCAGCGCTTTAAAAATCGCGTTCTTCACAGGCGTGTATTTCTCAGTACCTTTGGTAATCGCCAGTGCCTGACTGATTTTGTCAGCGTAATTACCCATAAAGGCAACGTGTGACTGATTGAAAGGAATGTCCTTTGACTCAAGGCGCTTTTCCAGATCACCCACAACACCCTGATCCCACTGGTAGCAGGCTGGACAATAAACAGAAAAGGCTTCACGAACCTCTGGCTTTTCTGACTTCTGGAAACCGGACAGTACGTTGTAGTGCGTACCTTCTGAGAAACTGGCCGCCATCACTGACAGAGGCATAGCTAACATCAAGCAAAATGCGGATAATATTTTTTTCACTAATATCGCCTTATTATCATGAGCTGAAAATTGATCGTATTTACGATTTTCTTATGATTACCTCTGTACGTTTTTTGACCCAGATCAACCTATAAAGGATTGTTTATGAAGTATATCGGCGCCCATGTCAGCGCTGCAGGCGGGGTCGAAAATGCCCCGGTCAACGCCCACAAACTCGGAGCCACTGCGTTTGCTCTCTTCACAAAAAATCAACGTCAGTGGAAAGCCAAACCACTGACTGACAAAAACATTGAACTGTTCAAAGAACGCTGTGAGGAATACGGTTACAAGCCTGAGCAGATCCTTCCACACGATAGCTATCTTATAAACCTTGGTCATCCTGAACAAGAAGGTTTGCAAAAATCCAGAGAAGCCTTCGTTGATGAAATGCACCGGTGCATGCAGCTGGGGCTGGACAGGCTGAATTTTCACCCGGGCAGCCATTTACGAAAAATTGAGATTCCAGCCTGTCTTAGCCGTATCGCTGAGTCCATCAACCTTGCGCTGGATCAGACAGAAGGTGTAATAGCCGTTATCGAAAATACTGCCGGGCAGGGCAGCAACCTTGGCTGGCGTTTTGAAGAACTGGCAGAGATTATTGACCAGGTGGAAGACAAAAGCCGTATAGGTGTTTGTCTGGATACCTGTCACACTTTTTCCGCAGGTTATGATCTGAGGACACCTGACGCCTGTGAAGCCACCTTTGCTGAATTTGAGAAAATAGTAGGCTTCCAATATCTGAAAGGGATGCACCTGAATGATTCCAAAACCGAAATGAACTCCCGTAAGGACCGCCATCACAGCCTGGGGCAGGGTGAAATCGGCTGGGATGTGTTCCAGTATATTATGCAGGATGCTCGCTTTGACCGTGTCCCCATGGTTCTGGAAACCATTGATGACACGATCTGGGCGGATGAAATTGAAGCACTGAAGATGATGGCGATATAAAGGAATTGTGTACAAGCTTTTGGAAGCTCATTTCCCTGCTGTCAAAAAGGAGCCATAAGTGTTCGACACCGGTTTAACCGCAACCTGGACACAGCTCCTTAATCCAACGGGTTAAGCGGTCGGGTAACGATTACCCTACCCCCAGCCCCACCATCGTATGCGCCAGCGGCGAGGGTGAAGTCAGGTTCTGTGCTGTGCCCTGGTTAGCCCGGGGGGTATACGACAGGCTTACACCACCCGGATCGCCTCCCAGCGCACTCATGCTTTGAACCAGTCTTTGGTGATCCCGGGCCATATTCCCATTAACAAGGCGTTCCAACGCGATCATCGGATTGCTGTCATTCTGCGCGCTGTCCCTTTTGAAATAACTGACCAGGTTCCTGCTCCTACGGATGACTTTATTCAGGAAGGCCAGTGCGCCGCTGGTGTTGTCACTCTCTTCCAGTTCCCTGTTATTCTCGAGGATATGGTCAAGGGGATGGTGGCTGACCTTGCCCCCTTTAAAATAAAGACTCTTCAATACCGAAGGGTTCACCAGCGCCATTGTCTCCCCGGACGTTTTATTGATCACCTGCACGACGCATGGCCTGATATCGGCTTTATTTTCAGGGGTGACGGTTTCTCCCGTGGACTTGTTACACAGGGAAAAGGTCACCTGGTCAGGCGCCAGCTCCGGCAGGAGCAGGGTGGTACTTTTTCTTCCGGACAGCCCCCTGAGGTTGGCGGTTGAACCTGGCAGCAGGAAAACAAAGTGACTGCCCTGGTTGTCCACCACCGAAACATCACGGAACTCCCCGGGGATGTACACATCGTCGCCTTTTCCCCCGTCCAGGATAAGCGGCAGCCCGGACACCGGCCTGGAAAAAGAGCCCTCCCCCATCTTGAGGAACACGACCCGGTTATCACACTCATTATTGTCCGCGACAGGCTCCCGTAGCCGGGACGCTTTATCGTTCCCCCTCTCCCGGCTTGCCGCGATGATAAGGTCATCTCCACCACGACCCTGTACCCGGGTCAGTTCGAATTTCGGGCTTGACTGTGAATCGATATAGATGACGTTGTCCAGCCGGTTGCCTGTCGCCGTTTTCTTCTGGAACGTGCCTGACACCTTTATTAAGCGGGGCAACACCTTCCGGCAGCCTGACTGTCCGGAGGTGCAGTGGTATACACTGCCCGGGGCAAACGACTGGTTGTTAACCAGCACCCTGGTTTTTTCTCCGGAGTTGTCACCGGTGCCGTAAAAAATATGGGTAACACCCTGCCGGTCCTGTACGGGCAGCAACCGGTACCCTTCACTGAGCTGGACAAACAACGGGTTTTCCGGGGTGGCGGGGATTCTGTGGTGGGGGTGAAGGTCGGTCTCCCTGGCAATAACAAGGGGGAAAATAATCTTACCCCCGTTGTCCGTCACCTGTTGTGTTAATTCCGCCAGAGGCAAACTGATGTCCTGGAACTGGACCCGGGTGGGTCGCAGGGACTGGTCGTGCAGTGTTGACCAGGCCCGCTTTATCCGGATGCTGGCGTTTCGGGGGGCAAAACGATCAAACAGAACCAGGTCCTGAGGCTCCTGTGGGTCACGGTACGCAACAAACCGGTAAGATGGCTGTCTTATCCGGATCTTGCTGGCCCGTCTGTCGTCCCCCTCCGGCAGTCCCGGATGTATCGCGATACCGGAAAAAAACGCCAGGTCATTTTTTCTCAGGTCAAAATGGTCTGCCCCGCCATTGCCCTCGAGGTACACCGATAACTCCCGGGGATTCACCCTTTTCACCCACAAGGGACGTCCGGGGACCACGGAAAAAAGTATCAAGGTGCAGACCATCCAGGTTAAATTGGTCCCTGTTGGCGGTCCCCACTAGCATGAGCACCTTGTTGACCATCTCGACCCTGTCAAAAGGCCCCGTGGACAGAGGACGCCTCTCATCTCCGTTAGTGGACGTCAGCGTTTTAGTTTTCGTGTTATAGACGACGCCCTGGTTGACCATGTAAAACGGTACCCAGTTGCTATTCCCCCCAACCAGCTGCTGTGTTTCGTGGTCTTCATCGGGAAGGCCGAGGTAAAATTTGTTCGTTTGATAATTAATCCAGCCTGTCCTGACCTTACTGTCCGGAGTGTACTTTGTCTGCAGGTTTAACGAAACAACGTCGGTCGTGTACAGCTTCCCCAGTAACTGTCTCTCTGACAGGTTATCCATAACACATTTCCAGTACTCCCGGGTGAAAAACGCCAGGGACATATCCTTAAATTGCGGCCTGGTACCAATGATGTCACTCTTGGCCTTCCTGAAGTCAACCGCTGTTAACTGCAGTTGTTTCCCCCGGGCTTTAAAGCTCTGTCCATCGGCCTCAATATTCCACGACCCGCTGTCCCGGTCCCACTGGAACTGGGCGCTCTGGGGGATACCTTTGAACATCGGGAGCTGACAGGGAACGGATATCAGGCTTGAAAATTCCGTTGGGAAACCGCTTATCACGTTCAGCGCCTGACTGCCACAGAAGGGGTGCCCGTCTTCAGAACGTTCAGGCCTGGGGTAAAACACACTGGAAAACGCACGCTGGTTGTCCGATGCCACTACCAGTTTCTCGCCATCGTTACCGGCAATCCTGAAATGGTCCCGAGAATCTGCGGTTAACAGGGCGTTGTCAGAGGGCAGGTACCAGAAATCCTGCTGCTTCATAAACGACAGCAGCGCGCTGCTGTTCAGTTCTGTTTTTATGGAGAGCCGAACCCGGTTTGCCGTGGCCGGATATTTCGCCTGTATCGTACGAATCCTGTCTTTTATTAAGGTTTTCAGGGAGGTAACAAACGACTGTGCCGTGGTATCCGTCCAGTCAGACGGCGTTTCGCTGTTGAAAACTGCGGCATAGGCTCTGTTGACTATTGCCCCGAACTCCAGTCCCTCGAGCATGATGCCGGAGCTGGTTTTAAACGTATGCACGCTCAGGGTATCGCTGGATTTCGGGAAGGTCTGTCCGGTCTTTTTGACCTGCCAGTTCTCAAAGGGCTGGGCCTCCAACGACAGGCCACTTTTCACCAGGCGGTTATCACTCCATGCACTGTCTGGTATGCGTAACTGGTCACCGCTAACGGTTTCGGCCAGTACACTGTCCCTGAACCCCTGCACTTTAACAAAGGCTGGCTGACGAATGACTTCAGATACCGTCTGTCCCACGCTGACAGGGCGAATCACTTTAAAACCGGAATCGATCCTGTGAAAGGTCTTTTGTACTTCTGCTTCGGCTTCGGCTTCTCCCCCGGGCTCTGCGGTCAGGTAAAACAGCTGGCCCGAGTGTTTACTGAACATAATGTAGTGGGTTGTCTGCCCCTGTACGACTTTATGCACCGGCAGGTGTTCGTCGTTCAGGCGACTCCGTACACCGTCGTCAATCACCAGGGCGTTCCCGGAGGTCGCTGTTTTGCTGCCACCATCAAGCAGGCTGACCCGGTACGCAATATACCGCTTTGTTTTCGGGTCAAAAAAACCGGTACGAAGAAGGTTTCTCTTGTTGAAGCGATCATTCACTATCCGCAGTGGAACAAGCCCCTTGTTATAAAACACATCGCCAAGACTGCTCTGGATATTAACGTCACTGGTCTCTACGGCAATCTCTTTGGGCGTAATGTTTCCGAAATCATCCGCTGTTAACTGGTAGTGAATGGGATACCTGTAGACCACCAGTTTATTGGGAACATCCGTTCTTTTTACATCCGTTACACTGCCGAAACGGGAGCCTTCCCTGTCGTAATTAAAGGGTCTGAACTCAACCTGGTCCCGAATCAGGAACCCGGCTTTCTTGAAGAAAACCCGGCCGTCCCTTCTGTTGTAAAAATAGTAACCCGTTTCAAGATCACCCTGGATGGGCTCGATCTGGTCTCCAGGTACAACCAGCTTCAGCTCAGTCTGTTTCTCCTTGTCAAACCAGACCATCAGCCTGTCAGCCCGACGCAACTGTGCTGGTGTCCCCTCCGTAGGAAGAGGGTGGCAGTTGTAGTTATGCTTCCGGGCATTGGTACATCCTGTCACCGCAACGTGGGTAAAGCGTGACGGGAACGAATAGCGGGCGCTGAGCTTTTTGAACCGGGCAACCCTCCGACTGGTTTCACTGATATCACCGTCAAACCGGAGGAGGTGAATTTGCTTGCCGCCGTCCGGTAAAAACTCAAACAGGGCATTTTTGTCCGAGGCCATGACCTTGTGGGTAAAATGACCGGTGTTGGAAGCCCTGAAATTAAATGTTGCCTCACCCAGCACAACTTTCCGGACATAAGCCGGATCCCGGGGTCCGGCTCCCCCCAGCTGGAGACTGCAATTGTTAACGTCGCTGTCATTCTCGGCAATACAGGTGTAAGGGGTTTTCCCTGTGTAGGAAAGCATCCATACAGAGTCGTTTCTTTCGGCAGGGTGTAAGTTGATCGTGTGTGCCGCATCGGAGACCATCGTGTATTTTTTTTGTCTGGCACTGGCGAGGGCGTGAATATCATAGGTCAGGAGTTTGCTGGCTTCATCATTGATGCTATGGAAAATGACTTTGTAATCATTATCCCCCATACGCAGCGTACTGGTCGTTTCGAGATTGCTGATATCCGTAATGTTGGTCAGTACCTGGCCCACATGCTTGTAAATTTCTTTTGTCGAGCTTTTAAAAGCCATTGTTTTAACGGATTTAAAATCGATGATTTTTGCTTCGTAGTGCCGCTTGAAGTACTCATCATCGACGGCGTCCAGCAAGGTCGCGCCGGGGGAATCCTGATAGAGTGTTTCAGTTGATGGCTTGCGCCTGTCATAGGCCGAATATTCCGGCTTGAGCTTCCAGTCGGTGGCTGCGGGCATGAGGATCGTGTTGTAGTGCTTGAGAAAATTGATTTTTTTGTATACCCCGTCTGCGCACTTAAACCGTGCAAGCCGGCTTTCCGTTTTGCACAGGGTCTTCAGTGCATTGCCGACGAGATCAAACGGTTCGCCGTACTTGATCTCGTTGATATCATCGGCGCACTCTTCCGTGTACCACTCACCCTGGTTGGTGTAACTTAGCGTGGGGCAGGTGTCCCAGTTGTCCTTTTTGCCCGCATCATGCGTCTGCTCATCGGCATAAACGCCGCCGTAACGCAGCTTTCCCTGGGCAAGATCGATATCCTTAATGTTAATGGGCAGCAACTTTTTGTCCGGCGTGCTCATCAGGAAATTGAGGAACATGCCATCGTACATAAAGTCGTCAGGGTTAAGGTTTTTGTGCAGGTTATTGAAGTTTTTGGCCAGTTCTTTTGAGACGTCCAGCAGCCTCTCAAAATACAGGTCTTTATATTCGTCTTCATACCAGGATTCAAAAAGATCCCGGGCAAAATCCATAATGCGGTCGATCAAGATGCCAGCGGGACCGGCAAGTTCTGAAATAAGCGATATATACGCATCCGCTGTATCAAAGGCTATTTTGGACTTCATCAGCTCCCGGACATCAGCATCTTCTTCCTCGCCGTACGCAGCCATCGTCAGGCCCAGGTTGGCAAACGAAAAACCGGTCCCTATGCCGGGCGCATACCGGCCAGCCTTGCTGGCCATTTTGGAGAACTTCTTGATGGAAGACGGGAGCGTCAGTTGTCCAAGCTTATCGACCGATTTGGGTAGCTTGATTTTGGGTAATTCCAGACTTTTAATGCCCGGCGCTATTATTTTTATGCCAGAGATGCCCAGGTCCACCACTTCGACGGTCTGCAAGGACATCCCGATATAACCAAGGTATTGCTGACCCAGGTAGATTTTATACTGCGAGTCCGTCATACCGGCTGGACGGGATTTCTTGGACAGTTGCCCCCCCCTGACCAGGTCGCTGACCATACTGCCAAAATCAGCCAGGGACTGTGAATTCTCCATAGCGCCCAAAGCCCTGGACCTGCCCTGGCCGGATCGCTTAATGCCGTTGTTCTGGGTGCGTTGAATGAATCTATTGAACCGGTCAAAGGCACCGGAATCAAAGGTGATGGACTGTTTAACGTCAGTGTCCGGCCGGATAAAATCCATGCGCCAGCCATCACCGCTTCTCTCAAGTGTGTCGAACTTAGGCAGGGTATCGTCCGGCAGGTTGTGCGCGGCTTTAAGCGTATCGAAGGCTTCATTGAATTCCAGGGTGCGCTGGGTGAACTCGGCCCTGAAATCTGAGATTCTGTTAAGATCGGGATCGTTGTCCCCGGTCGGACGAGTCGGGGGATTAAAGGCACTGGCAGGCAGACTGCTTTTTTTCATTATACTGGCGACTGCGTCGGCGCTGATTACTTTTGAACCGACTGTACCCGGTAATACCCGGGGTTGTTGCAATGCGTTGGTTTCACCGGGGAAAAGCCGGCATTCTGAACCGATACCCCTGGCTGACCTGACACGGATGCTGCCAATAAAATTGAGCGTATTATGGCGGATGCCTTCAAACCTCTGCATCAATGCCTTAAGGCTTTTAGAGGTGTTGTCCGTGGGCTGAATCAGGACACTTCCGATGCTGTTTTTATGGCAGAACTTATTGATAAAAGCTTCTAGTAAGCTTGGTTTACTCTTGCCCGTCGCGGTGGATGGATCTACTTTTGTCAAGTCACCTTCCGCCCCTATAAACGAAAGGCTGTTGTATTCCCCTCCGGGAACCCGTGTTATGACTTCATCATTCTTTGATAATAAAAGGTTACTTTCAGCGTCAAAATATAAAACTTCAGTATCAGGTTTATTGTCTGCCTGACTCAACACCTTACTTAATGATGTCTTATCGAAAACAACAATACTATGGAAACCCCGGATATCCCGTTGATCGAAAACTAAATCAGCTTTCTTTCTTCGAAAATGACTAATCTGTTTTTGTATTTCAGCCAATATCGTTCCAGGTTTTGAAGCGTATAAAGCGATGTCTACCTTTTTTCCCTTAGTATCAGACAGTATTATTTTGGTTCTGAAACTTCTGCTTTGTTTTTCAACGTCATTGACAAACCGGGTGATTTCTTCTCTCGTTTGTCGGTCTTTAAGACTACAGCTTGATCGACGTTTACGTCTTTTTTTACTGCTATCGCAGTCTGGAGACAGGGGAGCGTTAAACATCTCAATAGGCAGCCCAAGGTCGTCGCTTAATTGCTGACGACAATTTTGAAAAAAAGCATCCAGCCCCAAGCTGTCATCCGTGTTCTGATTATTCGTTTGAGGGGCTGGCTGATCTGCCGGTTGAACCACAGGTTGAGGGGCTGGTTGATCTGCCGGTTGAACCACTGGTTGAGGGGCTGGTTGATCTGCCGGTTGAGCCACTGATTGAGGGGCTGGTTGATCTGCCGGTTGAGCCACTGATTGAGGGGCTGGTTGATCTGCCGGTTGAGCCACTGATTGAGGGGCTGGTTGATCTGCCGGTTGAGCCACTGATTGAGGGGCTGGTTGATCTGCCGGTTGAGCCATTGATTGAGGGGCTGGTTGATCTGCCGGTTGAGCCACTGATTGAGGGGCTGGTTGATCTGCCGGTTGAGCCACTGATTGAGGGGCTGGTTGATCTGCCGGTTGAGCCACTGGTTGTGGGGCTGATTGAAGCAAAGGTCTGACCTGAGTACTGGATTCAGCTTGGGATTTTGATTTACTTCTCCCTTTTGATTTGCCTCCGCCTTTTGATTGCGATAGCACATCCTCGGTTTGAGATCCTGTATTAGTAAGGCCAATGATCTCTACTTTACCGTCATCAGTAATATCTATATAAACAGGGGCTCGAGTGTTATCAGGCATTATATTGTTTGTGCCTGATGTGCCTGATGTGCCTGATGTACCTGATGTACCTGATGTACCTGGTCGATCCCCTGCACTCACTCTCGGCAAAAAGTCATAGGTTATTTCATCAAGATCAAAATAATCATCAACGGCTATAGCTAAAAGACCAAGCTTGTACTCAGGAGGCGCATTTTTTTCTATATAGGCCCTAACTTTTTTATGATCTTCTTTCCCTTTCCAATAATCATAGATATAGAACTTAAGATCCATGGTTTCTATATTTAGTCTTGATGCCTGACCCAATGGTATGCCGTCCAGGTCTGCAGATAAGGATAACGAGGGTGAAGACGCAGAAGACGAAGACGAAGACGAAGATGATGAAGACGAAGATGATGAAGACGAAGATGATGAAGACGAAGATGATGGCTTATCATCAAGCAGTTCTTCCAAGGTCAGGTCAGACCTGACCTGGAAATTATCGACAAAGTGCCCCTTGGGCTGTTCAACCGCTTTTTTGTTCGTTGCATCTTCAGCAGATGGGTTCGTTAATTCTGGCCGATCGGGTGCTTGACTGGGTTTTGCTTTTTTATTTCCGTTCTGATCAGAGCCGTCAGAAGAATCACCCTTGCGCTTTCTATTATCGCTTGGCATATAACTTACTCGGTGGGATTTAGATGAACAACAGCTTCAGGTTGGCTACCTCACTCGACATATGAGAATAGTTTAAGGTACACCATAAAACCAAATGAACAACGATTAACGTATAAATAACAGATTCGTTTTTAACCCGGTCATAAGGCCGTGAACTACATGGTTTCCCGAAAGACCTCTTTCTGGTAGCGCAACAGGGGGGAGAGGAAATATTCCAGTAAGCGTCGATAGCTAACGATAACATCAGCCGTCAATGTCATGCCCGGCTGTACTTTTATTTTTTTATGTTCTATTTGAAACCAGTCCCGATCCAGGTTGATATAAACTTGGTAAAACCAGCCTTTCTGTTCATCATTAATAGCATCCCCTGATATCTGGTCAACAATGCCATCCAGATAACCGTAACGAGTGTAAGGAAAGCTTTCCAGTTTTATCTGGACTTTCTGTTGCGGCTCTATCCAGCGAATGTCTTTATTTTGCACCATCGCTTCAACGATCAGTTTGGAATTGAGCGGTACAATGACCATAACCGGCTGGCCCGGTTGTACAACATCCCCGGTTGAATGGATCTGGATTTGTTGCACGATCCCGTCAATGGGTGCCGTTAAAATCTGGTTTTTTTCTCTTTGTTGTGCTTTTGATACGATCAGGGATGCGTGATCAATTTGCTGGATAGATCCCAGATATTCCCTGAGGTGCTGAGATATAAAAGCCTGGCGTTTTTGCTGCTTATCGGCCAGCAACGACTGGTACCGCGCCTGGTGCTCTTTATGACGCTGCGTCATGACCTTCAGTTGTTGAGCAGTATCAATTTGCTTTTCCCTGCGTATCAACCAGTCAACTTCTGACATCATCTTTTTGTCGTACAATGCTTTGCTGGATGCCGCCAGTTTGTCGTGGATAGGGCTGAGCAGTTTTAACCGGGTCAGCTCTTCATTATCGGCTACCAGGGTAGAGGCCAGTTCTTCAATGTTTTTATCCATGGCCAGATCCGATGACAGGAACGCTTCCAGCTCGCTTTTTAATGCGCTGTTTTCTGCCGCCCATCGTTGCGGCGAAGGAGCAGAAGAAAAAGAAATGCCCTTTTTCACCGCTTCCTGATTCAGATCTATAGAAACAGGGAGTGCCAGTCGCTCAGGATTGTTCATGATGGCTAACAGGGTTTCTTGCCTTAAAACGGATAAGGTCGCACTGATGATATCCTGGGTCGGCTGCTGGGTATTGGCTTCCATATCAGACGGGTTGGGCATCAGTTCAATCAGGGTATCGCCTTTTTGAACAATGGAACCTTCTTTTACATACACTTTCTCAACCCGGGCTACCTGAATCGGGCTTATTTTTTTTGAATATCCGTCCGGAATTATTCGGCCCTCCGCTTCGACGATAACATCGATTTTACCAAACCATGACCACAGAAAAGCGATCACAAATAGCATGCAGATACCTACGGTCAGTACATGTTTAAGGGGGGATGCCGGAGTCTCCAGAATCTCCACAGACGCAGGCAAAAAATCATTTTCTTCTTTTGATGAAAAAACAGATAACCACTTTTTTAAATACTTAGCCATTGTCCTGGTTACCTGACTGAATATTCCAGAGTTTTGCGTAATAGCCATTACGCTCTATTAAATCGTAATGGGGGCCATCTTCTGTAATTCTGCCGTTTTGCATCACTATTATTCGATCGCAACGCCTTATGGTCGACAACCGGTGTGCAATGGTGATCACGGTTCTGGACTCCGATATGGCATCCATATTTTGCTGCAGAATATATTCCGATTCATAATCCAGCGCCGATGTTGCCTCATCAAAGATAAGAATACGGGGGTTGCTAATCAGGGCCCGGGCGATAGCAATGCGCTGCCGTTGTCCTCCCGACAGGCCGATTCCCCGTTCCCCGAGTTCCGTATCGTAACCCCTTGCGAGACGGGTAATAAATTCATGAGCTCCTGCCAGCCTGGCGGCTTCAGTCACCGCTTCCATAGGCAGTAGCGGATCGGCATGAGCAATGTTCTCACGGATAGTACCGTTAAATAACGTATTCTCCTGCAATACAACACTGAGTTGTCGGCGCAGCCATGACGGATCCAGCAATGAAATGTCGTTGTCGTCTATTAAGACTTTGCCGCTGTTAGGCACATAAAGTCGGAGCAGTAGCTTTGCCAGTGTCGACTTCCCTGAACCTGACTCGCCAACAATGCCTATCCTCTGCCCCGCCGGGATATAAAGGTTGATATCCGTCAGCGTGTACTGCAGTTCACTGCTGTAGCTGAAATTAACATGTTCCATTTCAATCGCGCCACGCAGCTCGGCCATGGGGGGTTTATCAAGACTCTGCTGCGGCTCCCGAGGCGTATTAAGGACATCACCCAGGCGGGCGATAGAGATCCGGAACTGCTGGAATTCCTGCCACAACTGGGACAATCTTAAGATAGGCTGAGCCACCTGGCCGGACAACATATTAAACGCAATCAATTCACCGATGGTCAGGTTTCCGCTAATCACCTCTTTAGCCCCGAACCACAACAGTGCCACCGTAACAACTTTATTAATCAGCTGTACCAGCTGGCTGCCCACTGTACCCAAAACACTGCTGCTGAAAGTGGCTTTGGCATAACTGGACAGGTAACGCTCCCAGCGGGACTGCATACGGGGTTCAACCGCAGTTGACTTCAGGGTTTCCATACCCGTGATGGTTTCAGTCAAAAAAGCCTGGTTAATGGCACTGCGCTCAAAACGCTCTTTAGCACGATTATGCAATCCGGGGCTGATAAGGACCGAGAGTAAGATGTAAAAAGGAATCGAGCCAATAACCACCCAGGTCAGGGTTGGCGAGTAAAAATACATAACCGCAAACAGAACCACTGTAAAAAACAGATCCAGGATCAAAGTCATGGCGTTATTGGTGAGAAATTCCCGGATATTTTCCAGCTCCCGAACCCGGGCCACCACCTGCCCCACCGGACGGGAGCTGAAATAAGCGATAGGGATTTTCAAAAGATGCTCAAAAAGCCGACTGCCCAGCTCCACATCGACCCTGCAACTGGTGTGGGAAAAAAGGTACAGTCGCAATGTACCCAGGGCAATTTCAAACATCGACATCACCAGCAGGGCAATGACTATAACATTAAGGGTGGAAAGCGCCTGATGAACCAGAACCGTATCCATGACCACCTGAAAACCAATGGGTGTGATCAGGGCAAACAGCTGTAAAAAGAATGAGGCCAGAACGACTTCACCCAAGACCCGACGGTATTTGACAATAACGGGAAGAAACCAGCTGATACCAAAACGTTTCATGGAATAGGTTAAATCAAAGCGCCTGGTCATCCAGAGTGCTTCACCGCTCCACAGTTCCCAGAGCTCTTTCAGGGGTAATATGGACGGCTCCTGCCCAAAAAAATTGCACCATGGCAACGTTTTTTTCGGCGCTGATATCAGCAATGATAAAATAATCGTTATTACGTCCCTTTGCGATAAAAGGCACCGGAGATTTATGTAACCTGCGTTGTTTAACATTGACTTTTCTGGCCTTTAAACCAAGGCGGCGGGAAATCCTCACGAGATCATGTATCTCAATATCCGAGTCTTTTCCGGACAGTTCGTGTTGCAAAGAGTTGATATCAACATTTTTTTCATGAAACCTTAAAACCAAGGCCAGAGCAAACGAAGCTGAGTGTAGTTTTGAATCAGGCATTATTGATAGAGGGTTCCTGAAAAAGTTTTAATAAGTACGAAAGTTTAAAAATTACAATCAGATATAATGTAAAGGCTCTTTGCTGTTTGTTTGACTGAGAGATAGAAGAATAGAAGGTTTTTAAAGAAATGAGTGTGAAAGTATCGGTATCAGGACTGGGTTCTGGAATTTGATATTAAAAATGATGCCAGGGTAATTCTGAAAGTGCCTGCCACCAAAGCAGGCACTTTCAGTACGCAATAAAAATTACGCGACGCCCTGAATCAGGGTAGAAATACCTTTTTCTGCAAAGGTCTGATTCCGGGCCATTTCAGTGATCTGATCCTGAGAATATTGCTCACCGTCGTATACCACCACAATGCTGGTGTCACCAGATTGCAGGAAGTTGGTTTCACCGTATTCGGTATAGCGGGTCGCACCAATGCTGATCAGCGCCTGATGTGGATAACCTGCATCAGCCAGGTAACCAGAAATATCTTCTGCCGGACCGACGTCTTTCTGGTTATTCATGCGATCGATAATCCAGTTAAGCAGCTTCTCATGAAAGTAGCTGTAACCCACCACCGGACTGTCTTCACCATAACGGGCAACGCGGTCACCACGCTTATGAAAACTGGCAATACGGAAACGATCCAGAACACCACCCTGCGCCAGATGGTCCAGCTCAATCATGGTGCCGGAAACCCCCTTAGTCTGCTGTCCCCAGTTTTTCTTTTCACTGATTTTTTTAGCATTGGGTTTACGAATAGAACAGTCGTTATAGGCTGCAAACTTAACCGGTGTCAGCGCTGTTACTTTGCCTTTGTCGTAATGAATATCGCACAGCAGGGCAACCTCAGGCTCAATCTGCAGGTTGTCCGCATCATTAGGCGGAACAATTGTACTATTACACAGAGGGTAAGTAGCCAGAAAGCCAGCTTCTTCAGACGGTACATAGAACGGGAAAATAGCTTTAGGAGCTATCGCTTCTTCTGTTTTTACTGCCACAAAATCTGCAGCCTCACCCGCCTGCTCCAGATGACCGGCAAAGTTACCGGCAACGCCCAGTCCGATTACGTGCTTGAACGGCATAATCAATTAATCACTTTTGATCTTAAATTGTTGGAAACGGGAGTTTACAGGTACAGGGGGAACAGTTCGAGCCTGATGAATGTCTGGCTGAGCTGAAAAATTACGCTTTTTCAATGGTCCGGCCTGTTTAGTCATATACTTCTTAACAGCACTCACCCAATGATGACTCTGCGTTTAACTCTGCGTTTAAACAGGTACTGGGTATGCCCATCAGTCAATTCGACCTGGAACCAGGCGATATCCTCCTCATGCACGGTGTGAACAGTGATGCCACAAGAGAGTTGATACACAGCCACGCAGCTGTTGTGGCCACGACGAATGAGGGGGGAGCAGGAATCCCTATAGTGTTCGATATCATCGGTACCTATGGATTCCAAAAGATACCAATGCCAAGGTCGCGCCAGCTTCCCTACTCAGTCTTCCGGCTAAAAGTAAGAGATATCGGCTTCAGGGTGGCTACAACAGGATATTTGTGGTTCGGCCATAGTGAAGTCGTTACGCCAAACCCGAAAAGGGAGGCAACGACTATACGCGGTGTATATAGTCGCACATCTCTCGTGACAGCTTTTTTAGGTAGCCCAAATTTTGGGCCTAAAGCAGCGGAATATGCCAGGAAGCTATGCGAAAATCACAGGAACTTTCCCCCGGATGAATTACAGAAAAGTAAGGCAGGGTTGTTTTCGGGAGTGACCTGCACCTACCTGCCGATTGCTCTTTATCAAACCATCCTTGGTGTCACTGGCTCCGAAGAATTTATGGCGATAGATGCCAGAAAATCATTACCCAAGGATCTGGCAAAATACCTTCATAGCAATAAACACTGGGAATTTTTAGGGTTGTGCGAAAAAGAATAATCTTTGTAGTTGTCTGTAAAAGTATTGAAAAATAAGCACCAAACCAACTTCATCTTCCGAACACTGCCCTGAACCTTCTCCATCAGGGGGGAGTCTGGGCAGGTAAAGCGTCGGGTAGTCATTTCCCCAGACTGAGGATTGGTAATGTTCTTCAAATGATGTGGCCTCGTAGTAATGGTCAAGATAATCAAACAGTAGTGGCATATGGGTATCCCCTGAATCACTAAGCAACCCAATAAATAAAATCGGCCCTCTTTGTTGCCAACGAACGATGGCGGCCAGGACAGGGTAGAATTTATCAAGCTCTGGCAGCATTCTGTCATCGCAAAAAGGGTGTCCCGGCTTGAAAGATGGCTGACGCCAGCATGTTCCATTAAAATCCACGACTTCTGTCTCAACTACATCAAACACTCTCGGGTCAAACCTCTCATCTGGCCAGCTTATGACCAGAAAGTTGGCTTCGGGATGATTTACTACTGCAGACTGGGCGCTTTCCATGGTAACAGGAAAGTTCAAATTATCGTTTACACGGTTACTGGTGACTTGAAAGTGGGTATCCTTCTGCATAGTGGTGGCCAGCATGGGGATTCCCAGACTTTGTAAAAAAAACGATAACGCGGCATTGCCAGAAAAAATCTCAAGTCCGGAAAGGGTTATATTCCGACTTGTTGCCCAGCTATTAAGTTGCCGGACAACAGGCCTCAGCCACTCAAGGGAAGGAGTAAAATACATACCATACTCTCTTCGCAGCCGGCTATCATCAGCGCCTGCTATAACCTGATAGGTCTTTCTCAGCTCTTCGAAGGATTCCTCTACAGTGTGGCTGTTGAGATATTTGGCGAACCAATCCCAACATGGCGAATACTCCCGGTAATCCTGCGTGAAATGTCTGGGTAAAAACGCCATCTCTAATATTGGCTGACCAGCAGGCAATACCCCGTTAGTCAAGTCTGTAAAGTAGGAACTCTCCACCCAGACTCTTTCTTCTGCCGCACTGGAAGGACTTTCAACACCAAGCCTGCGATCACGAAAATCCTGAAGGTATCTTAATGCCTCCTCTCTTCCGTACCGGTTTAGAATCAAGGCAAACCTCGTCCAGTACAATAAAAAAGCAAAAATCCTAGGATCTAAATTATATACAACGCCATTAACAACTATTACTCTCGTGGTCAAATCAGCAAACTCCGCACCGGAACTGATCATGCTTATCAGAATGCCAATATATGTACCCGCAGTTTGTGGTGTGAAGTCGATCAGGCTTAATGCCAGTGACTGACCAGACGATATTTCTTCTTCCAGAACTGCGGTGGCTCCTTCCTCCGGCGCATTTTCCCCGACTTCTGTTTCCTGGACCACTGTAGCTGTAGCGTCGTCATCCTGTGTGCTGTCCTGATCAACGGTTTGCTCCTGGCCATGCGTGACCGGATATATATAAAAATCAGTTTGCCAGGGAGGGGGAGGCAAGTTACGAATGACATCGTAGGAGTTCATATCCCCTCTGCTTTTTTTATTAAAGCCAGCATTACTATCAAGAATATTTTTTTCCGGTGGAATTATCTCTTCGAGAAAGGGTTTGTTGATTAGCGGCCCATGGAATAATAGATAACCCGGCGTAACTTCAGCCTTAATCTGGAAACTAAGCAAAGTTAATGAAACAAAAAGCAAAATGATTTTGTGTTTGCTTACCGGCTCATAACTTTTTTTATTCTGCCTGTTACTGCAGCCACAAGCTCCGCACTGACTATGCGCTAACACAGAAATAACCCCAAACATACTATTTATCTTTTGTCTTTTTTGCCACAAAGCAGATGAGGTGGTCAGGATGAATCTGACCGGAGTCCACAAAATCTGCAAAAAACGTCACGCAATGAATATAGATAAAAACCTGGAGTTTTGGGGAATGTGCGAAAAAAAGGAGCAGACTGGCATCTGCTCCTGTCATAATGAGTGACTCAGAACTGCTTCAAAATACCCTGTACCGTGTCGTTGGCATCACCAAACAACATACTGGAGTTTTCCCTGAAGAACAGCGGATTCTGCACACCGGCATAGCCCGTCGCCATAGAGCGTTTAAACACAATGACCTGACCTGCTTCCCAGACGCGCAAGACCGGCATTCCGGCAATCGGGCTGCCCGGATCTTCCTCTGCAGCCGGGTTAACGGTGTCATTTGCACCAATCACCAGTACCACATCGGTATCGGTGAAATCGTCGTTGAGTTCATCCATTTCTTCCACGATGTCATACGGCACTTTCGCTTCTGCCAGCAGTACGTTCATGTGACCTGGCAAACGTCCCGCAACCGGGTGAATGCCAAAACGAACGTTAACGTTCTGGTCACGCAGTTTAGTAACCAGTTCACGCAAAGGGTGTTGCGCCTGAGCCACAGCCATACCATAGCCGGGAGTGATAATGACGCTGGATGCGTTTTTCAGCATTTCAGCCACATCTTCCACATTCACTTCCGTATGCTCCCCCTGCTCACCACCTTCGGCCATGGCTCCTTCTTCAGCACCAAAACCACCCAGAATCACAGAGACAAATGAGCGATTCATAGCAGCACACATCAGGTAAGACAGAATCGCACCGGAAGAACCGACCATGGCACCGGTAATAATCAACAGGTTATTATTCAGCATGAAACCGGTGGCTGCGGCAGCAATACCAGAATAGGCATTCAGCATGGATACCACCACAGGCATATCCGCACCGCCAATCCCCATAACCAGCGTTATACCAAAGACAAGCGCAAAGGCAGTCATCAGCAACAGGGCCAGCAGACTGTTCTGCTGTACATAAACCACGGCCATCAGTACCGCAAAACCGATAATGGCAAGGTTGCTCCAGTGACCACCCGGCAAAGAAGCAGGGCGGCTGGAAATTCTGCCATGCAGCTTCAGACAGGCCACCACAGAACCACTGAAGGTAATAGAACCGATAATGACGCCAAATGCGACCTGAATGTCGTGTATCAGCGCTTCAGAAGAAGGCACCAGACTTTCAACAACAGAAACATTCATGCCTTCAATGGCCGTGGAGAAACCAATCAGTACCGCAGCCAGACCACCAAAACCGTTCAGGATGGCGACCAGCTGAGGCATCTCGGTCATTTCCACTTTCTTCGCCAGGTACAAGCCAATGCCTGCACCAGCAATCATCAGCACAGTCACCAGGGTAATACCCGTGACATGAGCATGAGCCAGGGTAGCCAGAACGGCTACGGCCATACCCACCATGCCATAGAGACTGCCACTTCTTGCGCTTTCCTGACGGCTGAGACCCGCAAGACTCATAACGAACAGCAGGGCTGCTACCAGATAAGCGGATACAAGTAATCCTTCGGACATTTCCACTGACTCCTTACTGGTCCCTGATGAACATTTTCAGCATACGCTGGGTAACGGCAAAGCCGCCGACGATATTGATCATGGCGACCACCAGCGCAATACCCGACAGTGCCAGTACAACCGGACTGTCACTGCCCATCTGTACCAATGCCCCTACAACAACGATGCCACTGATGGCATTCGTCACACTCATCAATGGTGTGTGCAGTGCTGCAGTCACATTCCAGATTACGTAATAGCCGACAATCGACGACAACACAAAGACCGTCACATTCTCAAGGAAATTGTGTGGAGCAGCATCAGCAACCCACGCAAACAAAGCGACACCGACCGCCAGTAATGCCGGTTTGAGCCATGGGCGGCTGGCTTTTTCTTCTTTCACTTCCGGTGTTTTAGCCGGTTCTGGTTTAGCAGCGGGTGCCGCACTGACTTTCACTGGCGGAGGTGGCCAGGTGATGTTGCCTTCCTTGATGACCGTCAGACCACGAACCACTTCATCATCGAAATCGATCACAAGGTTGCCGTCTTTTTCCGGAGTCATCAGCTTCAGCATGTTGACGAGATTAGTACCATAAAGCTGGGAAGACTGAGTTGGCAAACGGCTTGGCATATCGGTAAAGCCGATCACCGTAACACCGTGTTTTACCACGGCCTGGTCTTTCTCAGTGCATTCGCAGTTGCCACCGGTTTGTGCCGCCAGATCAACCACCACACTGCCGGGTTTCATGGCTTTAACCATGTCTTCGGTGATGAGTTTTGGTGCCGGGCGACCGGGAATCAGGGCAGTGGTGATGATGATGTCGACGTCTTTGGCCTGCTCCATAAACAGTGCCATTTCTGCATCAATAAATGCCTGACTCATTTCCTTTGCATAACCGTCGGAAGAGTCCTGCTCTTCTTCCTCGCTCAATGGAAGGTCAAGCTCCAGGAACTCTGCCCCCATGCTTTCAACCTGTTCCTTAACCTCAGGGCGCGTATCGAAGGCACGAACAATGGCTCCCATACTACCGGCAGCCCCCAGAGCCGCCAGCCCCGCAACACCGGCACCAATGACCAGAACCTTTGCGGGTGGAATTTTACCGGCTGCGGTAATCTGGCCATTAAAAAAACGACCAAAATGATGGGAGGCTTCAACTACAGCGCGATAGCCGCCAATGTTAGCCATAGAGCTGAGGGCATCAAGAGACTGGGAACGTGACAGGCGGGGTACGCTGTCCAGAGCCAACACATTGATGTTGCGCTGGCTGAGCTGTTTCATCAGCTCTTCGTTCTGGCCGGGCCAGATAAAGCTGGCGAGGGTAGCACCCTCTTTCAGCAGGGCAATTTCATCGTTCGTTGGCGCATTCACCTTCATAACGATGTCAGAAGCCCAAACCGAGCTACGCTCTGCCAGTTCAGCGCCGGCTTCTGTATAAGCCGTATCGTCAAAACTGGCTTTACTGCCAGCTCCGCTTTCAATAACGATGTCGTAACCGAGCTTGATTAACTTCTTGACGGTGTCGGGAGTTGCCGCCACCCGGTTTTCATTATCCTGAATCTCTTCAGGGATCCCTATTCGCATATCGGTCACCTGGTTATTATCAAAGACATGATCAGGGGGTGTGATCGAATGACTAATGTCGTTTATACCGCAGTCGTTTATATCGCAAAAAAAGCAGACGTCAGCCAGCATGGCAGCTCAACCAACATAACAGCTCTTAGTATGCGCCTGGCGTATCAACCATGGCTTTTTTTTATTAGCCGCATTCCCTCCATGAATCACGGCCGGATAACTTAGACAAACGTCTAAGATCTCCACTGGATCGCACATACTATGTGATTTTCATAAAAAGTGGTAATTAACCAGGGCAAAGAGGACGAGTACTTAAAGAAATGGTCATTTCTTCAGAGTGCGTCACAAAAAAGATCGGGAAATGACAAGAGCAAACAGAGATAATCAAGCGCAACTAAACGGCACATCACTTTTATCTTCCACTACATACAGAGCCTGAAAAAATGTGAGAAGCAACTTAATGCAAGCAGCTCCTCGCTCTTCCCCCTCCGATCTTTAATGAAGGCTTTCAAAGTATCTCTTCCGGAAAACCGGATCACATAGTCAACATCGGTGATAACCCTGTGCTTTGAGAGTTCATTAACAGTAATCCCAGCAAAATCAGCAGGGTACCTCCCAATAGTTGTAAGCTGTATCCAGCCCATTGCCAGCGTTGTTGTTGATGAGCATGTTTTGATGACAGGTAACGACGGACAATTTGTTTGCCCGACAGTGTCATCAGTGCCAGAGTCGAGGTTGTGATAGCCGTTCCCATGGACATCAACAAAGCACTGATTACCCCCATCCAGTAAAGCCCAACCATGTTCGCAAAGAACAGCACCATGATAGCTCCGGTGCAGGGGCGCAAGCCGATACTCATAATCACACTGATATATTCACGCAATGAGGAAGCCTGGTTAACGGCTTCCGGAGATGCTACATGCTGGTGACCACAGCCACATGAGTGATCATGTTCTTTATGGTGACTGCTGCATGCTTTTTTTCGGGTGACTTTTTTCTGAAAGAGTTGTCTGAATACCCGCCAGCAGATCATTACACCCAGAACACTGATCAGAAAGCTGCTCAACGTCATAAAACTCAGTGCATGTCGGTTAACGTCCCGGGTTGAGCCACTTAGCCCCCACAACAGGACACTGACCAATGCGACAGCCACCATCGCCTGACAAAAGGCTGAAACAGCGGTAAGAATCAGGCTTGTTTTTGCCTTGGCTGGCTGTGTTGCCAGATAGGTGGTCACAATCACTTTACCGTGCCCGGGTCCCAGTGCATGCAGAATGCCATACAGAAAACTGAATCCTGCCAGATAACCGCCAGATACCAGTGGGTTTTCCCTGGCATCATAGAGCAGATCAGCCAGTTGGTTATTTACAATGCGTTGCCACTCGGTACTTTTTAACACTAATGTGGGCCATGCCTGCCACAATTGGTAACAGATCATAGCCATGACAACGATCAGACTGGTTAAAGCAACCCGGTGAAACCCGGTTGGAGTGGCACTGCTTGAATAAGTGTCTCGTATCATGGCCTTACCTCCTTACCTGACTCTACGGAACAATGAAAACGAATGCTTTGGGTAAATATTTGTCCGAGGGTGTTATCCGGATCGGCATCTTCAGACAGTGTAAGGGCATAACTCATCTGTTGTGGTGTCGGATTGGGGGGAACCAGTTCAAGTTCACACTGTTTTGCTAATTCGTCCGATAAGCTGACGCTGCTTTTGGCAGGCCAGCTCATATCGGTATAGTGAGTTGGCTCGAAAATTTGTAACTTCAGTGAGTCTTTTTTCAAAGGCTCAGGCTTTAACAGTGGCAGGTTAAAAGTCAAAACCAGTCGAGCGCGGTTACGATGGAATTTTGCATCAGTGGCGGTGCTGAGCCCGATAGTTCTGTCACCATCAAGGAAATGTGTGAAATAGTGCTCTTTCTTTATGTTTTCCATTACAGACGCAACAAGCTCTTCCAGAGCTTTCTGTAGCTCCTGTGGAGACTTCTTCTCTCCCTCAAGCATAAAGGCTGAGGACATGGCATCAAAAGTCCACTCCATTTGAAAACCAGTAATCACACCCTCTTTGCCTTCAATATGAGTTTTCATATCGACCCATGAATGCGGGTGTGCCAGGGCAGGGGGAGAGCCTGAGAACATAAAAACAAAAATTGCCAGGCAGACCAGCGTATTGAATCTTCTACAATAAAATAGCAATCTGGGAACCATAAAAAACCTTGGGACACGTACCAGAGAAATAGTCGGTAAATGGGAAAGGTGGTTATTATTTTACCAACCGGTCAGCTTACTTATCAGTTGATCAAAAAAAGACCATTAAGGGTGAGCTGCAGTATATCTTTTTAGAATCCTTAATACCTTTCTTTGTCAGTAAAGGTTTGGCAACTTTCAGTGAGGTCCATCACTGTCCTTCTACAGATTTAACCCTCTTATCAGCACCATCCCTTCCTGCCTTGCAGACTTTGAGAAACTGCAGAAATGTCAAATTATTCTGGTGTATATTGTACGACGATGAGCTGGGCTTGTGTACCATGCAAGAACTGCCTCCATTCCATTCGGCAATTGAGGTTAGATAGTAGTGTTTCCGTTCAATGAAGCTATTGAGGTGGCGAATTCTTACGACAGAGAATTTTTAACTAATTTCACTCATATTTTGAATATTGAAATGTCTAAAGTACACAGCATAGTAGAAGATGATCTGAGGCTCACATACAGTGAAGAAAGGCTTAATACCGATATGAAACTGGATTTGCCACGATTAAGATACTATGTTGGCGAAAAAGAAATTACAGATTTCGGTAACGCTAAACAGACCCTGCTAAACTTTTCTAATGCTCTGAAGGATCCCCGTTATAGGTGGGTTATACAGTATTTAGAAGAATTATCATCAATTCTTCATCAGGGCGTTGTTCAAATGATTTACGAAGCCAAAAAACAATGTCGAAATGCCAGCTGGCACCATAAATTTGATTTCAGGATAGAACTGTTAACTCATCATAGAACAGATCGTGGTATGTCTTTTTGTATAATGCCCGAAAACAAGGTGCTTATTTGTATAGCCTGCGATATATCAAATATTCTAATGAGTGATCACTCTCTTGTACCAACGAACCCTTCTTTAAGTCGATTTGAAACGGCTCTTGTTGTGACTTTTTATCCTGAGCCAGCCTATAACGCTTATGGTGCCAGACTAAGAGCTTTGATGTCAGATACGGGGCGTGTGGGGTATTCTATGAGGCTGTATCCTTTGATCTGATAACGCAATTGATGAATAGCTGATGCTCTTTTCACTACCTCCAAACAGCAGTCATTTCCAATATGGAAGGAGCCTGAAAAAGACTCCTTTTAGATGCTAAATCAACATTTAGTACTTTTTTTCCACTATGGATATATGTCTTTTTTAATTCTCCAATCCAAAAACTATCTCATGGTAACGAATTCTTCCGCCGACGTCGGATGAATAGCAACGGTATTATCAAAGTCTGCCTTGGTTGCCCCCATTTTCAAAGCAACAGCAAAGCCCTGCAGCATTTCATCGGAACCATGACCGATACTGTGGATACCCACAATTTTCTCTTCCTTGCCTGCTGTTACCAGCTTCATTTTGCTGGGCTGCCGATGACTGGTCAGAGCTGAGTACATCGCGGTGAAACCACTGTTATACACTTTGATATTATCTTCACCGTAACGCTCAACGGCTTCTTTTTCAGTTAAACCGACGGTTCCGATGGTTGGGTGGCTGAAGACCACCGTCGCTACGTTGTCGTAATCCAGATGTTCTTCCGGCTTGTTATTAAACAGTCGCTCAGACAGGCGACGACCAGCAGCAACGGCAACTGGTGTCAGTTCTATCTTGCCAATGTTGTCACCCACCGCATAAATGCCTGGTACATTGGTATTCTGGAATTTATCCACAGGGATATAACCACGCTGATCGGTCTCAACACCTGCAAATTCAAGATTAATACTGTGGGTATGAGGTTTCCGTCCCACGGCCCAGATGACTGTGTCGACGTTCAGGCTGTTGCCATTTTCCAGATGAACCGTCAGGCTGCCGTCGCTTTCTTTGGTGATTTTTTCTGGTACAGAGTGCGTATGCAGGGCGGGGCCTTCTGCTTCCATAATGTCCACCAGCGTATCAGACAACATGTCATCAAAACTGCGCAAAGGCTTATGTCTGCGAACCAGCAGGTGCGTTTCACTGCCCAGCGCATGAAGCACGCCTGCCAGCTCAACAGCAATATATCCAGCCCCCAGCACTGCCACCCGTTCAGGCCGCTCGTTCAAATCAAAGAAGCCATCAGAATCAATACCGTATTCAGCTCCGGGAATCTGCGGAATGGCTGGTTCGCCACCGGTGGCAATAGTAATGTGATCAGCGGTGTACTGTACGCCATTGACTTCAACGGTTTTTGCATCAACAAAACGACCGTAGCCGTTAATAACCGTAACTTTGTTGTTACCCAGTACCCGGTCATAGGACTGATGGATGCGCCCGATATACGCTTCGCGACTTTCAACCAGTTTTTTCCAACTGAAGTTTTTAAGTACAGAATCATGGTCAAGATCAAAGCCATAATCCGGGCCATACTTCACCGCATCGGATATCTGACCGGCAAACCACATAGCTTTTTTAGGAACACAACCAACATTCACGCAGGTGCCGCCAAGGTGTTTAGCCTCGATCAGGCCCACTCTCGCACCGTGCATAGCCGCGCGGTTTGCTGTGCCGATGCCACCGCTGCCACCACCAATTACCAGATAGTCAAAGTGTGTATCTGTTGTCATACCCTTTACTCCAAGATCGGAACCCGTCTGTTTTGTATATTGGGTCAGTATTTATTATTTAAAGTTTCTGGCAGGGATGTATGTCCTGCAAGGCTCCCTGCACTGGTTGATCGTTCGCTGCTTTCACCTGAGTGGACGGGTCGATATTTCCATATGCCCCGTTCTCACATTTACAGTGATAAGGTACTGAAAGTCAGGGTCACCATAGTGCAAAAATGAAAAGATAAAAACGTCTGCCGGCTGAAAGATGGGTACATCTTCCACCCGCTTAAGCTGATAACCGTCCTGAATAAATATCTCAGAGTTCCTGACTAACTGCTCAGCCTTGTTGATCCGGGTACTCTGATCATATTTTGGTACCACTGATGGGTTATCCGGATAGCGTTTCCCGTCATAAGCCATCAGCCTGAGCGAACCATTGCTCCAGACATAAAAGTCTTTCCAGCCATTGCTCGTATGATCAGAGAGAAGAACAGGCTCCCGGGTCACCGTCATTCGACTAATTCGCCCCCCCTGGACACTGCATAAAAAAGCGGTGCAACCACCACTGCCACAGTAGTTGATATCAGTCATAAGCACGAGTGTTTCTAAGCGCCCGTCACCATTTAAATCAGCTTGCCCATATTTAAGATCAGCAAGAGCTGGAAGGGGGGCGTTATCACTGTCGTTTTCCCTTACACATTGTCGATACCTGTCTTCTGTAAATGTTGACGATGTCTTCGATGTAGCTGAAACAGAAGATTCTGGTACAGGGTGCCTGTGACAGGCAGTAAGCAGGAAAAACGCTGCAAAGGTGAGGCGCAGGTATTTCATGATTTAGGATTACATATTGACCAGTCTCAGAGCTATTACCATGTAAAAGATTTCATTCTACCGTTTTCGAAGCCGTTGTGCTGTTCAAAATACGTCCATATTTTTGCCACCCCCAGAGAGTAGCTTAAGTTTGTTAATAACTACTCATTTTTTTACTCCCAATTTTCATTTTTAGCCTTCCTCATAACGTTTTTACCGGGCTGTAAAGGCGTTTACTCTGAATCTGTCAGTGAATTTTGAACAGTTCCGTTTGTTAATGGTTTGGAATAGACTTCTGATGTTTTTTGACACTTCAGTTTATAGAAATGACTATGAAAATATTCTTCTTTGATTTGGATGAAACTCTTTTTGTTAATGAACACCGTCTTGAAAAGTTAACTGTAACCCAGTGCAACAATTTGGATCGTGGAGAAAATAATGCATGCATCGTCCACTTTACTGATAAAGAAAATACTTCTTCGGGAATGATTGGGCTTTATGCGACGCTTCATCATATTGTGTTTCAATACCTCTCGTTGACTCGAAATGATAACTACACTTTTATAGTGACCGATTCTTCGTACAGTCCGACACGGATTTGTCAGTGGCTAACTAAAATGTTTCACTGTGATCATTTTTTTTCAACGATACCGATTTTTAATCGAAATATGTATCCAATCTCCGTTTCGAAGGGCACTCGGGTCATGCATATATTGGGTCAATATGGTTTTTTGAACTCTCCTGAATGGCGATCACCAACACTTCCAAGATTATGGTCATCAGCAATCGCTCCCGTTCGCAACTATGGGACTCATGAAAGTATTGGCTCAAACCGCTTGCCTTATGGAGTCGACGCTCCTGTACTCAAGCACTGCTATTTGATTGATAATAGTTTTTTTCATCGGAATTCAGCAGCTTATTATGGTATTCAAGCAGTTGACCCAACCAAGGAAGATTATCCGGAAAAACTCAAAAACATCATTTTTTTTAAATAAAGTGCTACACAAAGCCACAAAGTGACACGAAAGAGCGAAACAGGTAACACTTTATGCCGCCACTAATGAGCGAGCGATGAATGAGGAGAAAGATGAGATTTATAAAAAGTGCCTATGAAACCTGGGCTTCGGGCAATTTATACAACGTTGTCACAACATTGGCACAACGTTTGATTATAGATGACTGAAAGCAAACATTGCCGCAATAAAAATAATAATAAGGCAGTGGATCAGCCAATAATAAAAATAATAATAAAGGCTGGTGTTAAGTGGATTGGTTTGCAGGGTTGATCACAACGGTCTGAAAACCAATCCACTTACTTTCTTTTTTTTATCTCTCCTGATTTCAGCCTCCTGAAGACAAGCCAGACCCTGAAAGCCCGACCCGTTCAGATGCCTTGATCAGCAATAAGACATACGAATACGTCTATATTCCGGGCTCCAGCGCTTTTCACGAATACGCTGTTCAATTTCCGTACGTTCGGTTTCCGGAGCCAGTTCTTCCTTCTGAGCCTGCAAAGCCACTGCCAGCGCAATGTCGTTTGTCACTCGCTGAATGCTGTCCAGAGTTGGCAGCAGAGGCGCTTTACGGTTGATCAGTGCCGGGGAGGACAGTGCCAGAGTCTGAACCGCAGCGTCCAGCATGCCATCAGAAATACGACGTGCGCCGCTAGCCAGTGCGCCCAGACCCAGACCCGGGAAAATATAGATATTGTTGCACTGGGCGACTGGGTAACTGCGACCTTCAAAGCTTACCGGATCAAACGGACTGCCAGTAGCAACCAGAGCCTTACCCTTACTCCACTTGATAATATCTTCAGGAGCGGCTTCAACCTGACTGATCGGGTTAGACAGCGGGAAAATAATGGGCCGTTCGTGGTTCTGAGACATCTGTTCGATAATCTCCTGAGTGAACAGACCCGGCTGTCCGGAAACCCCAATAATGGCATCAGGTTTGGCATGCTTCACAACGTCAGCCAGAGAAACCGCACCATCAGTCATCCATGGCTGAATATCATCGTGCTTTTGCGCCAGCTTCTGCTGGAATGCACGCAGGTCAGACATTTCATCGTGTACCAGACCAAAACGATCCACCATGTAGATACGCTTGCGGGCTTCTTCTTCAGACAGACCTTTCGCCATCATCAGGCGGATAATCTGTTCCGCAATACCACAGCCTGCAGAACCAGCACCAAGGAATGCAACGTTCATATCCTCAATGGATTTATCAGCCGCCTTGGCAGCCGCCAGCAGCGTTGCGGCAGTAACCCCGGCAGTACCCTGAATGTCATCATTAAAGCTGCACAGCTCGTCGCGGTAAGTTTCCAGCAGCGGAGTTGCATGGTTAATGGCAAAATCTTCAAACTGCAGCAGGGCATTTGGCCAGCGACGCTTCAGAGCCTTAATAAAGCTGTCTACAAACTCGTAGTACTGCTCATCGTCAATTCGCTCATGTCTCCAACCCAGGTAGTTCGGGTCTTCCAGCAGCTTCTGGTTGTTGGTGCCGCAATCAAGCATAATCGGCAGAGTCTGGTTTGGCGTAATACCACCAACAGCGCTGTAAAGCGACAGTTTACCGATACAGATGCCCATACCACCCACACCCTGGTCACCCAGGCCAAGAATACGTTCACCGTCGGTTACTACAATCACTTCAATATTGCGTTTGAAGTTGGCCAGCATAGCATCCATACGGGCACGTTCCGGATAGGAGATGTAAAGACCACGTGGGCGACGATACAGATCGCTGAAACGCTGACACGCCTGCCCAACCACCGGCGTATAAATAATGGGCAGCATTTCTTCCAGATGGCGCTGCACCAGGGCATAAAACAGCGTTTCGTTGGTGTCCTGCAGGGAGCGCAGATAAATGTGCTTCAGAATTGGGGTGGGTTTAATCGAAAACGACTTGTAAGCACGACGACACTGTTCTTCCAGTGTTTCAACACGAGGTGGCAGAAGGCCATGCAGGTCCAGCTCACTCCGTTCTTCCAGAGTGAAAGCTGTACCTTTGTTCAGCAGTGGGTTTTCTAACAGCATCCGTCCGGATAAACCTGTATGGATGCTGTGGGATTCGGCTCGGCTCATTTCGAAATTGCTCACTCGTGTTCAGAAAAGAGTTTGTGTGTAAATACTAGGGCTAGCAGTGATCATTAAACAGACAGGACATGCCGCAACGTCATGCGTGAATGCACCGCATTGCCTTGAGTAGAACAGGAAATAAACTTGTTTATGCAAATTTTCTTCACTGCCTGCAAAGGTCAGTTTTTAAGAAAAACCGCCCCTTATTAGACGACTTAAGACTTTTAGCGTTTCGACGACGTAACACTTGCAACCCAAAGTTACACTATTTGTGCTGTGATGTAACATACATCAGATTGTTTTTTGCGCAGTACCGATCAAGCCTACTAGTGGATAGTACGTACATCTTGGATTTTATTGTAATGATTCGAAACTGGCACGCTGCTTGTATAGTAATGAGGTATAAAAACAATAAAAGCCTAAATAATAATAACTACCTTATAGCAGTCGTGCAGCGGAATAATAAGAATAATAAAACTGCCTGTTTTTTTCCTCTTACTTCTACTTCAAAGCTTACCCTTAATGGTCTGCCCTCTTCGGGTCATCAATCGTTTTATACATCAGAGATGACATTACATCTGCGATTTAATGTACACAGTCTATTTCAACGACTCTTCAAACCGAATGAATAAAGACTTTTTCTATTCGATTGAAGAGGTTAGACTCCCTTGGAGCCCTCAATCAGTAAAACCCAGAAAATGTAACCTATGACTGACTCCCAGCAGACATGCTTTACAGAAATCCCCGGTTTATCCGATGAGCGTCTGACCCGACTCGCCTCATTGTTTCGCCTGCTGGGTGATGAAGGACGATTACGGCTCGTCATGGCCTGCCTTGATGCTCCGCAACCTGTATGTTGCCTGTCTGAAATTGCAGGTATGTCCCAGCCCCTCACCAGCCACCACCTGCGAGGTTTGCGAGAGGCGCGTATTCTTAAATCATCCCGGAAGGGAAAGCAGATGCTGTATGAACTGGACGATTATCACATTCGCCATGTGGTTCTGGATCTGGCGAATCATGTACTGGAAGACGAATAACTCACGACCCCATGAGCCTGTCTGAAAATGGCAGGTTCATCACCTTCTGCCTGCCACTAAACCTTTCCATACAGCGGGCGACCCATAGTTCTTCAATCGCTATGGGGCAACAGTACCAAACAAGAAAAGGTTATCAGACCGATCACTGATCGATCTGAAGGTTACCGTCATCCAGAAGGTTATTGATAATCTCTGCATCAGAGCCCCCCGTAGACGATAAATCCACACCCTTCAGTGTCACTTTCTGGGTCACATCGCCATTGGCCTGACTACTGATTTCCACCGTAGTATCACCATTTTCGAAATTGAAGTGCAGATACTCATCCAGCTGGTGATTTTCTTCATCCACCAGCACATCACTCAAGTCCAGAACGTCGCCGCCTTCACCCGTATGGAAATCAGTAATCGTGTCTTCTGCAGGGTCAGCAGCCGTACCCACATCATTAAGATGCCAGATAAAGTGATCAGAGCCGTCACCACCGGTCAGAATATCATCGCCTGCTCCACCGAAAATCAGGTCAGCGCCTCCCTTGCCCTCAATAACATCACTGCCCCCTGAACCTTTAATCATTTCTGCGCCATCGGTTCCAACCAGATAGGCAGTGTCATTCTGGGAGATGATGATTTTGGCGTCATCAATAAGGGTTCCGGAATGCCCTCCTTCACCTTCGCCATCACGACCACCATGTTCAAAGTGAATGTAACGGGCTCCGGCACCATAATTGGCAAATGAATGGCTCGCTTCCTGCCAGCCTCCGGCAGCAGTCAGTTCACCCGAATCGTAGGAGGCAATCACATTCTGGTCAGCGTCACGTACCTCAACACGCAACTGATATTCATCAGCAACGCTGCCGCGCTGACGGAACCAGTCGCTTATATCAATGGTTGGAACGGTATCCAGGAACTCGGCTGAGAAGCCTTTTGCTAACAGATCAACCGTCTGGGCTTTTCTGTTCCAGTTATCAGACACCGCCCAGCTGGAACCATCCCCGTCGTGGCTGGTTCCGGTGCCTGCAGTCCAGCCACCATCATTAATTTCAGTCACCGTCCAGCCTGACAACCCACTAGTAGAACCGGGGTTGGTTAACAAATTGTCTGACACAGTGCCACGAACATTTAAAGAGAAGGTTTGCGTGGCACTGGATAAGCTGCCATCACTCACGGTAAAGCTAAAGCTACTACTGCTGTCTGTGTCGGTAGAAGGTGCCGTATAAGACAGGTTCTGAATATCAGCCTGACTGATGGTCTGGTTGACTGTCACGGCTACCCCGTTCAGAAGCAGTGAGCCGGTGTCAGGCACTGCGGTAATGGTGATCGACTGCAGACTGTCATCATGATCATCATCACTGAAACTGAAGTCGCTTTCCCTGAAGTTATGGCTGTCGCCCTGATTGAGCAACAGGGCATTATCGGCAGACACCGGTACTTCGTTTACATCCGTAACATAAACGGTGTAATCCTTCGTTGAGCTTACGCCTCCATCACTGGCTTCAACAGTAATGGTATGACTGGCTCCGGACTCATGATCAAGCAGCGAGCTATCCGCTACCGTGATTTCACCTGTTGACGCATCAATGGTAAAGCGTCCCCCGGCATCATCTGTCAGCGAATAGCTCACTGCAGCGCCTTCCTCATCCTGGGCTGACACGGTTCCGACCACACTGGCATTGGCGCTGTTTTCTTCAATATGCAACGCATCGCCCAATTGGCTGTCAATATCACCCGCCTGGAAAACAGCTTTCACTTCTGCGGCACTGAGTGCCTTGTTGTAAACAGCGAACTCATCAATGGCTCCGTCAAGCTCACCGTCAACACTCCAGTGGCTCTTGCCGATATAGTTGTTACTCCGAACCGTTTCTGTGGGAACAACCCCCGCCCTTGCCTCGACCAGCTCTCCATTTTTATAGATACTCATGGTGCCATCAGCGGCAATGGTGGTCGTTACATGAACCCACTCACCCGCTGTAAAGAAGTCCGGTATTTCAAACTTGTACGTTCCAGCGTTCGTGTCATTGATAACATGGAAGCCCAGATCATTGGTTCTGCCGACATGCCCCAGCAAGATGTTGTTATTGCCTGCTCCATCACCAAAGTCAAAGATTCTTGACCAGTTGTCGTCAAAGCTGTCGAATCGTACCCATGTCGATACCGACATTGCACCACCGGTTTCCAGCCCGGCAATTTCGCCAGCCCCGTCTGTGCCATCCATTTCAAAGGCGGTTCCGGAACCGTTATATCCGGTGCCTGTGGTAGCACTGCCGCTCAGTGTCAGATTATGACCATTGCCTGTGGCATCTTCGTTGTCGTTAAAGCTATAAGCTGCGACGATCTCTTCAACCAATGAGTGAGAAGCAAGCTCTGGCGCATCATTAACCTCTGTAACGTCAATTGACCAGAGAACATCCGTGGTTTCAGTGCCATCCGACAAGCTAATTTGTACTGCAAGAGAGCCGGTATCCTGTTGTTCAGGCGTACCGCTGAAGGTGCGGGTGGCTGCATCAAAGCTTAACCATGCCGGTAACGGGCTGCCATCTGGCAGGCTGGCAGAGAAGGTAATGGTATCGCTATCAGGATCAGCAAAAGCGTTGGCTGGCAATGTGTAACTGAACGATGCATCTTCCGTGGCTGACTGGTTTGTCAGGGCAGTGACCACTTCCGGTGCGTCATTATCCACATTACTAAACGACAGTGTTGCCTGTGTTGGCGTGGTCTCCGTACCATCGGACAGGACAACGTCCAGAGCAACATCACCAATAAAGTTGTTGTCAGGCGTAAATTCATAATGGTGATCATTGACCGTGATACTGCCCGCAGTGGCGATTCCATGACCATTGGCCTTATCAACCACCTGTCCGTTTTCAGCCCTCAGGTCGAAGGCCAGGTTTGTGCTGGCATCCGCTACGCTCATGCCACTTTCAATAGAGGTCTGGCTGACGGCATCGTAAGAGAGGGTGACAAATTCCATCCTCGCATTAGTCAGGGACTGGCTCGAATCCAAGCCACGTCCGTAATCGTCTTGCTCCTGACCCAGTATGACCCAACCATTAGCATCCAGAGTGGTGCCCTGAGAAAGGGTATGCGTACTCACCAATTGATGATTGTCAAACAGCTTTACCTCGCCCGTCGTATTGTCCCATGTCAGGGTGATGTTGTGTGTGTCACCGTCATTAATGTTCAGCCCTGAGAAGTTTACTGTCGATCCGTTGTTAAGCGTGAGGTACATCTCTCCGGTTGAGTTATTTTGTCTCAGCAGAATCTCGTTATCACTGCTGTCGCTTGTAGACATACTAAATAGTGAATCAATGCTGCCGGTATGAGCGCCAGTGGATGTGTACTCAAACTCCAGGGAGAAAGCATCAAAACTTTGCATCCTCTCCGTGAGTTCAATTTTATTGTCAGTATCCGTCCCAAACACAAAGCCGTGTGCTTCCGCCAGGGTTCCGTCGGTGCCACTGTACGACACATCACTGATGGACACGGTATCACCATCGACATCTGTCGCTCCCGCCAGCAGCTGGTCGTTGCTGATCGTCAGAACCGTGTCTTCGGAACCTTGCAGTGTCACCGGTGTGTCTGCGGCATCAGGCGCATCATTGACAGCGGTAATATCAATGACTGCACTGCCAGCCGTGTCAGCGGTGCCATCGTTAATGTTGTAGCTGAACGCTATATCGTCTCCGTTGAAATGCTCTGCCGGTGTAAACGTCCAGGTGTCATCGCCATTATCGGTCAACGTACCGTGGCTGCTGTCTGCCAGAGTCAGGCTGTTAATGCTGAGCGTGTCACCATCAACATCCGTTGCATTGGCTAGTAACTGGTCTTTGGTGATGACGATGGCGGTGTCTTCGTTGGTAGTGCCGAGGTCAACCTGCGTGGTGACCGCTACGTCATTGGTGCCGTTAATGGTGAAATCCAGATCATGAGGCGTACCATCCAAAGCCTGAACGGTGATGGTTTCCGTCAGGCTTTCGCCGTCGTCCAGTGACTGAATGACGGTCTGGGTATTGTCGGCGGTATAAGTCCAGTTACCGTTAGTATCGATGGTGAGTGAGCCGTAGGTGCCAATGACCGTTTCGGCAGTGAAGCTGGCTTCGCCGGTATCAACATCAGTGATATCCAGCTTGCCGGTTGCGGTTAAGGTGGCTGCGTCGTCTTCTGTAACAGCCCCGGTGTCCGTACCGCTTATTACTGCAGCATCATTGGTGTTTGCAAAGGTCAGGGTTGCCTGTGTCGCTGTCGTATCCGTGCCGTCAGACAGCTCATAATCCAGTACTATATCGCCGTTGAAGTGTGCGTTGGGTGCAAATTCGTAATGGTCATTCGCCTGAATGCTGCCAGCAGTGGCAATCCCATGACCATTGGCTGTATCAACCACCTGTCCATTTTGGGCTTGCAGGTTCACAGCCAGATTAGAGCTGGCATCGGCCACGCTGATACCTGCCTCTACATCAGTCTGACTCACCAGATCATACGACAAAGTAACACGACCAATTTCTGCATTGGTCATGGACTGTGAAGACTGGAAGCCACCACCAATACTGTCCTGCTCCTGTCCCAGGATCAACCAGCCATCCTCAGGAATAGTGATGCCCTGCGACACTGTGTTAGTAGCCAGCAGCTGGTTATTGTCATACAGTTTGAGGTCGCCGGTTGTATTATCCCAGGTTAATGTGATGTTGTGCGTTGCGCCGTCATGAACATTGATCTGAGAGAAGTTAGTGTGAGAGCCATTAACCCAAACAGTGATCGAACCATTACTGTTAATAGTTTCAACCAACAATGAGTTCGAATTGCTTGAGGTTGCCATGCTGACCACAGCATCAATAGTTCCTGAGTGACTACCCGTTGACGTGTACTCAAACTCCAGTGAGAAGGCATCAAAGCTCTCCAGACTCTCAGTGACCTCTATCTTGTTATCCGTATCACTGCCAAAGACAAAATTATTCACTTCAGTGAGCGTACCGTTCGCACCACTGTAAGACACATCACCGATGGTTAAGGTATCGCCTTCAACATCCGACGCTCCGGCAAGGAGCTCGCCTTTAGTGATCACCAGCGTCGTATCTTCTGTTCCCTGTAATGTAACCTGAGAATCTGCGGCATCAGGCGCATCGTTCACAGCGGTCACATCAATAACTGCGGTGCCAGCCGTGTCAGCGGTGCCGTCGTTAACGTTGTAACTGAACTCTATATCATCTCCGTTGAAGTGTTCTGCCGGTGTAAACGTCCAGGTGTCATCGCCGTTGTCGGTCAGGGTACCGTGGCTGGCATCCGTCAACGTTAAGCTGTTGACACTTAACGTATCGCCATCAGCATCCGTTGCATTCGCCAGCAGCTGGTCTTTGGTGATAACGATGGCGGTGTCTTCGTTGGTAGCACCAAGGTCAACCTGAGTGGTGACCGCTACGTCATTAGCGCCGCTGATGGTGAAATCCAGATCGTGAGGCGTACCATCCAAAGCTTGAACGGTGATGGTTTCAGTTAGACTGTCGCCGTCGTCCAGTGATTGAATAGCTGTCTGAGTGTTGTCGGCGGTGTAAGTCCAGTTACCGTTAGCATCGATGGTGACTGAGCCGTAGGTGCCGTTGATCGTTTCTGCAGTGAAGCTGGCTTCGCCGGTGTCAGCGTCAGTAACCGTTAATGCTCCGGTAGCTGTGAGTGTTGCGGCGTCATCTTCTGTCACAGAACCGGTATCAACGCCGCCGATCACTGCCGCATCGTTGGCACCACTGATGGTTATAGAAATGTCTTTAGTGGTGCCATCAACGGACTGAACCGTTACTGTGTCAGTCAGGGTGTCACCGTCGCCCAGTGATTGAATAGCAGTCTGGGTGTTGTCGGCGGTATAAGTCCAGCTGCCATTGTTATCAATGGTCACTGAGCCGTAGGTGCCGTTGATCGTTTCTGCAGTGAAGCTGGCTTCGCCGGTATCAGCGTCAGTAACGGTTAATGTTCCGGTAGCTGTTAGTGTTGCGGCGTCATCTTCTGTCACAGAACCGGTATCAACGCCGCCGATCACTGCCGCATCGTTGGCACCACTGATGGTTATAGCAATGTCTTTAGTGGTGCCATCAACGGACTGAACCGTTACTGTGTCTGTCAGGGTGTCACCGTCGTCCAGTGACTGAATCACGGTCTGGGTATTATCGGCGGTGTAAGTCCAGTTACCGTCAGCGTCGATGGTGACTGAACCATAAGTGCCGTTGATGGTTTCTGCAGTGAAGCTGGCTTCACCGGCGTCAGCATCGGTGATGGTCAGGGTGCCGGAAGTGGTCAGTGTGGCGGCGTTGTCTTCTGTCACACTGCCGGAGTCTGCTCCCCCAATAACAGCAGCGTCACTGGTCGCTGTCACGTCAATCACGGCACTGCCTGCTGTGTCTGCTGTGCCGTCATTCACATTGTAAGTGAACTCGATGTCATTGCCGTTGAAGTCAGCCGCCGGTGTAAACGTCCAGGTGTCATCGCCATTGTCGGTCAGGGTGCCGTGACTGGCATCCGTCAACGTTAAGCTGTTGACACTTAACGTGTCGCCATCGGCATCCGTTGCATTCGCCAGCAGCTGGTCTTTGGTGATGACGATGGCGGTATCTTCGTTAGTAGCACCAAGGTCAACCTGCGTGGTGGTGGCTGCGTCGTTTCGGTCTGTGATCCGGATGGTATAGTTCTGTGTGCTGCTGAGACTGCCATCAGACACTTCCACCGTAATGGTATGGGTTTCTGCCGTCTCATGATCCAGCAGAGAGCCATCAGCAACGGTGATCTCACCTGTGTTGCTATCAATGGTAAACCGTCCCCCGGCATCATCGCTTAAAGAAAAGGTTAAGCTATCGCCTTCTGCATCTGTAACAGTGGCTTTTCCGACCAATGTTCCGTTCCTGGCACCTTCAATCACCTGACGTACGCCAATGGTCGTTTGCACGATGTCATTACTGCCAGAGTGATTTGATGTCCATACTACTTTCAGTTCACCGCTCTCAAGCTGAATGATTTGAGGGTCAACTTGATTCGAGCCGGTGCTTGAATTAATTATCTGCTCATCAGAAATCGGGTTACCACTGGCATCAAAATGCCTGCCGAGGATATTCCAGTCTGTCTGCCCATCAGCCTGAGACTGCCAGGTGACAAAGAACTCACCATTATGCAATGCCTGAACCCTGAACGAACTCTCGTCACCGGCAGAGCTATTGACAACCGTTGGTGTGCCTGCACTGCTTCCATCACTGCTCCACTGCTGAATATAGACTGTATCGCCGCTTTGATAAGCAACGGCGATATTGCCATTGCTGAGTTCAGTAATGCTTACATCGCTACTGTTGGCAGATGCTGTATTGCCAAAGTTGATCGTGCCTGATACATCAGAGCCATCAGCGGCATAAATCTTCAGAACGGCGTTATCATCATTGCTGTTGCTATCTCTCCAGACTGCAGCAAAACCACCGTTGTCCAGTGCAGTGATATCAGGATCACCCCATTGATAAGAACCAAAACCCTGCTCATGGATAATCGTTGTTTGCGTATCACCATTGGCATCCAGTATGAGTATGGTTGGCTTCCGGCTGTTGGCGCTATCGATACCAATTGAGACAAAGCGGTTATCTTTCAGAGCAACAATGTTGTTGTCATAGTAGTAATCACCTGCAAAGCTGCTCTCGGCTTTCACTTCGTTGCCAGCACTATCGAAGACACGAATACGCGACCCGGGAGTGTTCCCCGGATCAAGGTGCTCCCAGAGGACGGCATAGTTGCCATTATCCAGAACGGCAACGGAGGGGTTTCTAAGGTAATCATCACCTGTTGGTGTTGTCGAATTAATCTGGAATTCTGTACCATCCGGTATCATGTCAGCATTAAATTTCTGAGCCTTGATTGCATTAGTTTCAGATACCCACACTGAAATGTAACCACCGTCCTCCAAACGGGAAAGGTCTGGGGAATTCTGGTCCCCTGCAGTCGAGCTATGAATAACTTCGTCATCCGGGGCATTGATGTTTGTAGCAGACTCAAATACCGGAGCATCATTTACCGCAGCAATGTCCAATGTGGCCCGGGTCGATGTAGTGTCAGTACCGTCAAAGATATTGTAATCCAGCGCAACAGAACCATTGAAGTCAGTAGCCGGTGTAAACGTCCAGGTATCATCACCGTTGTCGGTGAGAGAACCGTGACTGGCATCCGTCAGCGTTAAGCTGTTGACGCTGAGGGTGTCACCATCGACATCTGTTGCATTGGCCAGCAGCTGGTCTTTGGTGATGACGATGGCGGTGTCTTCGTTGGTAGTGCCAAGATCAACCTGAGTGGTGACCGCTACGTCGTTAGCGCCGTTGATGGTGAAATCCAGATCATGAGGCGTACCGTCCAGAGCCTGGATCGTGATGGTTTCCGTCAGGCTTTCGCCGTCGTCCAGTGACTGGATGACTGATTGTGTGTTGTCGGCGGTGTAAGTCCAGTTACCGTTAGCGTCGATGGTCACTGAGCCGTAGGTGCCATTGATCGTTTCTGCGGTGAAGCTGGCTTCGCCGGTGTCAGCGTCAGTAACCGTTAATGCTCCGGTAGCTGTGAGCGTTGCGGCGTCATCTTCTGTCACGGAACCGGTATCAGCACCGGCGATCACCGCTGCATCGTTGGTACCACTGATAGTTATCGCAATGTCTTTGGTGGTGCCATCAACGGACTGAACCGTTACTGTGTCTGTCAGGGTGTCACCGTCGCCAAGAGCCTGAATAGCTGTTTGGGTATTATCGGCGGTGTAAGTCCAGCTGCCGTCAGCGTCGATGGTGACTGAACCATAGGTGCCGTTTATTGTTTCTGCAGTGAAGCTGGCTTCGCCGGTATCAGCGTCGTTAACCGTTAGTGTTCCGGTAGCTGTGAGTGTTGCGGCGTCATCTTCTGTCACAGAACCGGTATCAACGCCGCCGATCACTGCCGCATCGTTGGTACCACTGATGGTGACGACAATATCTTTGGTGGTGCCATCAGCGGACTGAACTGTCACTGTGTCAGTCAGGGTGTCGCCGTCGCCCAATGCCTGAATAGAAGCCTGGGTGTTGTCGGCGGTATAAGTCCAGCTGCCGTCAGCGTCAATGATGACTGAACCGTAGGTGCCGTTGATCGTTTCCGCTGTGAAGCTGGCTTCGCCGGTATCAACATCAGTGATATCCAGCTTGCCGGTTGCGGTTAAGGTGGCTGCGTCGTCTTCCGTAACAGCCCCGGTGTCCGTACCGCTTATTACTGCAGCATCATTGGTGTTTGCAAAGGTCAGGGTTGCCTGCGTCGCTGTCGTATCCGTGCCGTCAGACAGCTCATAATCCAGTAATATATCGCCGTTGAAGTGTGCGTTGGGTGCAAATTCATAATGGGCATGCGCGTGATGAATGCTGCCAGCAGTGGCAATCCCATGACCATTGGCTGTATCAACCACCTGTCCATTTTGGCCTTGCAGGTTCACAGCCAGATTAGAGCTGGCATCGGCCACGCTGATACCCGCCTCTACATCAGTCTGACTCACCAGATCATACGACAAGGTGACATTACCAAGTTCTGCATTGGTCATGGATTGCTCAGACTGGAAGCCACCACCAATACTGTCCTGCTCCTGCCCCAGGATCAACCAGCCATCCTCAGGAATAGTGTCGCCCTGCGACACTGTTTTAGTAGCCAGCAGCTGGTTGTTGTCATACAGTTTCAGGTCGCCGGTTGTATTATCCCAGGTTAATGTGATGTTGTGCGTTGCGCCGTCATGAAAATTGATCTCAGAGAAGCTAGTGTGAGAGCCATTAACCCAAACTCTGATCGAACCATCACTGTTAATAGTTTCAACCAGCAATGAGTTCGAATTGTTTGAGGTTGCCATGCTGACCACGGCATCAACACTTCCCGAGTGATTGCCCGTTGACGTGTACTCAAACTCCAGTGAGAAGGCATCAAAGCTCTCCAGACTCTCGGTGACTTCTATCTTGTTATCCGTATCACTGCCAAAGACAAAATTACTCACTTCAGTGAGCGTACCATCCGCACCACTGTACGACACATCACTGATGGTTAAGGTATCGCCTTCAACATCCGATGCTCCGGCAAGGAGCTCGCCTCTAGTGATGACCAGCGTCGTATCTTCTGTTCCCTGTAATGTAACCTGAGAATCTGCGGCATCAGGCCCATCGTTCACAGCGGTCACATCAATAACTGCGGTGCCAGCCGTGTCAGCGGTGCCGTCGTTAACGTTGTAGCTGAACGCAACATCGTCACCATTGAAATGTTCTGCAGGTGTAAACGTCCAGGTGTCATCGCCGTTGTCGGTCAACGTACCGTGGCTGCTGTCTGCCAGAGTCAGGCTGTTAACGCTGAGCGTGTCACCATCAACATCCGTTGCATTGGCTATTAACTGGTCTTTGGTGATGACGATGGCGGTGTCTTCGTTGGTAGTTCCAAGATCAACCTGCGTGGTGACCGCTACGTCATTGCTGCCGTTAATGGTGAAATCCAGATCATGAGGCGTACCATCCAAAGCCTGAACGGTGATGGTTTCCGTCAGGCTTTCGCCGTCGTCCAGTGACTGAATGACGGTCTGGGTATTGTCGGCGGTATAAGTCCAGTTACCGTTAGTATCTATGGTGACTGAGCCGTAGGTGCCAATGACCGTTTCGGCAGTGAAGCTGGCTTCGCCGGTATCAACATCAGTGATATCCAGTTTGCCGGTTGCGGTTAAAGTGGCTGCGTCGTCTTCTGTGAGGCTGGCTGTCTGAGTGCCAGTGATGACAGCCGCATCGTTAGTTCCCGTAACAGTAATGGTCACCACTTTCGGGTCACTGGCTTGTCCATGACTGTCGACGGCTTCATACGTGAAGCTTACATCCCGGCTTTCTCCTTCTGCCAGATCCTGAAAGTCATCTCCCAGCTCAAATTGGAAATTCCCGAGATCATTTCCCCCCATGACCTGCTGAATCTGCGGTTCACTCAGAGCTTCGCTGTATACCCTGAGGTCACTGAGCTGACCATCATGACCATGAAACTCGTTGTCATCCTTATAAGCACCTATCTGGTACACGCCTGAAGTCGGATAATCAATATCACCACTTTGTGCTGTCGAACTTGCCTTGAGATCGCCATTTACAAACAGCTTCATGGTCGAGCCGTCATAAGTTGCAGCAACGTGGTACCACTCTCCAGTATTGAAGCTCTCATTATTAACGAGATAAGTCATACTACTGCTATCACTGGATTTCAGGGCAAAGCTGAACTTGTTCCCACTGCTACCCAGAACCCAACCTTTTTCAAAAGTACCGTTGTCCTGGAATAGCCCCATAAAGCCACCCCACGAGTCAGCACTGTCGACTTTAACCCACCCCCCAACGGATAACGACTGCGCGGGCAAAGCGTCTACGGCATCGTTGTCCAAGGCAAGGGTGATCATTCCACTGTTGTCAAAGTCAGCGACTGGCCCGCGGTCTGGATCCTGAACAAAGCTGACACCACCATTACTGCTTCCATCAGGTCCTTGCCCGGTAGTGTCGGAGCTGTCATTTGCCAGCTTGTAATGGCCTACAAAGCTGCTAGTGACCTGACCTTCTGATGGCTGACTGAGAATATTAAAGCTGTAGCTGTCTCCTTCTACATCCGTGGCAGTCAACTGAGCCGTCTGCCTCGCATCGTCTTCTGAGACTGTCAGGGTCAGCTCCTGAGCTTCTGGGGCATCATTGACTGCCAGAACATCGACAGCAGCCGTGGCGGAGGTCGTTGTTGTTCCATCGGATACTGCAAAGCTAAAGCCGACATCATCACCATTAAAGTTAGCGACCGGATTGAACGTCCAGGTGTCATTACCGTTATCGGTCAGTGAGCCATGGGCGACGTTATCAAGGGTCAGGCCAGAGATACTCAGGTTATCACCATCAATATCAGAAGCATTGGCTAACAGTTGGGCAGCCGTGATAGTGATGCTGGCATCCTCATTAATACTCCCCAGGTCTACGGCACCAACTACCGCGGCATCGTTGGTACCACTGATGGTGATGACGATGTCTTTGGTGGTGCCATCAGCTGACTGAACTGTCACTGTGTCGGTCAGACTGTCGCCGTCGCCCAGTGATTGAATTGCAGTCTGGGTGTTGTCGGCGGTATAAGTCCAGTTGCCGTCAGCGTCGATGGTGACTGAGCCGTAGGTGCCGTTGATCGTTTCTGCGGTGAAGCTGGCTTCGCCGGTGTCAGCATCAGTAACCGTTAGCGTTCCGGTAGCTGTTAGTGTTGCGGCGTCATCTTCTGTCACAGAACCGGTATCAACGCCGCCGATCACTGCCGCATCGTTGGCACCACTGATGGTTATAGCAATGTCTTTAGTGGTGCCATCAACGGACTGAACCGTTACTGTGTCTGTCAGGGTGTCACCGTCGCCCAGAGCCTGAATAGCTGTTTGGGTATTATCGGCGGTGTAAGTCCAGCTGCCGTCAGCGTCGATGGTGACTGAACCATAAGTGCCATTAATTGTTTCCGCAGTGAAGCTGGCTTCACCGGCGTCAGTATCAGTGATGGTCAGAGTGCCGGAAGTGGTGAGTGTGGCGGCATTGTCTTCTGTCACACTGCCTGAGTCTGTTCCCGCAATAACGGCTGCGTCACTGATCGCTGTCACGTCAATCACGGCAGTGCCTGCAGTGTCTGCAGTGCCGTCATTCACGTTGTAAGTGAACTCGACATCATTGCCGTTGAAGTCAGCCGCCGGTGTAAACGTCCAGGTGTCATCGCCATTGTCGGTCAGGGTGCCGTGACTGGCATCCGTCAACGTTAAGCTGTTGACACTTAACGTGTCGCCATCGGCATCCGTTGCATTCGCCAGCAGCTGGTCTTTGGTGATGACGATGGCGGTATCTTCGTTAGTAGCACCAAGGTCAACCTGCGTGGTGGTGGCTGCGTCGTTTCGGTCTGTGATCCGGATGGTATAGTTCTGTGTGCTGCTGAGACTGCCATCAGACACTTCCACCGTAATGGTATGGGTTTCTGCCGTCTCATGATCCAGCAGAGAGCCATCAGCAACGGTGATCTCACCTGTGTTGCTATCAATGGTAAACCGTCCCCCGGCATCATCGCTTAAAGAAAAGGTTAAGCTATCGCCTTCTGCATCTGTAACAGTGGCTTTTCCGACCAATGTTCCGTTCCTGGCACCTTCAATCACCTGACGTACGCCAATGGTCGTTTGCACGATGTCATTACTGCCAGAGTGATTTGATGTCCATACTACTTTCAGTTCACCGCTCTCAAGCTGAATGATTTGAGGGTCAACTTGATTCGAGCCGGTGCTTGAATTAATTATCTGCTCATCAGAAATCGGGTTACCACTGGCATCAAAATGCCTGCCGAGGATATTCCAGTCTGTCTGCCCATCAGCCTGAGACTGCCAGGTGACAAAGAACTCACCATTATGCAATGCCTGAACCCTGAACGAACTCTCGTCACCGGCAGAGCTATTGACAACCGTTGGTGTGCCTGCACTGCTTCCATCACTGCTCCACTGCTGAATATAGACTGTATCGCCGCTTTGATAAGCAACGGCGATATTGCCATTGCTGAGTTCAGTAATGCTTACATCCTTACTGTTGGCAGGTGCTGTATTGCCAAAGTTGATCGTGCCTGATACATCAGAGCCATCAGCGGCATAAATCTTCAGAACGGCGTTATCATCATTGCTGTTGCTATCTCTCCAGACTGCAGCAAAACCACCATTGTCCAGTGCAGTGATATCAGGATCACCCCATTGATAAGAACCAAAACCCTGCTCATGGATAATCGTTGTTTGCGTATCACCATTGGCATCCAGTATGAGTATGGTTGGCTTCCGGCTGTTGGCGCTATCGATACCAATTGAGACAAAGCGGTTATCTTTCAGAGCAACAATGTTGTTGTCATAGTAGTAATCACCTGCAAAGCTGCTCTCGGCTTTCACTTCGTTGCCAGCACTATCGAAGACACGAATACGCGACCCGGGAGTGTTCCCCGGATCAAGGTGCTCCCAGAGGACGGCATAGTTGCCATTATCCAGAACGGCAACGGAGGGGTTTCTAAGGTAATCATCACCTGTTGGTGTTGTCGAATTAATCTGGAATTCTGTACCATCCGGTATCATGTCAGCATTAAATTTCTGAGCCTTGATTGCATTAGTTTCAGATACCCACACTGAAATGTAACCACCGTCCTCCAAACGGGAAAGGTCTGAGGAATTCTGGTCCCCTGCAGTCGAGCTATGAATAACTTCGTCATCCGGGGCATTGATGTTTGTAGCAGACTCAAATACCGGAGCATCATTTACCGCAGCAATGTCCAATGTGGCCCGGGTCGATGTAGTGTCAGTACCGTCAAAGATATTGTAATCCAGCGTAACAGAACCATTGAAGTCAGTAGCCGGTGTAAACGTCCAGGTATCATCACCGTTGTCGGTGAGAGTGCCGTGGCTGGCATCCATCAGCGTTAAGCTGTTGACGCTGAGGGTATCGCCATCGACATCTGTTGCATTGGCCAGCAGCTGATTTTTGGTGATAACGATGGCGGTGTCTTCGTTAGTAGCACCAAGGTCAACCTGTGTGGTAACCGCTACGTCGTTTGCACCGTTGATGGTGAAATCCAGATCGTGAGGCGTACCATCCAAAGCTTGAACCGTGATGGTTTCAGTTAGACTGTCGCCGTCGTCCAGAGACTGGATGGCCGTTTGGGTGCTGTCTGCCGTATAAGTCCAGTTGCCATTAGTATCAATAGTAACTGAGCCGTAGGTGCCGTTGATCGTTTCTGCAGTGAAGCTGGCTTCGCCGGTGTCAGTATCGGTAACACCCAACGTGCCGGTTGCGGTTAAGGTGGCTGCGTCGTCTTCGGTGAAAGAGGCAGAGGCAGTACCGGTGATCACAGCAGCATCGTTAATGCCGTCGATGGTGATAGTGACATCGTGCGTTGTGCCATCAACAGACTGAACCGTCAGGGTGTCAGTGAGGCTGTCGCCGTCGCCCAGTGATTGAATAGCAGTCTGGGTATTGTCGGCGGTGTAAGTCCAGTTACCGTTGACGTCAATGGTGACTGAGCCATAGGTGCCGTTGATCGTTTCTGCGGTGAAGCTGGCCTCGCCGGTGTCGGCATCAGTAACATTCAGTTTGCCAGTTGTAGTTAAGGTGGCTGCGCCATCTTCTGTCACACTGCCGATATCTGTGCCGCTGATCACCGCCGCATCGTTGGTACCATTGATAGTTATGGTAATGCCTTTGGTGGTGCCATCAACGGACTGAACTGTCAGCGTGTCCGTCAGGCTGTCACCATCGCCCAGTGACTGGATAGCGCTCTGGGTGTTGTCGGCGGTGTAAGTCCAGTTACCGTCAGCGTCAATGGTGACTGAGCCGAAGGTGCCGTTCATGGTTCCGGCAGAGAAGACTGCCTCGCCAGCGTCCTGGTCCGTGATATCCAGTTTGCCTGTGACTGTTAAGGTGGCGGCTGCCTCTTCTGTAACGGCCCCGGTATCCGTTCCGCTGATCACTGCCGCATCATTGGTACCATTAAAGCGGAGAGTCGCCTGGGTGGCAGTGGTATCAGTACCGTCGGACAGGGTGTAATCCAGTACCGCGTTGCCATCAAAGTTACTGTTGGGGGTAAATTCATAATGGTGGTCATTGACCGTGATACTGCCCGCAGTGGCGATTCCATGACCATTAGCCTTATCAACCACCTGTCCGTTTTCAGCCCTCAGGTCGAAGGCCAGGTTTGTGCTGGCATCTGCTACGCTCATGCCACTTTCGATAGAGGCTTGACTGACAGCATCGTAAGAGAGGGTGACATATTCCATCCTCGCATTAGTCAGGGACTGGCTCGAATCCAAGCCACCTCCGTACGAGTCTTGCTCCTGACCCAGTATGACCCAACCATTAGCATCCAGAGTGGTGCCCTGAGAAAGGGTATGCGTACTCACCAATTGATGATTGTCAAACAGCTTCACCTCGCCCGTCGTATTGTCCCATGTCAGGGTGATGTTGTGTGTGTCACCGTCATTAATGTTCAGCCCTGAGAAGTTTACTGTCGCTCCGTTGTTAAGCGTGAGGTACATCTCTCCGGTTGAGTTATTTTGTCTCAGCAGAATCTCGTTATCACTGCTGTTGCTTGTAGACATACTAAATAGTGAATCAATGCTGCCGGTATGAGCGCCAGTGGATGTGTACTCGAACTCCAGGGAGAAAGCATCAAAACTTTGCATCCTCTCCGTGAGTTCAATTTTATTGTCAGTATCCGTCCCAAACACAAAGCCGTGTGCTTCCGTCAGGGTGCCGTCGGTGCCACTGTACGACACATCACTGATGGACAGGGTATCACCATCGATATCTGTCGCTCCCGCCAACAGCTGGTCGTTGCTGATCGTCAGAACCGTGTCTTCAGAACCTTGCAGTGTCACCGGTGTGTCTGCGGCATCAGGCCCATCGTTCACAGCGGTCACATCAATAACTGCGGTGCCAGCCGTGTCAGCGGTGCCGTCGTTAATGTTGTAGCTGAACGCTATATCGTCTCCGTTGAAATGTTCTGCCGGTGCGAACGTCCAGGTGTCATCGCCATTGTCGGTCAACGTACCGTGGCTGCTGTCTGCTAGAGTCAGGCTGTTAACGCTGAGCGTGTCACCATCGACATCCGTTGCATTGGCCAGCAGCTGGTCTTTGGTGATAACGATGGCGGTGTCTTCGTTGGTAGCACCAAGGTCAACCTGAGTGGTGACCGCTACGTCGTTAGCGCCGTTGATGGTGAAATCCAGATCGTGAGGCGTACCATCCAAAGCTTGAACGGTGATGGTTTCAGTTAGACTGTCGCCGTCGTCCAGTGACTGGATGACTGATTGTGTGTTGTCGGCGGTGTAAGTCCAGTTACCGTTAGCGTCAATAGTGACTGAGCCGTAGGTGCCGTTGATCGTTTCTGCAGTGAAGCTGGCTTCGCCGGTATCAGCGTCAGCAACCGTTAATGCTCCGGTAGCTGTGAGTGTTGCGGCGTCATCTTCTGTCACAGAACCGGTATCAACGCCGCCGATCACGGCCGCATCGTTGGCACCACTGATGGTTATAGAAATGTCTTTAGTGGTGCCATCAACGGACTGAACCGTTACTGTGTCAGTCAGGGTGTCACCGTCGCCCAGTGATTGAATAGCAGTCTGGGTGTTGTCGGCGGTATAAGTCCAGCTGCCATTGTTATCAATGGTCACTGAGCCGTAGGTGCCGTTGATCGTTTCTGCAGTGAAGCTGGCTTCGCCGGTATCAGCATCAGTAACCGTTAGCGTTCCGGTAGCTGTGAGTGTTGCGGCGTCATCTTCTGTCACAGAACCGGTATCAACACCGGCGATCACCGCTGCATCGTTGGCACCACTGATGGTTATAGCAATGTCTTTAGTGGTGCCATCAACGGACTGAACCGTTACTGTGTCTGTCAGGGTGTCACCGTCGCCCAGAGCCTGAATAGCTGTTTGGGTATTATCGGCGGTGTAAGTCCAGCTGCCGTCAGCGTCGATGGTGACTGAACCATAAGTGCCATTAATTGTTTCCGCAGTGAAGCTGGCTTCACCGGCATCAGCATCGGTGATGGTCAGGGTGCCGGAAGTGGTCAGTGTGGCGGCATTGTCTTCTGTCACACTGCCTGAATCCGCTCCTCCAATAACGGCTGCGTCACTGGCTGCTGTCACGTCAATCACGGCACTGCCCGCAGTGTCCGCTGTGCCGTCATTCACGTTGTAAGTGAACCCGACATCATTGCCGTTAAAGTCAGCAGCCGGTGTAAACGTCCAGGTGTCATCGCCGTTGTCGGTCAGGGTACCGTGGCTGGCATCCGTCAGCATTAAGCTGTTGACGCTGAGGGTATCGCCATCAGCATCCGTTGCATTGGCCAGCAGCTGGGCTTTGGTGATAACGATGGCGGTGTCTTCGCTGGTAGCCCCAAGGTCAACCTGTGTGGTGACGGCTGCGTCGTTAGTGCCGTTAATGGTGAAATCCAGATCATGAGGCGTACCGTCCAGAGCCTGAACGGTGATGGTGTCAGTCAGGCTCTCGCCGTCGCCTAATGCCTGAATAGCTGTTTGGGTGTTATCAGCGGTGTAAGTCCAGTTGCCGTCAGCGTCGATGGTGACTGAGCCGTAAGTGCCGTTGATCGTTTCTGCGGTAAAGCTGGCTTCGCCGGTATCAACATCAGAGACAGCCAGTTTGCCAGAAGTGGTCAGCGTTACGCCGTCATCTTCCGTCACGGTATAATCGGCTGGGAGTGCGGCATAAGCGCTTAAATCGTTGGTGCTGACTGATTGATAGAGGTTAGTAACGCCGTCAGCATCCAGACTGTGGTTGAGAAGGATCAGGTCACTCACAGAGCCATCGGTGTTAGCCTCGCCCCAATTACTTTCACCAATGTAACTATTGGTACGGACTACATCTTCAGGTACAGCACCGTTTGGGTTTTCACCCATCAACACTCCATCTTTATACAGCCTCATATGACCATTATCATCAATGGTTGCAGTAAGGTGGAACTCTTCACCCACTGTATAAACGTCGTTAGCCGTCACTCTACCCCAGTTGCCATCTGCATCAATAGCAGTTAGCGAGATGTCACCTTCATTAATGGAGTGAATTAATATGTTGTCAGCTCCGGGACCATTACCGAAATCAATGATCCTTGCGTTTGCATGGTAACTATCAAAAGTAAATGAAGTGGCGATGGTGATAGCACCACCCATTTGTATCTCACCAAGATTACCCCCGGCACCATTCAGGTCAACGGCACCACCGGCGATAACCGCCCCACTGCCAAAGCTGACGGTGTGGTTATGACCGGAGATGTCATTAGCACTGTTCATATCGTAGGCGGCGACTACATCAGGATTGGGGTCAGGTACTTCTGTAATGACAGCGGCATCATTCAATGCTGTGATATCAATCACGGCACTGCCTGCAGTGTCCGCTGTGCCGTCATTCACGTTGTAAGTGAATTCGATGTCATTGCCGTTGAAGTCAGCGGCCGGTGTAAACGTCCAGGTGTCATCGCCATTGTCGGTCAGGGTGCCGTGACTGGCATCCGTCAACGTTAAGCTGTTGACACTTAACGTATCGCCATCAACATCCGTTGCATTGGCCAGCAGCTGGTCTTTGGTAATAACGACGGCGGTATCTTCGTTGGTAGTGCCAAGATCAACCTGAGTGGTGACCGCTACGTCGTTTGCACCGTTGATGGTGAAATCCAGATCATGAGGCGTACCATCCAAAGCCTGAACCGTAATGGTTTCCGTCAGGCTCTCGCCGTCGTCCAGTGACTGAATCACGGTCTGGGTATTATCGGCGGTGTAAGTCCAGTTACCGTCAGCGTCGATGGTGACTGAACCATAAGTGCCATTAACTGTTTCCGCCGTGAAGCTGGCTTCACCGGCGTCAGCATCGGTGATGGTCAGGGTGCCGGAAGTGGTCAGTGTGGCGGCGTTGTCTTCTGTCACACTGCCGGAGTCTGCTCCCCCAATAACAGCAGCGTCACTGGTCGCTGTCACGTCAATCACGGCACTGCCTGCTGTGTCTGCTGTGCCGTCATTCACATTGTAAGTGAACTCGATGTCATTGCCGTTGAAGTCAGCCGCCGGTGTAAACGTCCAGGTGTCATCGCCATTGTCGGTCAGGGTGCCGTGACTGGCATCCGTCAACGTTAAGCTGTTGACACTTAACGTGTCGCCATCGGCATCCGTTGCATTCGCCAGCAGCTGGTCTTTGGTGATGACGATGGCGGTGTCTTCGTTGGTAGTGCCAAGGTCAACCTGCGTGGTGGTGGCTGCGTCGTTTTGGTCTATGATCCGGATGGTATAGTTCTGTGTGCTGCTGAGACTGCCATCAGACACTTCCACCGTAATGGTATGGGTTTCTGCCGTCTCATGATCCAGCAGGGAGCCATCAGCAACGGTGATCTCACCTGTGTTGCTATCAATGGTAAACCGTCCCCCGGCATCATCGCTTAAAGAAAAGGTTAAGCTATCGCCTTCTGCATCTGTAACAGTGGCTTTTCCGACCAATGTTCCGTTCCTGGCACCTTCAATCACCTGACGTACGCCAATGGTCGTTTGCACGATGTCATTACTGCCAGAGTGATTTGATGTCCATACTACTTTCAGTTCACCACTCTCAAGCTGAATGATTTGAGGGTCAACTTGATTCGAGCCGGTGCTTGAATTGATTATCTGCTCATCAGAAATCGGGTTACCACTGGCATCAAAATGCCTGCCGAGGATATTCCAGTCTGTCTGCCCATCAGCCTGAGACTGCCAGGTGACAAAGAACTCACCATTATGCAATGCCTGAACCCTGAACGAACTCTCGTCACCGGCAGAGCTATTGACAACCGTTGGTGTGCCTGCACTGCTTCCATCACTGCTCCACTGCTGAATATAGACTGTATCGCCGCTTTGATAAGCAACGGCGATATTGCCATTGCTGAGTTCAGTAATGCTTACATCCTTACTGTTGGCAGGTGCTGTATTGCCAAAGTTGATCGTGCCTGATACATCAGAGCCATCAGCGGCATAAATCTTCAGAACGGCGTTATCATCATTGCTGTTGCTATCTCTCCAGACTGCAGCAAAACCACCATTGTCCAGTGCAGTGATATCAGGATCACCCCATTGATAAGAACCAAAACCCTGCTCATGGATAATCGTTGTTTGCGTATCACCATTGGCATCCAGTATGAGTATGGTTGGCTTCCGGCTGTTGGCGCTATCGATACCAATTGAGACAAAGCGGTTATCTTTCAGAGCAACAATGTTGTTGTCATAGTAGTAATCACCTGCAAAGCTGCTCTCGGCTTTCACTTCGTTGCCAGCACTATCGAAGACACGAATACGCGACCCGGGAGTGTTCCCCGGATCAAGGTGCTCCCAGAGGACGGCATAGTTGCCATTATCCAGAACGGCAACGGAGGGGTTTCTAAGGTAATCATCACCTGTTGGTGTTGTCGAATTAATCTGGAATTCTGTACCATCCGGTATCATGTCAGCATTAAATTTCTGAGCCTTGATTGCATTAGTTTCAGATACCCACACTGAAATGTAACCACCGTCCTCCAAACGGGAAAGGTCTGAGGAATTCTGGTCCCCTGCAGTCGAGCTATGAATAACTTCGTCATCCGGGGCATTGATGTTTGTAGCAGACTCAAATACCGGAGCATCATTTACCGCAGCAATGTCCAATGTGGCCCGGGTCGATGTAGTGTCAGTACCGTCAAAGATATTGTAATCCAGCGTAACAGAACCATTGAAGTCAGTAGCCGGTGTAAACGTCCAGGTATCATCACCGTTGTCGGTGAGAGAACCGTGACTGGCATCCGTCAGCGTTAAGCTGTTGACGCTGAGGGTGTCACCATCGACATCTGTTGCATTGGCCAGCAGCTGGTCTTTGGTGATGACGATGGCGGTGTCTTCGTTGGTAGTGCCAAGATCAACCTGAGTGGTGACCGCTACGTCGTTAGCGCCGTTGATGGTGAAATCCAGATCGTGAGGCGTACCATCCAAAGCCTGAACCGTGATGGTTTCGGTAAGGCTGTCGCCGTCGTCCAGTGACTGGATGACTGATTGTGTGTTGTCGGCGGTATAAGTCCAGTTACCGTTAGCGTCAATGGTGACTGAGCCGTAGGTGCCGTTTATTGTTTCTGCGGTAAAGCTGGCTTCGCCGGTATCAGCATCAGTAACCGTTAGCGTTCCGGTAGCTGTGAGTGTTACGGCGTCATCTTCTGTCACAGAACCGGTATCAACACCGGCGATCACCGCTGCATCGTTGGTACCACTGATAGTTATCGCAATGTCTTTAGTGGTGCCATCAGCTGACTGAACTGTCACTGTGTCGGTCAGGGTATCACCATCGCCCAGTGATTGAATTGCAGTCTGGGTGTTGTCGGCGGTATAAGTCCAGCTGCCGTCAGCGTCGATGGTGACTGAACCATAAGTGCCATTAACTGTTTCCGCCGTGAAGCTGGCTTCACCGGCGTCAGCATCGGTGATGGTCAGGGTGCCAGAGGTGCTCAGTGTGGCGGCGTTGTCTTCTGTCACACTGCCGGAGTCTGCTCCCCCAATAACAGCAGCGTCACTGGTTGCTGTCACGTCAATCACGGCACTGCCCGCAGTATCCGCTGTACCGTCATTCACGTTGTAAGTGAACCCGACATCATTGCCGTTAAAGTCAGCCGCTGGTGTAAACGTCCAGGTGTCATCCCCGTTGTCGGTCAGGGTGCCGTGGCTGGCATCAGTCAACGTTAAGCTGTTGACGCTGAGTGTGTCGCCATCGACATCCGTTGCATTCGCCAGCAGCTGATTTTTGGTGATAACGATGGCAGTGTCTTCATTGGTAGCACCAAGGTCAACCTGAGTGGTGATCGCTACGTCGTTTGCGCCGTTGATGGTGAAATCCAGATCGTGAGGCGTACCGTCCAAAGCCTGGACCGTGATGGTTTCAGTTAGACTTTCGCCGTCGTCCAGTGACTGGATGACTGATTGTATGTTGTCAGCGGTATAAGTCCAGTTACCGTCAGCGTCGATGGTGACTGAGCCGTAGGTGCCGTTGATCGTTTCTGCGGTGAAGCTGGCTTCGCCAGTATCAGCGTCAGTAACTGTTAATGCTCCGGTAGCTGTGAGTGTTGCGGCGTCATCTTCTGTCACAGAACCGGTATCAACGCCGCCGATCACGGCCGCATCGTTGGTACCACTGATGGTAATGGCAATATCTTTGGTAGTGCCATCAGCGGACTGAACTGTCACTGTGTCGGTCAGGGTGTCACCGTCGCCCAGTGATTGAATTGCAGTCTGGGTGTTGTCGGCGGTATAAGCCCAGTTACCGTTAGCATCAATAGTGACTGAGCCGTAGGTACCATTGATCGTTTCTGCAGTGAAGCTGGCTTCGCCGGTATCAGCGTCAGTAACCGTTAGTGTTCCGGTAGCTGTGAGCGTTGCGGCGTCATCTTCTTTCACAGAACCGGTATCAACGCCGCCGATCACGGCCGCATCGTTGGTACCACTGATGGTGATGGCAATATCTTTGGTAGTGCCATCAACGGACTGAACCGTCACTGTGTCGGTCAGGGTATCACCATCGCCCAGTGATTGAATTGCAGTCTGGGTGTTGTCGGCGGTATAAGTCCAGTTACCATCGGCTTCTATTGTGACAGAGCCATAAGTGCCGGAGACGGTTTCGGCCGTGAAACTGGCCTCCCCGCTGTCGGCATCGGTAATGGTCAGCGCACCGGAAGCTGTTAGCGTTGCTGCGTCGTCTTCTGTAACACTGCCAGCATCGGTTCCACCGATCACAGCAGCGTCACTCGTATCAGAGAAACTCAGCGTTGCCTGTGTCGCCGTCGTATCCGTACCGTCGAACAGTTCATAATCCAGCGTAACATCGCCGGTAAAGTTGCTGCCTGGCGTAAATTCATAATAATTATTATCCCCGGAGCTGACACTGCCCGCGGTTGTCAGCGTATAACCGTTAGCCGAATCTACAATTTGTCCATCGACTGACCGGATATTCACCGCAAGGTTTGAGCTGGCGTCTGCCACACTGATACCGGCTTCTATATCAGACTGGCTGACAGCGTCGTAAGACAAGGTAATATCACCCAGCCTGGCGTTGGTTAATGATTGCGAGGCATCAAAACCGCCACCATAGCTGTCTTGCTCCTGACCTATGACCAGCCAGCCATCTGCCGGGATAGTCCTCCCCTGGGTTAACAATCTGGTGTCGACCAACTGGTTGTTGTCAAACATCTTCATTTCACCTGTCGCACTATCCCAGGTGAGAGTCAGGTTATGGGTTGCCCCGTCATTTAAATTAATTCCAGAAAAACGGGTACCACCGGCTGCAGACTCAATAACAATGTCATTACTATTATTATCGTGCCAGACCAGCAGGGCGTTCGAATTATTTGGAACAGACATGCTGACCAGTGCGTCCAGCCCACCTGTATGGCTGCCTGTTGACGTATACTCAAATTCCAGTGAAAACGCATCAAAGCTTTGAAGTTTGTCAGCAACTTGAATGTCATTGGCAGTATCACTACCAAAAACCATGTAATTCACTTCAGAGAGCGTGCCATCTGAACCACTGTACGACACATCACTAATGGTCAGAGTATCGCCTTCAACATCCGAGGATCCGGCCAGAAGCTGATCTTTGGTAATCACCAGAACTGTGTCTTCGATACCCTGCAGTGTCACTGGTTGATCGGCGGTAATTGGGGCATCATTGACTGCTGTGACATCAACCACTGCACTACCTGCGGTGTCTGCAGCTCCATCATTGACGTTGTAACTGAATGCGACATCGTCACCGTTGAAATCAGCAGCCGGGGTGAACGTCCAGGTGTCGTCACCGTTGTCCACCAGTGTGCCGTGGCTGCTGTCGGTCAGTGTGAGACTGTTGACAGTTAGCGTATCGCCTTCAACATCTGCCGCATTGGCAAGAAGCTGATCTTTGGTGATAACGATGGCGGTGTCTTCGTTAGTGGTACCAAGGTCAACTTGTGATGTGGTAGCCGCATCGTTGACAGCAGTCACATCGATGATGGCACTGCCTGCGGTATCAACGGTTCCATCGTTAACGTTGTAACTGAACGCAACATCATTGCCATTGAAGTCAGGTGCCGGTGTGAATGTCCAGGTACCGTTGCCGTTATCAGCCAGTGCCCCCTGACTGGAATCATTCAGGGTCAAGCTGTTCACACTGAGGCTGTCGCCATCAATGTCACTGGCATTGGCCAGCAGGTCAGCTTCAGTAATGACGATAGCGGTGTCTTCGCTGGTACTGCCAAGGTCAACCGCACTGACCACCGGTACATCGTTGGTGCCATTGATGGTAATAGTCACATCATGGGTTGTACCATCAACAGACTGAACCGTTATTGTTTCAGTCAGGCTGGCACCGTCGCCCAGTGCCTGAATGGCTGCCTGACTGTTGTCCGCTGAATAGTTCCAGTTACCGCTGGCATCAACCGTCAGGGAACCGTAAGTGCCGGTAACGGTTTCTGCGGTGAAGCTGGCTTCGCCGGTATCGGTATCAGACACCGTCAGGACACCGGAAGCGGTTAAGGTCGCAGCGTCCTCTTCCGTGACCGTAGCGGTATCAACGCCACTAACCACTGCGGCATCGTTGGTGCCGTTGATGGTAATAACAATATCGTGGGTGGTGTTATCGAAGGACTTAACCGTGATGGTTTCAGTCAGGCTGTCACCATCCCCCAGTGCCTGAATGACTGCCTGGCTATTATCCGCGGTATAGCTCCAGTTACCGCTGGCATCGATGGTCAGGGAACCGTAACTGCCAGTAACGGTTTCTGCGGTGAAGCTGGCTTCGCCGGTATCAGTATCGCTGACTGTGAGCGCACCAGAAGCCGTTAATGTGGCAGCGTCATCTTCGGTTAACGAAGCAGTATCCACGCCGCCAATCACTGCCACATCGTTAGTGCCATCAATAGTAATTACAATATCTTTGGTTGTGCCATCGACAGACTGAACAGTGATGGTATCGGTCAGGCTGTCACCATCACCCAGTGCCTGAATAACGGACTGGCTGTTATCCGCTGAATAACTCCAGTTACCGCTGGCATCGATGGTCAGGGAACCGTAACTGCCAGTAACCGTTTCTGCGGCGAAACTGGCTTCGCCAGTGTCCGTATCGGAAACTGTCAGCACACCGGAAGTGGTTAACGTTGCAGCGTCGTCTTCCGTTATCGAGGCTGTATTTACACCGCCAATCACTGCGGCATCGTTAGTGCCGTTAATGGTGATAACAATATTGTGCGTCGTGTTATCGGCAGACTTAACCGTGATCGTTTCGGTCAGGCTATCGCCGTCACCCAGTGCTTGAATAACTGCCTGGCTGTTATCCGCTGAATAGCTCCAGTTACCGCTGGCATCGATGGTCAGGGAGCCATAACTGCCTGTGACGGTTTCTGCAGCAAAGACAGCTTCTCCAGTATCCGTATCAGTAACCGTCAGCGCACCAGAAGTGGTTAATGTGGCCGCGTCGTCTTCCGTTATCGAGGCTGTATCTACACCGCCAATGACTGCCGCATCATTGGTGCCATTTATAGTGATAACAATATCGTGGGTGGTGTTATCGGCAGACTTAACCGTGATGGTTTCGGTCAGGCTGTCACCATCACCCAGTGCCTGAATAACGGACTGGCTGTTATCCGCTGAATAACTCCAGTTACCGCTGGCATCGATGGTCAGGGAACCGTAACTGCCGGTAACGGTTTCTGCGGTGAAGCTGGCATCGCCACTATCGACATCCGTGACAGTTAACGTCCCGGTAGCGGTGAGCGTCGCAGCGTCATCCTCTGTCACAGACCCTGTATCAACGCCACTGATCACTGCCGCATCGTTGGTGCCATTGATGGTAATAACAATATCTTGGGTGGTGTTATCAACAGACTTAACGGTGATCGTTTCGGTCAGGCTGTCACCATCGCCCAGTGCCTGAATGACTGCCTGGCTGTTATCCGCGGTATAGCTCCAGTTACCGCTGGCATCGATTGTCAGGGAACCGTAACTGCCGGTAACGGTTTCTGCGGTGAAGCTGGCTTCGCCGGTATCGGTATCAGACACCGTCAGGGCACCGGAAGCGGTTAATGTGGCTGCATCGTCTTCCGTGACAGAGGCGGTATCAACCCCGCCAATCACTGCGGCATCGTTAGTGCCATTGATGGTAATAACAATATCGTGGGTAGTGTTATCAACGGATTTAACGGTGATCGTTTCTGTCAGGCTGTCACCGTCCCCCAGGGCCTGGATAACGGACTGGCTGTTATCCGCGGTATAGCTCCAGCTGCCGCTGGCATCGATGGTCAGGGAACCGTAACTGCCGGTAACGGTTTCGGCGGTAAAGTTGGCTTCGCCGGTATCGGTATCAGACACCGTCAGAGCACCGGAAGCGGTTAAGGTCGCAGCGTCCTCTTCCGTGACCGTCGCGGTATCAACGCCACCAATTACTGCGGCATCGTTGGTGCCGTTGATGGTAATAACAATATCGTGGGTGGTGTTATCGAAGGACTTAACCGTGATGGTTTCGGTCAGGCTGTCACCATTACCCAGTGCCTGAATGACTGCTTGGCTGTTATCCGCTGAATAACTCCAGTTGCCGCTGGCATCGATGGTCAGGGAACCATAACTGCCTGCGACTGTTTCTGTAGCAAAGACAGCTTCACCGGTATCAGTATCGCTGACAGTGAGCGCACCAGAAGTGGTTAATGTGGCTGCGTCGTCTTCTGTGACAGAGGCGGTATCAACACCACCAATCACTGCGGCATCGTTGGTGCCGTTAATGGTGATAACAATATCGTGGGTGGTGTTATCAACAGACTTAACGGTGATCGTTTCTGTCAGGCTGTCGCCATCACCCAGTGCCTGAATAGCTGCCTGGCTGTTATCCGCTGAATAACTCCAGTTACCGCTGCCATCGATAGTCAGGGAACCGTAACTGCCGTTAACGGTTTCTGCGGTGAAGCTGGCTTCGCCGGTATCGGTATCAGACACCGTCAGGGCACCGGAAGCGGTTAAGGTCGCAGCGTCCTCTTCCGTGATAGCAGAGGTATCAACGCCACCAATCACTGCGGCATCGTTAGTGCCGTTAATGGTGATAACAATATTGTGCGTCGTGTTATCGGCAGACTTAACCGTGATGGTTTCGGTCAGGCTGTCACCATCACCCAGTGCCTGAATGACTGCCTGGCTGTTATCCGCTGAATAACTCCAGTTACCACTGGCATCGATGGCCAGGGAACCATAACTACCACTAATTGTTTCTGCAGCAAAGACAGATTCACCGGTATCAGTATCGCTGACAGTGAGCGCACCAGAAGCGGTTAATGTGGCTGTGTCGTCTTCTGTGACTGAGGCTGTGTCAACGCCGCCAATCACTGCGGCATCGTTAGTGCCATTGATGGTGATAACAATATCGTGGGTAGTGTTATCAACGGATTTAACGGTGATCGTTTCTGTCAGGCTGTCACCATTACCCAGTGCCTGAATAGCTGCCTGGCTGTTATCCGCTGAATAACTCCAGTTACCGCTGGCATCGATGGTCAGGGAACCATAACTGCCTGTGACTGTTTCTGCAGCAAAGACAGCTTCACCGGTATCAGTATCGCTGACAGTGAGCGCACCAGAAGCGGTTAATGTGGCTGCGTCGTCTTCTGTGACTGAGGCTGTATCTACACCGCCAATCACTGCCACATCATTGGTGCCATTTATAGTGATAACAATATCGTGGGTGGTGTTATCGGCAGACTTAACCGTGATGGTTTCGGTCAGGCTGTCACCATTACCCAGTGCCTGAATAGCTGCCTGAGTATTCGCTGCTGAATAGCTCCAGTTACCGCTGGCATCAATGGTCAGGGAGCCATAACTGCCTGTGACGGTTTCTGCAGCAAAGACAGCTTCACCGGTATCAGTATCGCTGACAGTGAGCGCACCAGAAGCGGTTAATGTGGCTGTGTCGTCTTCTGTGACAGAGGCTGTGTCAACCCCGCCAATCACTGCGGCATCGTTGGTGCCGTTAATGGTGATAACAATATCGTGGGTGGTGTTATCGGCAGACTTAACCGTGATCGTTTCTGTCAGGCTATCGCCGTCGCCCAGTGCCTGAATGACTGCCTGGCTGTTATCCGCTGAATAACTCCAGTTACCGCTGGCATCGATAGTCAGGGAACCGTAACTGCCGGTAACGGTTTCTGCGGTGAAGCTGGCTTCGCCGGTATCGGTATCAGACACTGTCAGGGCACCGGAAGCGGTTAATGTGGCTGCGTCATCTTCTGTGACAGAGGCGGTATCAACCCCGCCAATCACTGCGGCATCGTTGGTGCCGTTGATGGTAATAACAATATCGTGGGTGGTGTTATCGAAGGACTTAACCGTGATGGTTTCAGTCAGGCTGTCACCATTACCCAGTGCCTGAATAGCTGCCTGGCTGTTATCCGCTGAATAACTCCAGTTACCGCTGGCATCGATGGTCAGGGAACCATAACTGCCTGTGACTGTTTCTGCAGCAAAGACAGCTTCACCGGTATCAGTATCGCTGACAGTGAGCGCACCAGAAGCGGTTAATGCGGCTGTGTCGTCTTCTGTGACAGAGGCTTTGTCAACCCCGCCAATCACTGCGGCATCGTTGGTGCCATTGATGGTAATAACAATATCGTGCGTCGTGTTATCGGCAGACTTAACCGTGATGGTTTCGGTCAGGCTGTCACCATTACCCAGTGCCTGAATAGCTGCCTGAGTATTCGCTGCTGAATAACTCCAGTTACCGCTGGCATCGATGGTCAGGGAACCATAACTGCCTGTGACTGTTTCTGCAGCAAAGACAGCTTCACCGGTATCAGTATCGCTGACAGTGAGCGCACCAGAAGCGGTTAATGTGGCTGTGTCGTCTTCTGTGACTGAGGCTGTGTCAACGCCACCAATCACTGCGGCATCGTTAGTGCCGTTAATGGTGATAACAATATTGTGCGTCGTGTTATCGGCAGACTTAACCGTGATGGTTTCGGTCAGGCTGTCACCATTACCCAGTGCCTGAATAGCTGCCTGAGTATTCGCTGCTGAATAACTCCAGTTACCGCTGGCATCGATGGTCAGGGAACCATAACTGCCTGTGACGGTTTCTGCGGTGAAGCTGGCTTCGCCGGTATCGGTATCAGACACCGTCAGGGCACCGGAAGCGGTTAAGGTCGCAGCATCGTCTTCCGTGACAGAGGCTGTGTCAACGCCACCAATCACTGCCGCATCGTTGGTGCCATTGATGGTAATAACAATATCTTGGGTGGTGTTATCAACAGACTTAACCGTGATCGTTTCGGTCAGGCTGTCACCATCGCCCAGTGCCTGAATGACTGCCTGGCTGTTATCCGCTGAATAACTCCAGTTACCGCTGGCATCGATGGTCAGGGAACCATAACTGCCTGTGACTGTTTCTGCAGCAAAGACAGCTTCACCGGTATCAGTATCGCTGACAGTGAGCGCACCAGAAGCGGTTAATGCGGCTGTGTCGTCTTCTGTGACAGAGGCTTTGTCAACCCCGCCAATCACTGCGGCATCGTTGGTGCCATTGATGGTAATAACAATATCGTGCGTCGTGTTATCGGCAGACTTAACCGTGATGGTTTCGGTCAGGCTGTCACCATTACCCAGTGCCTGAATAGCTGCCTGAGTATTCGCTGCTGAATAACTCCAGTTACCGCTGGCATCGATGGTCAGGGAACCATAACTGCCTGTGACTGTTTCTGCAGCAAAGACAGCTTCACCGGTATCAGTATCGCTGACAGTGAGCGCACCAGAAGCGGTTAATGTGGCTGTGTCGTCTTCTGTGACTGAGGCTGTGTCAACGCCACCAATCACTGCGGCATCGTTAGTGCCGTTAATGGTGATAACAATATTGTGCGTCGTGTTATCGGCAGACTTAACCGTGATCGTTTCGGTCAGGCTATCGCCGTCACCCAGTGCTTGAATAACTGCCTGGCTGTTATCCGCTGAATAGCTCCAGTTACCGCTGGCATCGATGGTCAGGGAGCCATAACTACCACTAATTATTTCTGCAGCAAAGACAGATTCTCCAGTATCCGTATCAGTAACCGTCAGTACACCGGAAGTGGTTAATGTGGCCGCGTCGTCTTCTGTGACAGAGACGGTATCAACGCCACCAATCACTGCGGTATCATTGGTGCCGTTGATGGTGATGACAATATTGTGCGTCGTGTTATCGGAAGACTTAACCGTGATCGTTTCCGTCAGGCTATCACCATCGCCCAGTGCCTGAATGACTGACTGGCTGTTATCCGCTGAATAACTCCAGTTACCGCTGGCATGGATGATCAGGGAGCCATAAGTGCCGGTAACCGTTTCTGCGGCGAAACTGGCTTCGCCAGTATCGGTATCGCTGACAGTGAGCGCACCGAAAGTGGTTAATGTGGCCGCATCGTCTTCCGTTATTGAAGTGGTATCAACGGCACCAATCTCTGCGGCATCGTTGGTGCCATTGATGGTGATAACAATATCGTGCGTGGTGTTATCTACGGACTTAACCGAGATAGTTTCTGTCAGGCTGTCACCATCACCCAGTGCCTGAATAGCTGCCTGGCTGTTATCCGCAGAATAGCTCCAGTTGCCACTGACATCGATAGTCAGGGAACCATAACTGCCTGTGACGGTTTCTACAGCAAAGACGGCTTCGCCAGTGTCGACATCAGCAATCGTCAGCATGCCGGAAGTCGTTAACGTTGCAGCGTCGTCTTCCGTGACAGAGGCGGTATCAACACCACCAATCACTGCGGCATCGTTGACCGGTGTAACATCGACGCCAAAACTGACTGCCTCAGAAAGAAGCTCACCGTCGCTGACTTTAAATTCAAACGAGGCATAGTTCGTACCATTTTCATGCAGGTCCGGCTCAAATTTTAAACGTCCTGTAAGAAGATCCAGCTTCGAAACATCCTGGCCAACGGCTACCTCCGAACCGTTGTATAACAGCTTCCCTGCAACAGGGAGCTTGGCAATCTGTATACCCTCAAAGGCATCACCGGCATCAATATCGGTAAATGCAAAGTCACTGGATGAGAAAATATAGGGCGTATCTTCATCAATAGTTGCTGCTGCACTGACCGTTTCCGGAGCATCATTAGCCGGAATCAGGTCAACATGCAGACTCTTGACGATGGAAGCTGTTTCTCCGGTTGCAGACTCAGTGGTTGTAGAAGTGAACGTCAGCGTAAAGTCAGTATTGCTGTTAGCCGGTGGCGTCATTTGCAACTGGTTGAGTTGCCAGTTACTGATATCAAGATCACTTCCGTCAGACGTGGCAGTGTTGGTGCCATCTGTTAGAACGCTGTCAGCAGGCAAACCGGACAGTTTTAAACTGATGCTTTCGGAGCCGTCAGTGTCTGCCAGAGACTGGCTCAGCTCTAAAGATATGGGGGCATCCTCAAGGCTTCGGATGCTGTAGTCATAGGCAGGGTCTGAGTAAACTGCCGCTGTATCTGGAAGATTCAATGACAGCTCAGCAGCATCAACAACCGGGGTGACAGAGAAGGTAAATGCCTGAGGGAGTGATGAAAGCTCACCATCGTTTACCCGAAACTGGAAGCTGGCATAATCCGTAGCGCTTTCATGGGCATCAGGCAGGAAGGTCAGCTTGCCCGCTTCAATATCTGCACGGCTGATTTCATCACCGGCACTGATTGCACGGCCATCCAGCTCAATAATGCCTTTGCCGGGCAGTGCGTCAATGAATACCGATTCAAGAATGTCTCCATCATCCGTATCGCTGTAGGGAAAATCGGCAAGTTTAAAGCGATACAGGCTGTCTTCCGGTATGGTTTGAGAACTGGCGAAGGTTTCGGGTGCTTCATTAATGTCATTGACATTAACCGTAAATGGCTCAGTAAAAGCAGCTCCGTTGTTATCTGTCGTGGTAACGTTAACAGTGACGGTTTCTTCTGTTTCATGGTCAAGGAAGATACCGGTTTTCAGCCGGAGTTCGTTATCTACAATTTCAAACCGGTTATCATCCACTGTGTAGGTGTGATTATCAGAAACATCAATATCTGTAGTTGAGAGAGTGCCTATAACAGCGCCTGTAGCATTTTCATCAACGACAGTATTGTTCAGCTGTATGTCTTCAGGGGCATCATTGCGACCTTCGATCGTCACTGAAGCGGTCTGACTGACCGTCTCACCATGACCATCATCAACGTCATAGGTGTATTCGAGTGTTTCTGATTCACCTTCCGCCAGATGGTCATAACTGGACGCATCCAGTGACAGGTTATTGCCATCGTCCGAAATACTGATACCTACCGGATCACCGGCGGTCAGCTGCAGGTTCACCACATTGATCGTGTCTGTACCATCAACATCGCTGGCACCTGAAAGTAAATCAATATCCTGTAATGCCGAGTTCTGGTCAGTCCTCAGTACAACGGCATTATCAATCACCGGAAGGTCATTACTTCCAGCCAGAGTAATGGTAGCGGTTTGAGTGGTGTAATCTCCCTGTGGGTCCGTTACCCGGTATTCATAACTAAGGGTTTCTGTCTCTCCAACAGCAAGATACTTGTAAGCCTCAGGATCGATAACCAGCTCAGAACCATTTTCACCGATGCTGACACCAGATTCATTACCGGAAACCAGACGAAGGTTGGTGACTGAAAGTTCATCTGTGACATCCCTGTCACTGGCACCCTGCAGGAGATCCAGGTTAATGCTGACATCATTCTGAGTGGCATCAAGAATAATCGGCACCTCTACCTCAGGTGTATCATTGACGCCTTCTATTTTGATATCAACGGATGACTGACTCGTGTTTCCCTGGGAATCGGTTACTGCAAAAACAAAAGTAACGGTCTGGCTTTCACCTTCTGCCAGAAATTCAAAATCGCCCTCAGGGCTGAATTCAAACGAACCATCAGCAGCCACTCTAAGAGAACCTGCTTCTGGCGGCGAAACCAGCGAGAACGTCATTATCTCATCAGGATTCTCATCCGTTGCATACAACTGCCCCTTAAGCACAACAGCATCTTCGGTGGCAACCATTTCGGAGTTTTGGGCTACTGGCTTGTAGGAAATTCGATCAGTTTCCTCAACTTCCTCTTCAAGCTGATCACCAGGCTGACTGGTAACAGCCGTATCCTCTGAGCCAGAAGCGGCTACTGAAGGGTCATCATCCTGACTTAACTCTCTCTGCAAAATCCCTTCATTCTCAATAATCGGTATATCAAGGGGTTTACGCTGAATCGTTACTACATCAGAACTTCCTTCGTCCGATGATCCCGGCTCATCCCCTGCGGAGGCGGCCTGAGCAATAGTGGCAGGGTCAGCCCCTTCAGCAATAGCGGCCTGAACTTCCTCAAAAGACAGATCCTCATCGGATTCATCACCCTTTGTGGACAGCATGCTATCAGTGAGAATAAGCTGCTGTTGTGAGCCCAGATCCATAACCTGATTGTTGACGGTTGTAATAACAACGGAACCACCATCCTCTGTAACAAGCCGGTCATTAAGGTAGACTTTTGCCCCTTTCTCGAGGATTTTTTGAGTTCCATCCGGTTTAATAACAATGACTGTGCCTGTAGCCTCTGTGATTTCACCGATAACAGGCGTAGAGTTTCCTGAGTTAGAGTTCATATTGTTTATGCTCACTCTCAATCCATAGGAGCAATGGGAATTCGAATTAAGCGTTGTGGCAGGAAAATTAAACGCAGGGTAGGGCGAATTCCCTTCGCACCTTTTTATTAAAAATTAATAAAACGTTTATTAATTTCAGAATAGCCAGATATAAGCGTGTACTGCGCCCTGATTTATATAGTAAATTGAAATTAAAATAGATATATAAATAGCAACAGTGTGGTTTATTTTAAATAAACCACACGAAACAATTTATTGAGTTCTATAGGGATCAACTTAGATTGCTTTACAGACTGGTAACAGACTTCATCGCTCAGTTAATGCATTTCGCTTGGCTTTCAGGATAGGTTTAAGCAAATAATCCATTAAGGTTTTCTTTCCGGTAAGGATATCAACATTGGTTTTCATTCCGGGAATAATTTCCAACTGTGTTTCTTCATTACCAAGGTAGTTTTTGTCTGTACGAATATGGACGACGTAAAAGCTTTCACCTTTTTCGTTTTCAACCGTATCGGCACCAATATGCTCCAGTGTTCCTTCCAGACCACCATAGATAGCAAAATCATAAGCGGTTAATTTCACGACCGAAGTCATACCCTCTCGTAAAAAACCAATATCCTTAGGGCTGATTTCTGCTTCGATGAGCAAATTATCTTCAACCGGCACAATCTCCAGCAAATCCATGCCTGGCTGAATGACACCACCGATGGTATTAATATTGATTTTCTTAACAATACCGGGAACCGGTGAACGAACCAGTGTCCGCTTAACCTGATCTTCAAGACTGGTATGAGACTCCGTCATCTGGTCGAGCTTTAATTCTGTTTCTCTCAGCTCCTGAACCACTTCTTCCCTGAATTTAACCGTCAGCTCTCGTTTTCGGGCAAGTGCTTCTTCATAGGCTGACTTTAGTTTGGGAATAGACAATTCCGTCATTTTCCTCTCGGAAGCAAGGTCATTAACCCGCTGTTTCAACTGAATCATCTCTACGTGAGACACCACACCCTGTTTGGCAAGCGGTTTGGTTAACTCCAGTTCTTCTTCTCCCAGCTCAAAACTGGTTGTAAGAAATTCCAGCTGGGCTTCTGAAGCTGACAGTTCGTGCTTTGCCTGGCTGGACTGGCGGTTAGCAATATCCAGCTCTGCCCTTAAACCATCTTTTCGGTTTTCGTATATCGTTTCTTCACGATCAATGTACTCTTGATAGTCATCGAGTTCTGACGGGAAATAGATGTCCTGGCCACTCAGCTCGGCTTTCAGACGTGCCGCCCTGGCCAGTTCACTGTAGTACTCAACCGCACTTTCCCGGTAAGTGGAACGAAAACGAGTGTCGTCCAGCCTGAGCAGCAACTGTCCTTCTTTAACCAGTTCACCTTCCTGAACATAAAGTTCCTGAAGAATGCCACCTTCAAGATTCTGAACGACCTGTAGCCGGGACGAGGGAATCACTTTACCCATGCCACGGGTGATTTCGTCAAGCTCAGCCACACTGGCCCAGATAACAGCAGAAAAGACCGCCAGCAGCATCATGTAAATCAGCAAACGGCCACCTCTTGGGGTTTTCATCAGCATAGCGGCGCTGGTGTCTGACATGTACTCCAGGTCTTCAGGCTTTACATGCTCTTCCAGAGAAGATTCAGCAGTGTCTTCCCCATCAGCCTCTGCTGCCGTTTCATCAGGTTCCAGAACGTCCTGCTCCTGCAAGGCTTCCTGCTCCTGCGGGGCTGCCTGCTCATTCTGCTTGCCTGGATCAGTGTCCTTTTGATCGCTCATTGGAATACCATTCGTTATTCAATCTTCAGCTTGCCCTGTTTCAGAGCAGCATGTACCTGTTCCTTGGGTCCGTCTGCAACCACTTTGCCGTTATCCACCACGACCAGCCTGTCCACCATATCCAGCATGGAGGCTTTGTGAGTAACAAGAACAATGGTTTTATCCTTACAACGAGTCTTGAGCTGCTCTTTCATGTGCTGCTCAGTCGTATTGTCCATCGAGCTGGAGGGCTCATCGAGTACCAGAATCGGTGGGTCCATCAACAGGGCTCTTGCCAGGGCGATACTCTGCCTCTGACCTCCGGAAAGGTTCTGTCCACGTTCACCCACCACCATATCCAAACCATTGGGGTGTTTGTTGGCAAACTCGGTAACACCGGCGATTTCAGCTGCTTTCAACAGAGCCGCATCATCAATGAAGCTGGCACCCAGAGTGATGTTCTCTTTGATGGAGCCGTAGAACAGGGTGATGTCCTGAGAGACACAACCAATACTGCTGCGCAGGTCAGAAGGGTTAAGCTGTCTCAGGTCGATACCATCAATCCGAATTGCGCCATTTTCTGGCTCGTAAAGGCCAAGAATCAGCTTTTCAATGGTGGTTTTGCCTGAGCCTATACGACCAATAATCGCAACTTTTTCACCCTCCTTGATCTTGAGGGAAACGCCACGAAGAGCCTGAATCTCCTGCTCAGGGTAGGTGAAGTCAACCTGGTCAAATTCAATGCTGCCTTTCAGTTCCGGGCGATTGACATAATCCCGGTCTTCATGGCGCTCAACAGGCATATCCATCACCTGGTTCAAACCATCAAGCGCAGACTTTGCCTGATTGTACCGTGTCGCCAGACCGGCTACCTGAGCCATGGGAGCAAGGCAGCGACCTGCCAGCATGACGGTGGCAATCAGCCCCCCCATACTCAACTCACCTTCTGAAATCAGGAAAACACCCGTAGCCACCAGACCAATATTACACATTTGCTGAACATAGGCACTGACGGTTGAAGCTGATGAACTCAGTAATTTTGTCCGTATGCTCCAGGTCGCAATATGACCAACAGACTTCTCCCATTTGTACTGAATATCACTTTCAGCCTGGGCAATTTTCAGTGCTTCCATGCCCGTCAGACTCTCAATCAACGTGGCACTTTTCTGGGAATTAGAACGCAGGGTCTTTTCAACCGAACGACGCAGAGGTCCCTGAATGGCAAAACTGTACACACCAATCAGGAACATACAGAACAGCGGGATAAAGGCGAGTGGCCCACCCAGCATGAAAATAACCATCAGAATGATAAAGGTGAAAGGCAGATCCACCAGAGCCGTAACGGTTGAAGAAGTAATGAACTCCCGAATACTTTCAAAGTCCTGAAGGTTCTTGGCAAAAGAACCAACAGAGGCCGGGCGTGCTGACATGCTCAACCCCAGAACCCGTTCCATGATTCTGGACGACAACAGGATATCGGACTTTTTCCCTGCCAGATCAATAAAATAACTTCGAATCATTTTCAGAATGAAATCGAAGCTGAATACAATAATCGCCCCCACGGCCAGTACCCAAAGGGTGTCAAAAGCCTGATTGGGAACCACCCGGTCGTACACGTTCATCACAAACAGCGGGCTTGCGACGACAAACAGGTTAATCATCAGGGAAGCCAGCAATACATCACGATAAATGCGCCAGGAACCCAGAATGGTTCCCCAGAACCAGTGTCTGGATTTCACATTCAGAGTAGTTGGGCTGCGCTTGTCGTAACGATGTTTTTCCCGAACGTAAATCGCATAGCCTGTGTAATGCTCAGTCAGGTCGTCCAGAGAAATACGCTTAACCCCGTCACCCGTTTCAGGCAGTACCACTCTGGCATGACCTTCTTCGTGATCAATGTCCAGCAGAATACAGGCCTTTCGTTTCTTGAGAAACAGAACCACAGGGGTGACCAGCGGGGAAATGTCCACCAGATCCCGTTTATGTACCTTACTGGCCAAACCGGCACGGTTGGCTGAACGCATAAACAGATCGGCATTAAATAAACCCTCTTCAAGAGGCAGTCCTGCCCTGAGAGAGTCGTGAGAATAAGGTTTACCGTAATGACGTGTCAGGAAAGCCAGGCACTCCAGTAAAGGATCAAATTCCAGTTGGTCCTGCTCTGGTACGCCCCAGTCCTCGGTTGCTGCAATTGTCTGATCCATGGATCCCTGCCAATGAATACGAAATTAAAACAGACTGCTTGCCAAAATTGACTCTCTGCAAAAGTGAAAAAGAATCAACTTTATTAGTAATGACGATAGCCGGTAAAAGACTGCTCTTGTACAGATCGTCGCAATCTTTTTCTTTTTAGAAAGTTTGGTTCGTTTCCGTCAAATAACTGAATGGGCGAACTATATTGCTCTGGCAATAGAACGTTTTTTACTGGATTCAAAATGCAGAACAAATCCCCTGAGTCAAAGACACGACGGTCACTGTTAAAAGCCGCATCCACTCTTGTTGCGGGCAGTCTTCTTCCTGCTCTGTCCAACGGTTCTGCAAAACGTTATGTTCCGGATTTACGGAGCGGAACATCTCTATGTGGAACAATGATGCTAGTCACCGGAGGAGCGGGGTATATTGGCAGTCATACATGTGTTGAGTTACTGGAAGCGGGTTATGACATTATTGTGCTCGACAATCTGAGTAATGCATCAAGGGAGTCGCTGAACAGAGTAGAGGAAATTACCGGAAAAAAGCTGATATTTATCCACGGTGACATTCGCAACCAAACGCTTCTTGATGATGTGTTTTCCACTTACCCCATAGAAACCGTCATTCACTTTGCCGGTTTTAAGGCGGTAGCGGAGTCCGTGTTAAAGCCTCTGGAATACTACAACAATAATGTTTATGGCAGTAACACCCTGTTTGCCGCCATGGAAAAAGCAGGCGTAAAGAAAATTGTCTTCAGTTCTTCAGCAACCGTTTACGGACAGCAGGAAACCATGCCTATTTCCGAAACCGCAAGCCTGTCCCACACGAGCCCTTATGGCCACACCAAACTGTTGATTGAAGAAATGCTCCAGTATCAGCACCAGGCAGCCCTTCGTCTCGATTCCTCATGGAACATCGCTTTACTGAGATATTTCAACCCGATTGGAGCCCATCAGTCCGGCTACATAGGGGAAGACCCTAAAGACATACCCAATAATCTCATGCCTTATATCACACAGGTCTCTGCAAAGAAGCGCCCTTACCTGCGGGTCTATAAAGGTTATGAAACCACTGATGGCACCGGCATCAGGGACTACATTCACGTTGTCGATCTGGCCAGAGGTCATGTTAAAGCCATAGAAAAGCTTCAGGATTCTTCAGGCGTACACACATGGAATCTTGGTGTTGGTCGTGGCTACAGTGTCTATGAAGTATTAAACGCCTTTCAGGAATACAACCATGTGAACATCCCCGTTCAGGAAGAAGGCAGAAGGGAAGGGGATGTGGATATCTGCTATGCCGATGTCAGCAAAGCAGAGGCAGAGCTGGGCTGGAAAGCCCGATACGGTCTGGAGGAAATGGTCAGGCATGCCTGGGTCTGGCAACAAAAATACCCGGATGGGTACGCTTAAAGCCCGTATCGATCCAGAATACCGGGGTGTTGTTGCCGGAACATATTCTGAACTATTTCATCAGTGGAGCCCCACAGTTGAGAAAACTCACCCCTGTGTTCATCCTCTAATTGCTTATCGCCATTGACTTGAGCATTGTGGATTTTCTCAATGATGGCAATCAGCCCCTGGATACGTTTTTTTCGATCCTTCTTTTTGTTGTTATCTCTGTCATCACCGCCACCTCCCGCAGATAAAGAGACAACATGGCCTAAATCGTAGTTTCTGTTAGGTTCAATAGCTGGGCGACATCCGTGAACCTTATCACATGACTTCGGTTTATAGGGATTACCACTTTTTCTTGAGTCTGATACTCCTGACCCACTTCTGATTTTTTTCCTTGAATTTGAGGGAGCCTGCCTTGCCGGCACGTCGCCATTATTTGTCAGGCATTGAGTATTTAAAAAGTTGACATCCTGGTAAATCAGGTCTGGCGATCTCCTGGCAAGCTGGTCGCGGTATGCAAACCCTATTGGCCAGCACCCCTGATCATCCAGACCAAGATGGGACGGGTCTATGGCAACCCCTTTGATAGCACTTTCATCGCCTAATATCAGGGGGGGTACGTCATCGCCTTTTAGCACCAGTGTGGCAGGCGTTACTGGTGAGTTTTCAAGAGATGAGAAGAACGTTTTCACGACAACGGACTGTCTGGTCTGCTCCCTTTCATTCGGGCCAACATCAATGCCAATATATCGGGAGGCTCCATCATGTACGCCTGTATCGCGACTAGTCAGAACATTTCTGAGAACAAGCGGCCGGCTGATGCTGTATGAGCCAGAGAGTGCCAGTACACACCCCTGATATTGACTGTTTTTTTTACGCAGGTCCCGGGTATCGCCAGGCTTAATATGGATTTCACACTTTGGTTTTATCAATGGGGTCGGAGTCCGCCCCCAGTGGTACTCCATAAAGAAGGCCGTAAAAACAAACAGGGGTGCTTCACGAAGCGCCCCTGTTTTGTAACTAGAAAAACCGTGTCCCTGCGTGGCAAAAAACAGGGCTGGTAGAAACATTGTTTTGCAGCAACACGCTAGAAAATCATGCAAACGCCCAAGCATAAAATGATCCTGGAGGCAGTGCCTCTAAAGCTCCGCAGACGGGGGCATCTCAGGTTATTTTGTCGCTCGTTACCATAGTTGATTTTTCAGTCATGTAAAGTGCGGTCATTCAGGCCCGGTTATTATTTATCAAACACTTCTGCCTGAATGCGCTTGATGCCGATATGCCGAACATCCTTACCCTTCACCAGATAAATCACGTACTCTGCAATATTACGGGCATGGTCGCCAATACGTTCCAGTGAACGCAGCACCCACATAATGTTCAGCACACGAGTGATAGAGCGGGGGTCTTCCATCATGTAGGTCACCAGTTCACGGGTCGCGCTTTTGTATTCACGATCCACAGACTTGTCTTCTTTAGCCACCGCTAAAGCCAGGTCCGCGTCAAAACGGGCAAAGGCGTTCAGGGCGTCCTGAACCATCTGACGAACATGATTGCCAATGTGGCGGGCTTCAATATAACCCTTCGGCGCTTCACCCTGCTCTGTCAGGGAAATGGCGAAACGGGCAATTTTGGCGGCTTCATCACCAATACGCTCAAGGTCTGTCGAAGCCTTGGTGCAGGCCAGTACCAGTCGCAGGTCACTGGCAGCAGGCTGGCGACGGGCCAGAATGCGGCTGCACTCTTCATCAATGGTCAGTTCCATGGAGTTGATATCGGTGTCTTTTTCACACACCGAAATCGCCCCTTCACTGTCTGCATTGATCAGGGCGTCAATGGCATCCGACACCTGCTTCTCAACCTGCCCCCCCATGGATAACAGGTTATTCCGCAGTTCCTCCAGTTCAGTGTTGAACTGCTGGGAAATATGATGACTCATAAGGTCTGTTTTCGTATCCATATACTTATTCTGCCTCAGCCGTAACGGCCGGTAATATAGTCTTCAGTCTGCTTCCGGGCCGGGTTGGTGAATACCGTGTCGGTATCGCCAAACTCTATTAACTTGCCCATGTACATAAAAGCAGTGTAATCAGACACACGGGCTGCCTGTTGCATGTTGTGCGTCACGATCACAATAGTAAATTTTGATTTCAGTTTGTTGATAAGCTCTTCGATCTTCAACGTTGAAATCGGATCCAGCGCTGAAGCCGGTTCATCCAGCAGCAACACCTCAGGTTCAACCGCAATGGTACGGGCAATCACCAGTCGCTGCTGCTGACCACCAGACATACTTAAAGCGCTTTCATGCAGACGGTCTTTGACTTCATCCCAGAGCGCAGCACTTTTCAGCGCCCACTCAACCACCTCATCCAGAACCCGCTTTTTATTGATCCCCTGAATACGAAGGCCATAAGCGACGTTTTCATAAATGCTCTTGGGAAACGGGTTGGGTTTCTGGAAAACCATCCCTACCCGTCGGCGCAGGTCGGCAGCATTCACACTTTTTTCATAGATATCCTGATTATCCAGCAGAATTTTGCCGGTGACACTGCAACCTTCAACCAGGTCATTCATGCGGTTCATTGTCCGCAGCAAGGTTGATTTACCACAACCAGAGGGCCCGATAAAAGCAGTCACCCGCTTCTTGGGAATCTTCATGGAAATATCGAACAAGGCCTGCTTCCTGCCATACAGCAGGTTCAGCTGTTCGACACTGAAACAGGTATCTTCCTGATCCAGATACAGCTTGCGACGGCTGCGCCCCAGGCTTTCCAGATTAAACGCCGGGCTGGAGGATTCAGTTGTCGCAGTCCGGGCAGTCTGTTGCCCCTCCCCAGTCCGGGATGATGTGCTCACGTCCAGTGCCTCATTCAGCATGTGATTACCTACACCATATACCATTTAAAAGTTTTATTCTGTGATTGGAAGCAACCCTCTTATTCAAGGCCATCATGCTTCCAGACTCTTGTACTTCTCGCGCAGTTGATTGCGGATAGCCACCGCTGACAAATTCAGCACCGCAATCACAACGACCAGCAGCAACGCTGTGGCATACACCAGCGGTCTTGCCGCTTCAACGTTCGGGCTCTGGAAGCCAACGTCGTAAATATGAAAGCCCAGATGCATAAACTTCTGATCCAGATGCAGGAAAGGATAGTTAGCGTCCAGCGGCAGGCTGGGAGCCAGTTTCACCACACCGACCAGCATCAATGGCGCCACCTCACCAGCCGCACGGGCCACCGCCAGAATCAAACCGGTCATCATCGCCGGGCTCGCCATGGGCAGTACAACGCGCCACAGGGTTTCTGCTTTCGTCGCCCCCAGCGCCAGACTGCCTTCACGTACCGAGCGCGGAATGCGCGATAAACCTTCTTCCGTTGCCACAATTACCACCGGCAGGGTCAGCAGTGCCAGTGTAATGGATGCCCAGAGCAGGCCCGGCGTACCAAAGGTTGGGGCCGGCAAAGCTTCCGGGAAGAATAACTGATCGATCTGGCCACCTGCGAAATAGATGAAAAAGCCCAGACCAAATACGCCATAAACAATCGATGGCACACCGGCAAGGTTGTTCACAGCAATACGAATAGCACGGGTCAGCCAGCCCTGAGAAGCGTACTCACGCAGATAAACGGCAGCCACCACACCAAAGGGCGTCACAATGATCGACATCAGGATCACCATCATGACGGTACCGAAGATAGCAGGGAACACCCCGCCTTCAGTGTTGGCTTCACGGGGATCTTCTGTGATGAACTCTTTCAGCTTGCTGAAGTAAAAACCGATTTTCTGCCACACCGACATGGCATTTGGCCGGTATGCCCTGACAATCTTACTGAAATACTGCTCGGTTTCGCGCCCTTCAACCGTGGTAGCGACAAAGCTATCGCGGTTAAAGGCGGTATAAAGCTGCGCCAGTCGTTCTTCCATGACTTTGTATTCCGCCTGATAAACACGACGCTGAGCCTCTATATCAATCAGCCGTTCTGGTGTCAGCCGGTTATTTAACTCAAGGCTTCGTTGTTGCAGTCGTAACCGTTCCAGCCTGGCATTTACCGAACCGATATCGTGTTTCTCAATGGCATAAATGGCTTTGTGGATGCCCAGGGCTCTATCCAGACGGTTTTGCAGTTCATCCCATGCCTCTGCCCCTGTAGCGACCACAACACCGTCTTCCTTGATGCTCTGCAAATAGCCATAGAAGTTACCCCATTCACGGCGCTCAAGCGCCATAATGTCTTCAGGGTGTTTGCGCTTCAGCAGCCAGCGATCCACAACCCAGGCAAAGTCGGAACCATAGATATCCCGGTTGCCAACTTTCAACAGGTCACGCACCACTTCACCTTCATTATCTTCAATGGGTAAGCCCGCTGCTTTCAGACGTGCAGCCGGGACTACTTCAGACTCTACAATCTCACCGGCAACGATTCTGGGCTCCTGCCCGGGAATCTGGTATTCCGTCACAATAATACTGCCCGGCCAGAAATGCCCAAGCCCCCGAACGGCGATCAATGCCAGCAGACCCACCACAAGAATCACACTGATTGCTACGGCTCCGGCGTTTAACCAGACCCAGGGAGAACCACTGCTGAACCACCTTCCCACCGACGTTTTGTTTGTCACTGTTTTCATTAACGTGATTCCTTTTACAGTGAGCTGTATTTCTTGCGCAGACGATGACGGACAATTTCAGCTGCGGTATTAACGACAAAGGTAAACAGGAACAGAACCAGTGCCGCCAGGAACAGAATGCGGTAATGGCTGCTGCCCACTTCTGATTCCGGCATTTCTACCGCAATGTTGGCCGCCAGTGTGCGCATACCTTCAAAGATATTGGCATCCATAATGGGGGTATTGCCCGTTGCCATCAGCACAATCATGGTTTCACCCACCGCTCGTCCCATGCCAATCATGACGGCAGAGAAAATACCCGGACTGGCGGTCAGCAGAACCACCCGAACCAGGGTTTGCCAGGGGGTTGCGCCCAGTGCAAGAGAGCCGTAGCTGAGGTGTTTGGGAACACTGAAAATAGCGTCTTCGGCAATGGAAAAAATGGTGGGAATCACCGCAAAGCCCATCGCCAGCCCGACCACCAGGGCATTGCGCTGATCGTAGGGAATCCCCAGCTCCGATGTCAGCCAGGTACGCATATCGCCATCAAAGAAAGTGACTTCCAGTATGCCATTCATTGAGAAGGCAACAGCGCCACTTAACAGGACGACAGGTATCAACAACGCCGCCTGCCAGCCTTCCGGAACGGCATGACGAATTTTGCCCGGTAATGAATCCCAGATAAAAGCAAACAGAAGAATACCCACCGGCACAAACAGCAGCAGTGCAAAAATGCCCGGCAAATTATTCTCAATCAGTGGTGCCAGCCATAAACCCGCCAGGAAGCCAAGGATAACGGTAGGCAACGCCTCCATCAGTTCAATCATTGGCTTCACCTTTCGGCGCATACCCGGAGCCATAAAGTAAGCGGTATAAATGGCACCCGCTATCGCCAGGGGGGTTGCCAGCAACATGGCATAAAAGGCTGCTTTCAGGGTACCGAAAGAGAGTGGGGTCAGGCTGAGCTTCGGCTCAAAGTCGTTGTTTGAAGCCGAGGATTGCCAGATGTATTCAGGTTGTTCGTAGCCTTCATACCAGACCTTTTGCCATAAAGCAGAAAACGACACTTCAGGGTGTTCATTCTTAACCCTGAAAAATTCAACACCTTCCTGCCCGTCGACCAGCAGGTAGTTACTTCTTGGTGAAATCGCCATCTGATTAATGGGGCCATCAGACAACTGTTGTCTTATAAGCGTTCGACCGGCGGTCGTATAAAACACCCCAACATTGCCTTCTGTATCAGACGCAAGAAATCCTTTACGACGATGTTCAGGTTTTATCGAGGTAATCGGGCTATCCAGCAGTTTGAAGTCACGAACCCGCTGCAAAGACCATTCATTCTGCTCATCACGAACCATGAACCACTGACTGATTAAACCACTATCGTCGCCTGTAAGGAGCGAGACTCCACCTAGCAGAAACTCAATTTCAGTGATAGTGGCGTCCCCAACCGTCAGGTCAGTCACTGAATGCAAATGCAGCTGACCCAGCCTGTCAATATTGATGACAGCCATTTCATCACCAGCCATTCTTACAAACAGCCAGCGCTGGTCAGGGTCAATTTTTAACTGTTCAGGCTTACCGGGAATGGCCGGCAGCGTGACGGCCTGTTGTTCCAGGGTCACTTCTTCTGTCAGAAAGTTTTCTTCCTTGCTGAACGCTGTCGCAACCATCCTGCCACTGCTGACCGCAGCGATAAATAACTGCCTGTCATTATCAGCCAGAGTGATGTCACTGAGGCTATTGTCTGATAGCGTCAGAAGCTGTTCGCCATAAGGGTACTCAACAACAGGCGTAATAATACGCTGATCATCAGGCCAGCTGATTTTATGCCCAACCTTGAAAACAATCGCCTGACCATTGCTTAATCCAGCGGCCATCAGGTTTGAATTCGCAGGATCACTGGTCAGGGTTGCTACTTCTGTACCGGCAGGCAGAGGCAGATAAAACCGCGAATTATTGTCGCCAGTCCGGGTTGAGCGAAAATCAAACTCACCAAGGCGGTTGATGCTCAGGGCTATCTCACCCTGTTCTTCCATGCTCAGATAGAGCGGAGGATTATCCTGATCAATACTCTGGGTCCATGTGCTTTGCGGGGTAACCGCAGCTCCCCTGAACAATGGCGCTACTTCGTAAACAAGGTAGAAAAATATAAGGGTTATGGCGGCAATAACCCCAAGCCCACCTACAGCAACTGCCCATCGGGCAAAATTGTCTTTTAGAAAACGCAAAGAGCGCTTCCGTCTAAGGGCCGGGGTGTTGAAGTCGACACCAGGGCTGTTTTCTATCATTTTTTGGTACATGGCTCTGGTCGCACGGATTAATGAGCGTACAATAAAACGAATGTATTACAAAAATGTTACAACCGGAAAATAAGCGATCAGCCACGTTGCCAATTGTCAAAACATTCTGAATTCGCCCAAACTTTAACCGGTGCGAATATTAGGTTTGCACAGAATTGGAAAAATCAGTATTTTAAGTAACTCGCGCTAAGGACGCAGTACATTAATCGAGACTTTTCATGTTAATAAAAGCCATGCTAATAAAACAATTAAGCTCACAAAGTGGGCAATATTATCAGGAATATCTTTCCTGCTTAAATACCAGCGCTGATGCAATGTCTGTCGCTCTTACCTCTCTGCACTCCCACCGACATCATCACTCCCATCATTGATTCCCTTCGGGAAACCTTGCGTTACAACATTCTTTAAAACATTCAACGCCACAAAATTAGTCCATATTGGATAGTGGTTAAGTAAAAGCTGACTGCAATAAATAATATAAACAAACATTCAGTTAGCTGGAAATGACAATCAGGAAATTCGATGAACGCAGTAATTCTGGCTGTTACAGTAATGCTTGCGCTGAGTTTAATGCGCGTAAACGTTGTGTTAGCCCTGTTTCTGGGAGCCCTCACAGGTGGACTGTCCGGTGGACTGGATATCCACGAAACCATAACCGCTTTTTCTGAAGGCCTTGGCGGCGGTGCTGGCATTGCCCTGAGCTACGCCATGCTAGGTGCTTTTGCCGTTGCCATTTCACGCTCTGGCGTACCCGAGTGGATGGCAGGCAAGATTATCAAAAAAGTGAAAAGTGACGCCAGGACAAATGGCAGAAATTCACTGAAGTATGGCGTGTTCGTCATGGTTCTTCTGATGGCGTTTGCCTCCCAGAACCTTGTGCCTGTCCACATTGCCTTTATTCCGGTACTGATTCCACCGTTGCTGTCTGCCTTTAGTGCGATGAACATCGACCGTCGTCAGATTGCCTGTCTCCTGACGTTTGGTTTGACAGCCACTTACATGCTTGTACCCGTTGGCTTCGGTAATATCTACCTGATGCAGATTCTGGGTGGCAATCTGCAGAAAAACGGCCTGGATATCGACCTGAGTCTGATGCCTTCTGCCATGATGATCCCAGTGAGTGGTATGTTCCTGGGCCTGCTGTTTGCGCTGTTTGTCAGCTATCGTAAACCTCGCTCCTATCACGTTGAACAAAGCCAGCTGGTTCAGGACGAAGAGGTGACCCTGAACAAGGCAAGTGTCGTTTCTGTCGTACTGGCCGTTGCTTCAGCACTGGGCATTCAACTCAGTACAGGCTCCATGGCTCTGGGTGCCGCTACCGGCTTCATCATTATGATTCTGGGCCGGGTTGTGTGCTGGCGTGAAGCGGATGACGTGTTTGCCCAGGGTCTGCGGATGATGGCCGCCTGTGGTTTTATCATGATCTCCGCAGCCGGTTTTGCCGAAGTATTGCGTACCACCGGTGACATTCCGGTTCTGGTGAACATGGTTGAAAATCTTGTGGGCGGGAGTCAGCCGCTGGCGGCCTTTATGATGCTGCTGGTTGGTCTGCTGATCACCATGGGTATCGGCTCCTCCTTCTCCACAGTGCCTATCATCGCTACCCTGTACGTCCCTCTGGCTATGGCGCTGGGCTTTTCGCCACTGGCAACTGCTGCACTGGTAGGTACTGCAGGTGGTCTGGGTGATGCGGGCTCTCCGGCGTCTGACTCCACCATTGGCCCAACAGCAGGTCTGAATGCTGATGGACAGCACGACCACATTCGCGACTCTGTTCTTCCGACCTTCCTGCACTACAACCTGCCAATGATTATCTTTGGCTGGATTGCGGCAATGGTGCTGTAAAAACACTGAATAAAAAAGTCCCCGCACTGCCTCAGGCATGCGGGGACTTTTTTTATCTCAGCAAACTGGAGTGATCAGAGTTCCAGCTCACTCAGGTATTTTTCAACGACAGTGGTTGGCAGTGGAATATAACCATCCTTAACCACTACTTCCTGTCCCTGACGGGACAGAACCATCTTCAGGAATTCACGCTCCAGCGGAGGTAACGCCCTGTTTGGCTGCTTGTTCACGTAAACATACAGGAAGCGGGCCAGAGGGTAACTGCTGTTTACGGCATTAGCTGGCGTTGCATCAACAAATTCACCACCGTCTTTCTTCGCCAGAGGCACAGTACGGACGCTGGACGTCTTGTAACCGATGCCCGAATAACCAAGTCCGTTGATGGAGGCTGAAACTGACTGCACGACAGATGCCGAACCGGGCTGTTCGTTGACATTGTTGCGGAAATCACCTTTACACAGTGCCACTTTCTTGAAGTACCCATAGGTTCCGGATACAGAGTTGCGTCCGTAAAGCTGGATAGAACGATTTTTCCAGGAACCTTCCAGACCTGTCTGTCCCCAGGTGGTGATGTTCTGGTCGCCACCACACCGGCGGGTTGTGGAGAAGATAGCGTCCACCTGCGCCATGGTCAGCCCCTTGATGGGGTTGTCCTTGTTAACAAAGACGGCCAGGGCATCAATCGCTACAGGAACCGGCGTAGGCTTGTAACCGTAACGCTTTTCAAAAGCCTCCAGCTCTTTATCCTTCATCTTGCGGCTCATGGGGCCAATGTTGGAAGTGCCTTCCGTCAGGGCAGGAGGCGCAGTCGAAGAACCGGCAGCCTGAATCTGTACGTTGACGTTCGGGTATTCGCGTTTGAAGTCTTCAGCCCAGAGGGTCATCAGGTTGGCCAGAGTGTCGGAACCAACGCTGGACAGGTTTCCGGATACGCCACTGGATTTTTTATAGACCGGCATATCGGCGTCGATCTGGCTGGCCACTGCGGTCTGCATTCCTGCAACTCCTGTTACCAGAGCCACAGCAGTGATGAGCGCTTTCAGTTTCATTGATAGTCTCTCCTAAGAGGGTTCTTGTTATTCGCTGCGGTTCCATTCCGCGATAGAGACGATACAGACCCAACAGTCATGAACGAATTCGTCTGCACTGCAGGCATGGACAAATGTTCATGGAAATAAGATTGTCTGATGGCTGAAATCATAGGGAGGGAATATGACAATATTGTGACCTGCAGAAAAACGAACCGTCAATAGCTAACAAACCTGTGCATCGTTTTGCAGATTCAGGTGGTGACTGGGTATAATCAATGGCAAAAATTACAGTATTCAGATAACGACAGAAATGTAATTTTCAAGACTTTACCATCTAACGGTCATGGTAAAGCCACAATAACAATAATAAATCAGGGGCATCTCATGAAATCCGGCTGGATTATGCTGCACAGAGTTGTAGCCGGGATCGATCAGTTGACGGAAAAAACCGGTCAGCTGATCAGTTGGTTTAACCTCTTACTGGTTTTATCTGTCTGTCTTGTTGTTTTGCTGCGTTACTTTCTTAATGTTGGCTCTATTGCCCTGCAGGAAACTGCCATGTACTTCCATGCGCTGATCTTTCTGGGAGCCAGTGGTTACACCCTTAAACACCAGGAACACGTCAGAGTTGATGTATTTTACCGGCGCATGTCGCCAAAAGGTCAGGCCCTGGTGAACAGTATGGGTACGCTATTTCTGCTCATTCCTGTTTGCCTGTTCATTGGGTTTATGAGCTGGGAATACGTCATGCAGTCCTGGAGCATTATGGAAACCTCCACGGACCCGGGAGGCTTGCCCGCTGTTTTCCTGCTGAAAAGCCTGATCCTGTGTCTGGCCTTCACCCTGTTTTTACAGGGCATTGCTGAACTCCTCCGCTCGTTAATGCTACTGGCTGATGTTCAGGAGGTGCAGCATGGCTGAGTTTATCCCCCTGATTATGTTCGCCTGTGTCTGCGCTGTGCTGATGATTGGCTATCCGGTCGCTTTTTCCCTGGCAGGAACCGCCCTGATTTTCGCAGCCATCGGTACACTGACAGGATACTTTGACGGCTCTTTCCTGACAGCCTTACCCAGTCGTTTATTTGGAATTATTGGCAACCAGACGTTACTGGCGGTTCCACTGTTTGTTTTTATGGGTGTCATGCTGGAAAAATCCAGAGTCGCAGAAAACCTGCTGGAAAGCATGGCCCGGCTCTTTGGTCAGCTGCGTGGGGGGCTGGGGCTTTCCGTAACAGTGGTGGGTATGTTGTTAGCAGCCAGTACCGGTATTGTCGGTGCCACAGTGGTCACCATGGGGCTGTTATCGCTACCGACCATGCTGCGCAGAGGCTATTCTGCCCAGCTGGCGACCGGCACTATCTGTGCAACAGGCAGCCTTGGACAGATTATCCCTCCTTCCATCGCACTGGTTTTGTTAGGTGACGTGTTGTCCACCGCTTATCAGCAGGCTCAGCTGAATATGGGAATTTTCTCTCCCAAAACCGTATCGGTTGGCGACCTGTTTGTGGGAGCGTTGATTCCGGGGTTACTGCTGGTGCTGGCTTACTCTGTGTACGTCATGGTGGTGGCATGGCTGAAGCCTGAATCAGCGCCAGCGTTAACCGATGAGGAGATTAAACAGTTTGATGAAAGCAGCCAGACCTCATTATTGATGACGCTGCTGCCTCCGGTACTGCTGATTATCGTCGTACTCGGGTCTATCCTCACTGGCATTGCCACACCCACAGAAGCTGCAGGCGTCGGCGCTTCAGGTGCTATTGCCCTTGCCGCTGCCCGACGACAGATTCATCGAGAGATTCTGTATGAAGTGGTGACCTGTACCACCAAAATCACCTGTATGGTGTTCCTGATTCTTATCGGGGCATCGGTGTTTTCGCTGGTATTCCGGGGCTTTGGTGGTGAAGAACTGATCCAGTCTCTGTTTGAAAGCCTGCCCGGCGGTGTTTTCACAGCGGTACTGCTGGTGATGGTGGTAATGTTCCTGCTCGGCTTTATTCTTGATTTTATTGAAATCACCTTTGTTATCGTGCCAATGGTGGGACCCGTCCTGCTGGCTATGGGCGTAGACCCGGTCTGGCTTGGCATTATGATTGCTGTTAACTTACAGACCTCTTTTTTAACCCCCCCTTTTGGCTTTGCCCTGTTTTACCTGCGAGGGGTTGCTCCAGAAGAGGTGGCAACAGCGGATATCTACAAAGGCGTTGTGCCTTTTATAGCCATTCAGCTGATCATGCTGATCGCACTGGCAGTCTGGCCACAGCTGGCCACCTGGCTGCCAGCACAAATCTATGGCTGATGCACCATAAAACGATTTATGTTAAAAGAGCAAAAGCTGAACCCGCAGCAGAAAATAAGAAGAAGACCGGGAGAGAATGAATGAATCTCGTGAACGATGACAATCCTGTACCTCAGGGGGAACTGACTCTGAAGGTACTGGCGGATAGCCAGTCCACCAATTACACCGGCGATGTGTTTGCTGGCTGGGTAGCGATGAATGTCGACCAGGCTGGGGAAATTCAGGCCAGAAAAGTCGCCAGAGGCAGGGTCGTTACGGTCAGCATTGGTGCTATGAGCTTTATGCGGCCGGTACAGATTGGTGACATTATTGGCTTGTACAGCCGGGTAACTGAAGTGGGCAAAACATCCATCCGGGTGATTGTGGAAGCCTGGATAGAGAACGACAACGGCGACTCGGTTTCGCAGAAAAAGCTGACAGATACCTCAATGGTCTTTGTGGCGGTTGATGGCTCAGGCAGTACTCAGCGCATTAACCGTTGAGTTTGTCAGACCAGCGTTGTAACAGCCCGGTCATTTTATCAACCGTCACGGGCTTGTCGATGAAATCATCCATGCCGGCCTGTTGAAAAGCCTGTTGGTCTTCATCCGTAGCGTTAGCGGTAAAAGCAATAATAGGGATCCGGTCGTAAGGCTGGCCGGATGCCCTGATGGTTCGGGTGGCTTCCATGCCATCCATAACCGGCATGATGCAATCCATCAACACCAGATCGAATGATTCCTGCGCTACTTTCTGAACGGCAGCTTCTCCATTATCCACGATGACCACAGAGCAACCCAGTTTTTCCAGCAGTGTCTGCGCCACCATCTGATTGACCGAATTGTCTTCTACTACCAGGATATGGAGTTTAAAGTCAGGCAGTGTTTCTGACAATGGATAGCCCTTTCCTGAAAATACTTATCCAACTATCTATTAACTAGCTATTAACTACCTATTTAACTATCTGGCACCACAGCCAGATCTTTAGGGTGCCCGGCACGAGGTTTCGACAGAGAAGACATCCGCTATTGCCAGTTCCAGACGATCACCGGCATACAGCGGTGCCACCCCTTTAGGGGTACCGGAAAGCACAATATCCCCGGGTTCCAGAGTGAAATGCCGGCTGATGTAACTCAGCAGCCCCGGAATAGACGTCAGCATATTAGCGCTGGTGTCCTGCTGCCGGACTTCACCATTTATTTTCAGACTGAAGGCTATGTTTTCCAGATCAGGCAGATGTTCTTTCGCGACAAACGATGAAACCGGGCAGCTGCCATCAAAAGCCTTGGCTACCTCCCAGGGCAGTCCCCGGCTTTTCATTTTCGCCTGCAGGTCTCTCAGGGTCAGGTCCAGAGCCAGCCCTAACGCCTTGATAGCATCGGTCGCTTCATGCTCACTGGCATTGCAGAGAGGTTTATCAATCAGCAGGGCAATCTCTGTTTCAAAATGCACGTCGCCCCGGTTCCGGGGAATTTTAAACGGCAGCTCCAGGTGTACGACAGAGCTTGTTGGTTTAATAAACAACACCGGATCATCCGGCAGCGGGTTGTTCAGTTCTTCAGCGTGTTCGGCATAGTTTCTGCCAACGCAGACAATTTTACCCGTTGGAAGATCAATGCGGTCGCCACTAAGCCAGCGGTGCCTGTACTTCATCTAGGCTTCCCTTTTATCTTATCATTATAATGTGGCCGATACGTTCCCGGCAGTCCGGAGCCCAACAAGATAACCATCGGCCCTGAATCATTCCATCAGGCTTCCAAGCCGGAGGAGAGAACCATGTCAGAAGAACTCCATCTCAATATCCAGGATCTGCACGACTTGCTGGAAGGTCAGCCTGTTGATGATTGCACGGCTGGTTCCCTGAAACAGATCACCGACGAAATCCAGATTGCTCTGGCGCAGGCAGAAGGTGACATTCCACTGCAGGAGTACAACGAACAGCTGGAACAGGAGGCCATACGCTTCAGCGAAGCACATCCTGCACTATCCCAGGCTATCAGGCAGGTGATGACCACCCTGTCCAGTATCGGCATTTAAGTCCTGCGGGGTATGTTAACCTTTCCTGCCCACAGGTTTAAGCCTCCTTAAGTAGTAAATTCATAATTAGCAAAACCACAAAGCGACAGCTGATCCTTGAAATCATAAGCAAAAACGGCAGCTTCCGGCTGTCGCTGTGGTATCATTTTCTGCCCGGACAACCATAAATACATTCTCATCAGGCTGCTGGCACGGACTCCAGCTATTATGCCCTGAACCGGATGCACGGCCCCCCATTAAAACCAGCGCCTGTGCCGACGGAGCCATAGAATAAAACAACTGAGCGAACACTATGTCATCCACATCTCTGGACAAGAGCAAGATCAAATTCCTTCTGCTTGAAGGTGTACACCCTTCAGCCGTAGAAGTGCTGGAAGCTGCCGGTTACAACAATATTGACTATGTCACCAAGTCCCTGCCCACGGAAGAACTGAAAGCGCGCATAGCAGACGCTCACTTTCTTGGCATCCGCTCCCGAACCCAGCTGACGGAAGATATTTTCGAATCAGCCCGGAAACTGATTGCAGTAGGCTGTTTCTGTATTGGCACTAATCAGGTTGACCTCAGGGCCGCTACAGCCCGGGGCATCCCGGTCTTCAACGCACCTTATTCCAACACCCGCTCTGTGGCCGAACTGGTGCTGGCAGAAGCGATTCTGCTACTACGCGGGATTCCCGAAAAGAATGCCCTGGCCCACCGTGGCGGATGGCTGAAAAGCGCTGCCAACTCTTACGAAAGCCGTGGCAAAAAGCTGGGCATTATCGGCTATGGCAACATTGGCAGCCAGTTGAGCATTCTTGCTGAGTCTCTGGGCATGGACGTCTATTTCTACGACACCGTCACCAAACTGCCCATGGGTAATGCCAAACCCGTGTCAGACCTTAACCAGCTGCTGGCAATGTCTGACGTGGTCAGCCTGCATGTACCGGAAACCGTTGCAACTAAATGGATGATGGGTAAAGAGCAGCTTGAAGCCATGAAGGACGGCAGTGTATTTATCAATGCTTCCAGAGGTACTGTAGTCGATATTGAGGCACTGGCTTCAGCTCTTGAAGACGGCAAACTGCTTGGGGCAGCCATCGACGTATTTCCTGAAGAACCTCGCTCCAATAACGATGAGTTCATTAGCCAGTTACGCGGTATGAACAACGTTATTCTGACACCGCACATTGGTGGCAGCACACAGGAAGCTCAGGAAAATATTGGTGGTGAAGTCGTCGACAAGTTTATCAAGTACAGTGATACTGGTACGACATTGTCGTCTGTTAACTTCCCGGAAGTAGCACTGCCAACCCATACCGGCAAGCACCGTTTACTGCACATCCACAAAAACATTCCAGGCGTTCTGGGCTCTGTCAACCAGGTCTTTTCTGACAACAACATCAACATTAGTGGTCAGTACCTGCAAACTAACGAGCAGGTCGGTTACGTGGTGATTGATGTGGATGCGGAGCGCAGTGAAATTGCGCAGGAAAAACTGCGGGAAATTGAAGGAACCATTCGCTGTCGGGTGCTTTACTAACCGGTATCCCTTGATACCTCTTCCATACTGACAGAGTTTGGAAGAGGTATCTTTCAGTCTGATCCCTCCTGATCAGCCTGCTTCTGAGTTTAAGGCTTGAGTTAACGCCATAAAATTAACTGTAAGTGAGTATGTCCTTTGCCCTCTGTAAAACGGGCGCATCAATCATTTGGCCATCAATGGCTATAACCCCAATCCCCTCGGCCTGTGCAGCAGCAAAGCGTTCAACGACAGTTTTTGCCCAGCTGACTTCATCTTCGGTAGCTGCAAACCCTTCGTTAAACAGACTAATCTGTCTGGGATGAATGGCTAACGCACCGGTAAATCCCATTTCACGGGCAATCTGCACTTGCTCCTTCAGTAACTCAAGATTATTAAAATTAGCCAGCGCACCAGGAATTCCAATCGCCTGCAGATGATTAGCCTTGGCATTCACCAGCAGAGTTTCAGAATACCCCAGCAACCGCTCAGTAGTGGGAACACAACCCAGCTCTGCAATCAGGTCTTCAGAACCCAGAGCCAGAGCACACAAACGTGGCGTTGCTCTGGCAATATCAGGCAAATTAACAATACCGCCAGCGGTTTCAATCAGCCCGAGCATGCGAATATGACCGGGAGCCAGCCCTCGCTCTGCTTCAAGTTGCCTGATCAGTGTATCCAGCTGTCGAAGGTAACCGGCCGACTCCGTTTTGGGAACCATAATGGCGGTAAGGTTTGGAGATACCACCGCTTCAAGATCCCGAACCGCATTACGCAAATCATTGTTAATCCGAACCACCACTGGCAACTGCTGCTGTGCAAGCATCAGCATGTGTTCTGCAACAACAAACCGGACGTCGTGTTTTTGTTCAGGGGGTATGCTGTCTTCAAGATCAAGAATAATGCCATCTGCCCCACGGCTTGCCGCTTTTTCAACAAACGACCGGTTGCTGGCCGGAATAAACAACAGTGAACGCCAGTTAAGACCATCATGTAGTGTATGCATACGCTGTCTCTTTTTATTCTTATTGTTTCAGGGATTGCTTCAAGGAAAGCGCCGAAGCACTTTCGCACGTTATCGATAGCCTTTCAGCTGATCAAACAGTTCAGGTAAAAACAGTGAAATCTGCGGTATATAGGTAATCAGCATGAGGAAGCCCAGCATCAGCAGCAACCATGGCAGAACCGCCTTGACCACCCAGCCGATACTTTCACCCGTAATGCCTGCGGTAACAAACAGGTTCAGTCCGACAGGAGGTGTTAACAGCCCGATCTCCATATTGACGACCATGATGATTCCGAGATGAATCGGATCAATTCCCAGTTGAGTTGCAATCGGGAACAAAATCGGTGCCATGATCAGAATAATGGCTGACGGCTCCATAAAATTACCGGCAATCAGCAGAATAATATTAACCGCAATCAGGAAGCCCCAGACAGGCAATCCCATATCAGTAATGATTTCTGCAACCGCGTGAGGTATTCGTTCAGTGGTCAGGATGTGAGCAAACAGCATGGCGTTGGCAATAATAAACAACAGCATCATACTGGCTTTAGCCGCATCCAGAACCGTTTTACGAACTTCCGGGTGTGCAAAAGACTTTACGGTTACAACCGGCAACAAGAGAACATTGCGCAATGCTGCCACTGGCAATGATTCACTCTCTTTGCGCCACGCCACACCACTCAGTGGCCCGATATCCCGATAAAAATATACGGCAATAAAAAAGGCGTAAAACACCGCAATGGCAGCAGCTTCTGTTGGTGAAGCCACACCGCCATAAATGGCACCAAGAATCAGGATAATCAGCAGCAATCCGCCGGACGCTGACAGTCCTGAGCGCATCACCTGACGAACGCCCGGAAATGGTTGTGACGGCAACTTCTTGAAACAGGCATAGATATAAATGGCCACCATTAACAGGCCGCCCATCAGCAGACCCGGAATCAATCCAGCCATAAACATGCGGGACGCTGACACTTCGGTAGACACTGCATAAACGAGCATGACGATAGACGGCGGAATGAGTATGCCCAGGGTTCCGGCATTGGTTATTACACCTGCGGCCAGAGGCTTTGGATAACCGGCACGCACCATACCGACAATCACCAGGCTGCCAATCGCTGCCACGGTGGCAGGCGAAGAACCAGAAACCGCCGCAAAAATCATACACGCCATCACGGAAGCCATGGCCAGACCACCGCGAACGTGACCAATAATATCTGTCGTAAAATTGATCATCCGCTGTGCCACCCCGCCTGTTGAAAGAAAAGCGGATGACAGAATAAAGAAAGGAATTGCCAGCAACGTGTAATGCTCAGACAAGGCTTCAAACATCTTCAAAGCCACTGAAGCCAGACTGTCCTGAGAAAACAGCAAGATGGTCAGCATGCTCGACAAACCCAGAGACACAGCAATGGGAATACCTATGAGCATGAAGGTAAACAAACCAATAAATAGAAAAGCAATGGTCATTTTTCTGCCCCCTTATCTTCTACTTCTTTCAGGGCATCCCTGGCTTCATCGGCTAACTCAAACTGCTCGATTTCACCGGTTAACAGTTTCCAGAAAGCCTGAAAAAAACGCCACCCGATTAACAGAAAGCCAAGCAGCAAACCGCTGTGGGCAAGCCATAAAGGAAACATTGGGTCTTCAGTATCAAGCTTTAAAACTTCCCAGGCGAAATCATCACTAAAACTCCGGGCAAGCCAGTAGGGCAGACGCACATCCTCCATGCCCAGACCAATGCCGTATATTTTGTCCAGATAGACCCAGGCGCCATAAACCATCATTGCGCAGTAAGCGAGACATCCGGTTAATGCAAACAGGCTGACTATTCTTCGGGTTGCCGGAGCCAGCTGCCTGATCAGCAGGTCCACGCCAATATGAGTCCCTTTTTTTGGTCATGAATCAAATGCGTTGATCTCGTATATCTAACGACCAATACTTGCTGTTATCCTGCCGATTTTCCTATGGCAATTATTAAAGTCGTTTGTGCTCACTGTGATACCACAGATGGTGTCGTGAAAAATGGTAAAGCGCCCTCAGGCATACAGCGCTATCTGTGTCGAAATTGCAGGCAAAGCTTCCAGCTTGAATTTGTCTACAACGCCAACAAGCCCGGTGCTCACGAGCGCATAGTGGATATGGCCATGAATGGTTCCGGTGTCAGAGATACGGGACGCGTTCTGGGCATCAGTCCAACGACGGTCATCAGCCACTTAAAAAACTCGTCCCGCGACAGGTGACATCACTCCCCTTCGACAATGAAGAGCTGGTGCTCATCTGCCAGATGGATGAGCAATGGTCTTATGTCGGCAATAAAAAGAATCAGCGTTGGCTATTCTATGCGTGGGAACCTCGCTACCAGAGGGTGATCGCTCATGTTTTTGGTCGAAGAACGAAAAAGACCTTGAAGAAACTGATAAAGCTGGTCAAACCTTACAAGTTCAAATTTTACTGCACAGATGACTGGAAGCCCTACGGATCAGAACTGCCGGAAGATAGCCATGTTATCAGTAAGAAGCTGACCCAGAGCATCGAGAGAACAAACCTAACGCTTCGCACTCGGCTGAAGCGGTTAACACGTAGAACGATCTGTTTCTCTCGATCAGACGAACTGCATGATAAGGTTATCGGGGAGTTCATCTCACGAACGTGGTATCAACGTGTTTGATGCGTGACCCTTTTTTTACCCCGTAGGCAGCGCCAAAAAGCACAAACCACGCCGCTACATGTAAGGTCAGTTCACTCACCCACATGAGGCCGGTATTAAATGCAAAGCGCATCAGTACTTCATAAAACGTTAAACCTGCCATACTGACAAACAGCAGACAGATGCAGTTTTCTTCGAATCGCTCTAGTTTTGATATGAGCTTTGATGTGGCCATAACACCTCCAGCCTGAAAAGGAGGTCAGGGTACCTGCCCTGACCCGTGACTGACGTTTATCCGTTGGACTTTAAGGCCGCTTCAATCACATCCTTACCAATATCACGCTCAAACTCTTTCCAGACAGGTCTCATCGCTTCAACCCACTGTTTGCGCTCTTCGGGTGTTAAATCAAGTACCTTGCTCCGTCCTGATTGCTCTACAGCCACACGGTCGGATGTCGCCTTTTCCTTAGCAACGGCATTACCGAAATCAATGGATTCATCAATGGCTTTTTGCAGCTCACCCCGAAGGTCGGCTGGCAGCCCTTTCCAGAACTCATCCGAAGTCACGATCATATAGTTGATAATGCCGTGGTCGGTCTGGGTAATGTATTCCTGGGTTTCATAGAATTTCTTGGAGTAAATGTTGGACCAGGAATTTTCCTGCCCATCAATCGCCTTGGTCTGTAACAGGGTGAACACTTCCGAGAAGGGCTTTTTGAGAGGGGTGGCGTTCAGGGCATGCATCTGTGATGCCAGCACATCAGACGACATAATCCGGAACTTCAGACCAGCAGCGTCTTCAGGAACCCGCAGCGGCTTATTGGCAGAAAACTGTTTCATGCCGCTGTGCAGGTAACCAAGACCTAAAATGCCGCGACGCTCCATGGAGCGAAGCAGATTTTTACCGGTATCACTGTTTTCAAAACGATAAACCGCATCAAGGTCTTCCAGCAGGAAGGGCAAGTCAAAGACCTGAAGCTTCTTGGTATAACGCTTGAACTTGGACAGCGACAAAGCCCCCATCTGGACATCACCCAGCAGCATGGCTTCCAGTACTTTGTTGTCCCCGTAGAGCTGGGAGTTGGGATAGACCTCAACTTTTACCCGGTCTCCCAAGCGTTCATGCACCAGGTCACGAAACTTGTTTGCCATCTGGCCTTTGGGCGTGTTTTCCGCGACTACGTGGGAAAACTTGATAACAATCGGGTCCTGGGCAAAGGCAGACGCTGCCAGTGTGGAAAGGATCAAAGCTGCTGCGGTTATTATTCTTTTTATCATCGCCTTCTCATTCTTGTTGTTATTGTTATTGGATTGCGGGGTAGTTACCGTATTCGAGCCTCTGCCTGCATGGCCAGCTCACCACGGTGATTCGCTATCCACAGGCTCAGGGTATGACCATCACGGCGACCGTTCACGGTAAAGTCGTTAATGTCCAGAATGGGACTGACAGCACGAAAAGAAAACGACAAAACCTTAATATCAGGAATCGCCCTGCCTGCTTCTACTAACAGTAACGTCGCCAGTAAAGGGCCATGAACAACCAGCCCCGAATAGCCCTCGACATTATTGCAGTAACTCCGGTCATAATGAATACGATGTGTATTAAATGTCAGGGCTGAATACCGAAACAGCAGCTTTGGGTCAGGGGTTACTGTAACTGACCACTGAGCCTGAAGATCAGGCTGTTGAGCGGCAGGGGCTGTACCGGGTGTACCCGGTTTGACAGGCTGTCGGTAAACAATGTCGTGTTCTTCCCGCATACTGCCGCCATGCTCACCCTCAAAGTGATGATGCACCTCGACAAAGACCAGAGGTCCGGAACGTCCTTCCTTATAGCGGACACTGCGAATTTCAGACAGCCGCTCAACCGATTCCCCAATCCTCAAGGGTGAGCCAATTTCGAGCCTTCCTCCCGCCCACATACGACGGGATAGAGGTACTGGCGGAAGGAAGCCTCCCAACACCGGATGTCCATCTTCTGCAAGACCTGCGCTGGGTGTTTCGGGCAGAAAATAAAGCCAGTGCCACAAAGGCGCCAGACAGGCACCCTGTTCAGAAGAAAACAGCTCTTTATCAAGCGTGGCAGCCATGGCAACCACCGGTCTGCTATGAATAACCTCGGTTTTCAGTTGCTGTCGTCCCTCCCATTTCTGCAGGGCAGACAGGTCTACTTCACAGGGCTGTAACACGCTCATGCTCTGACCTCCTTATCAAATTCTGCTTTGATTCGATCCGTATCCGCTCCCAGTTCCGGGCAACCTTTCACTTTATCGGTCAGCCAGGGCGTCTGCGCGGGCAGGGCGGGAATATCAGCCACCTGCCCGTCAGGCAGCGTTGTCTGAACAGACTGATAAGCAGGGTGTTCCAGAACTTCCGCAAGGGTATTACTGACACCACAGGCAATTTTTGCCTGCCGTAACCTGTTTAGTAATTCCTGCTGTGAAAACTGTCGTGTGATAGCCCCAATGGCACTTTCAACATCCTGTCGATGCTGAGTGCGCAATTTGTTTGAGGCAAAATCCGGATGGCTTGCCAGCTCCGTTGATTCAAGAACGTCCAAACACAAGCGCTGCCACTCCCGTTCATTCTGTATCGAAATAACAACATCACTACCCGAGGTTGGAAAGGCTCCATAAGGAACAATCGACGGATGTCGCATACCTATGTAATCAGGGCCTGAACCAGAGTAAGCCTGTTGCAACAAAGGTACAGCCATAATGTCCGTCATACTGCCAAACAGGGAAAGTGACAGAGAACACCCTTTACCGTTTTTCTCCCGGTAGTGCAGCGCTTCTACAATGGCTGTATGAGCATTCATACCGGTTACAATATCTGCCACGGAGATGCCCATTCGACCATCACCGCTGATACCGGACAGCCCCGATTCAGCCTGAACCAGCATGTCGTAGGCACGCATATCCCGGTATTCATTCTGTTCGCCATAACCGGAAATGGAGCAGGTGATTAAGCGCGGGTATTTTTTTCTGAGTTCTTCTTCTCCAAACCCTAATCGAGCCACCGCCCCCACAGAGAGGTTTTGTACAAACACATCAGCCTCGGCCAGTATCCGGTCCAGACACAGCCTGTCTTCATTCTGTTTCAGGTCGAGACAAATGGATTCCTTGCCATGGTTAATCCAGACAAAGTAGCTGGCTTCTCCCTTAACAAACCCGTCGTATCCCCGGGCAAAATCACCTTCAGGGCGTTCAACCTTAATCACCCTGGCCCCGGCGGCAGCCAGCCGTGATGTGCATAAGGGTGCTGCTACCGCCTGCTCAATAGAAACCACCAGCACACCTTCCAGAGGCTTTGCATCAGACATTGCTTTTCACTCCCTGAAAGGTGGATCAGAATGAACGGGGAAGACCCAGAACGTGTTCACTGATGTACGACAGAATAAGGTTCGTTGATACGGGTGCCACCTGATAGAGGCGGGTTTCTCTCAGCTTCCGCTCAATATCAAACTCTTTGGCAAAGCCATAACCGCCATGGGTTTGAAGACAGGTATCGCCCGCTTTCCAGGATGCTTCCGAAGCCAGAAGCTTGGCTATATTCGCTTCTTCGCCGCAATGCTCTCCCGCATCAAACTTTCTTGCTGCTTCATTGACCATCAGCTCGGCAGCCCGCATCTCGGCATAACTCCGGGCAATCGGGAACTGCACCCCCTGGTTCTTGCCAATAGGCCGACCAAAAACCTCTCGCTCACTGGCATAGGTCTTTGCTCGTTCAATAAAGAATTTGCAGTCCCCTATACATTCGTAGCTGATCAAAATACGTTCAGCATTCATTCCGTCCAGGATGTAGCGGAATCCTTTACCTTCTTCCCCCACCAGGCAATCGGCAGGAATTTTCAAATTATCAAAGAATAACTCTGTCGTATGATGATTCATCATTGTTTCAATGGGATGAATGGTCAGGCCATTACCCACAATTTCACGCATATCAATCAGGAATACACTCAACCCTTCGGTCTTGCGTTTTACTTCACCAGCCGGAGTGGTACGAGCCAACAGCAAAATAAGGTCAGAGTGTTCTGCACGACTGATCCAGACTTTAGAGCCATTGATAATGTAATGGTCGCCCCTGTTTTCAGCGAACGTGCGAATAGATGTGGTATCAGTACCCGCAACCGGTTCCGTGACACCAAATGCCTGAAGACGCAACTCGCCGGAAGCAATTTTTGGCAGGTAGCGGGCTTTCTGATCCTCAGAGCCATGCCGTAATACCGTCCCCATGGTATACATCTGGGCATGGAAAGCTCCGGGATGACCGCCGGATCGGGAAATTTCCTCAAGAATAATACCGGCAGCCTCTATACCAAGACCTACACCGCCGTACTCTTCAGGAATCAGGACAGATAAAAAACCTTCGTCGTTCAAAACCCGGATAAAGTCATCAGGATAACCATTCGATTTCTCCAGCTCACGCCAGTATTCATTGGGAAAACGTTCGCATAGTTTGCTGACGCTGTTACGGATTTCCTGATACTCGATCATTATTATTATCCTCAGCTCGCGTGTCTGATTGTTATTCTTTGTTCCATATACTCCATATGAACGACATATTCTGTCAAATGATATAAACTGAACCTTCTGTACTAATAATTAGAACAACCAATACAGTATGCGACGTTTACCTCCTCTGAATGCCGTCCACTATTTTGAAATAACCGCCAGCTGTGGCAGCATCCGTGAAGCTGCCAGAGAGTTGTGTATTTCCCCCTCTGCCGTCAGTCACCAGATTGCCAAATTGGAACAGTTTCTGGACTGCGCCCTGTTTCACCGGGTGAATGGTCGATTACTGTTGTCTGATGCAGGAAAAAAGTATCTGGGTCACGTGAAAAGGGCTTTTAGTCAGATAGAGTCCGCCACCTGGGACGCTTATGAAAATAGAAAGTCAGAACAATTAGTCATTGCATCCCCCCCCAGTTTTTCATCGCTCTGGCTTTTGCCCAATCTCTCTGACTTTCTGCGTGATACGCCACAGCTGAATATAAAGCTGATTGATAAACTCACCATTGCCGACTGCGAAAACGATGTTGATTGCGGCATAGAGTACCGATTTAATACCGTACACGACCGCTTTTCAGAAAAACTGTTTAACGACGATATTGTGCCGTTAGCCAGCCCCGGAATGGTTAAATCCTGTCGTCTGGATTCAATGGACAGGCTCAGGGGTTTAACGCTGATTGTGACAGAACGGCGCTTCTTCTCCTGGAAAGCTATTCTGAGTCAATACAACTGGCTTGATACCTGCCGGGTTATCTCTGTGAAATATACTCATCAGGCATTAAGCGCTGCGGTTCACGGACACGGCGTTGCCCTGGCAAACCGCCATAACTCAGAAGAGCTGGTTCGGAAAGGGCATCTGCAGATCCCTTTCTCAATTGACTTTGACAGAAGCAAAGCCCCTTCTTACTACTTCAGCTGCAAAAACAAGGATATTTATACGCCGAAAGTCAACCAGTTCTATCTCTGGCTGAAAAATACACTTAAGGCCAGGTAGAAACCATCAGCGGGAACTTTTCCTGACTCTGTCTATCTAATACCGTCAAAGAGCAAAGAAAAGGATTTCTGTTATGTATGGTGTTTCTCCGGGGCATTCTCCTCACCAATATTATCCCCCACCCCCTTACAGCAAACCTGCAAGGGGGCGAAGGCAACCGGTAACCCGTACCGGTTCTTCAAGTCAGCCGGATTTTTCTCGCAGGCCAGGCAACTCCAACAGGCCAGACGGCTCCACTAAAAAAGCAAAAGCAGAACCCAAAGAAAAACAGCCATCATTTATGGACCGGAACTGTGGAAAAATCACCGTCCTTGGCGGAGTCTCAACCGTGGCAGGAGGTCTCATTTGCTTTGCCACGGTTCCTGTGGGCATAAGTTTGCTTGCGGCTGGTACCTTTACTTTCTGGTTTGGCCTGGCTTACACAGGACTGGTCAACAAAATGCTCGATTGTTAACCATTAAAGATTACGAATATTTTCCGCTTCCAGCTCCGCAAAATACTTGAGGGTTTTAACCCTCAGTTCCATGGTTGCGTCTTCATCACAGACGATCATGGCCTTCGGGTGCATCTGCAAAGCGGAAACCGTCCAGAGGTGGTTGATGGAGCCTTCAACAGCCGCTTTCAGGGCATGGGCTTTCTCTGAACCCGTTACCAGAATCATCACCTCACGGGCATCCAGCAAAGTTCCCACACCAATGGTCAGAGCCAGTTTGGGTACCTGATTAATATCCCCCTCAAAGAACCGTGAGTTTGCCTGACGGGTTTTATCAGTCAGGGTTTTAGGGCGGGTACGGGACGCCAGTGACGAACCAGGCTCATTAAAGGCAATATGTCCGTCATGGCCAACACCACCCATAAACAGCTCAATCCCTCCCAGGGCTTCTATTTTCGCTTCATAGCGGGCGCACTCGACTTCCAGGTCATCGGGATTGCCATTGAGCAGGTTGATGTTTTCCAGCGGAATATCAATGTGTTCAAAGAAATTCTCAAACATAAAAGTGCGGTATGACTCGGGATGATCCGCCGGAATACCTACATATTCATCCATATTGAAGGTCACTACATGCCGGAAGCTGACCTTGCCAGCCTGATGCATTCTTATCAGTTGCCTGTAGGTGTTGAGAGGTGTTCCACCGGTAGGCAGTCCCAGCACAAATGGACGGTCTGCGGTTGGCTCAAATGCATTAATTCTGTCCACAATGTGTTTCGCAGACCACTTGCCGACATCTTCTCTACTGGCAACAGGAATTAAACGCATATCTTCACCTTCCAATCTTGAACCGTTTGTTTGAAATTTATTCTTACCCGGGCCGGGCTGGCGACCATGTCTCATGACATTTTACACCTTTATGTAACCGGTCACATTACCAGTTTAAAAATAACGTACCTACCACACAGGTCAATACTTATTAGCAAAACTCCCTGCGAAGAAAAGATATAGACCATCCCGGAAGGTGAGGGTTGCTTATCCTGAGGCTTTTTTGCATAACCGACAGCGAAAGCGATACCATGACGAGCCTGAGCCCCTTCAATACAGACTTCTATCGAGCAATAAATAGAACAATACAAAGGACTGAGTTGTGCCTGACCTGTTTATTCCTGAGCTATCTATCCCCGAGCTATCTATCCCCGAACTATGGCTGGTTTTTGCCGCATTCTTTACTTCGACCATGACCGCCGTATTTGGCATTGGTGGAGGCGTCATGCTGATTGGCCTGATGCCTGGCGCCATACCTGCAACGGCAATCATTCCCGTACATGGTCTGGTTCAGTTGTCCAGCAACGTCAGTCGTGCATGGTTCGGTCGTCGGTTTATTCGCTGGGATTACCTGAAGCGTTTTCTGCCCGGAGCCATTGTTGGCACTGTGTTAGCCTCACAGTTTGTACTCAGTATCAATATGGATTACATACCGCTGGTACTGGGGCTGTTTCTTCTTATCATTACCTGGGCTCCCATCCCATCATTGCAACATTTGCCCGCCAGATTCTTCTCCTTTGGCATTATTCACTCCCTGATGAGTACACTGGGTGGAGCAGCAGGACCGTTGCTGGCTGCTTTTTTATCCAGGGAAGGTTTTAACCGGGACACCCTGGTGGCCACCTTTGCTGCGTTTATGAGTACCTCCCACTTGCTTAAGGTATCCGCTTTTACGGCGCTTGGGTTCGATTTTATGGCGTGGCTACCTCTTATGCTGCTGATGAGCATCAGCGTGATCCTTGGCTCATGGTTTGGCACACGGATAAGGCCCGTCATACCGGAGATTAACTTTAAAACGATCTTCCGCTGGATTATTACCCTGCTGGCATTGAGGATGATGGTTCTCAGTCTGTTAGAAATCTTCTAATGAAGGTCTGACAGCAAAGCTATCCTGTCGCTGAAAAATCTGCTGTACTCTCAGAGGCTTCACAACAGACAGTACCTACAATCGATCATGCGTATTCTTCACACATCCGACTGGCATCTTGGACAGCATTTCATGGGCAAAAGCAGGGAAGCGGAGCACAGGGCTTTTCTGCAATGGCTACAGGTGACGGTCAATAAACACAACATTGATGCCCTGATTATTGCCGGAGATGTGTTTGATACCGGAACTCCTCCCAGCTATGCACGAACCCTGTACAACCAGTTTATTGTGAACCTGCGACAAACCTGCTGCCAACAGCTGGTGATTGTGGGCGGGAATCATGATTCTGTCGCGACCCTCAATGAATCCCGGGAGTTACTGGCGTTCCTGAACACCACGGTTGTCGGAGGCGTATCCGAAACCCCTGACGACGAGGTGGTACTGTTGAAAAATGCCAGAGGCGAACCTGCTGTTGCCCTGTGCGCAATACCTTATATTCGCCCCCGTGATGTTCTGGAAAGCCGTTCGGGAGACAGCGACTCGGACAAACAGCTGGCTCTGCAAAATGCCATTGCCAGCGCATTACCAGACTGTATTCAGCAAAGCCGCTGAACATAAGCTGCCCGTTGTCGCCACCGGACACCTGACCACTGTCAATGGTCAACTGTCCGAGTCTGTCCGGGAGATTTATATCGGCACACTGCACGCCTTCCCTGCCAGTGGTTTTCCACCCGCAGCTTACATTGCACTGGGGCATCTGCATAAGCCCCAGAAAGTCTCCGGACAGGAACATGTTCGTTATTCCGGCTCACCGATTCCACTCAGTTTTGATGAAACCGCCACTGCCAAACAGGTCGTTATGGTGTCGTTTAACGGCAGTCCAAAACCCGAAATCACAGAAATACCGGTTCCGGTCTTTCGCCCACTGTTAAGCATCAAAGGTTCACTCGAAGCGATCGAACAACAGATCAAACAGATCAGCACAGACTCCGGCCTGGCACCCTGGCTGGAAATAGAAGTGGCGTCCGATGACTACCTGAGTGATGTCCAGAGCCCGGTTCAGGACATGGTGGCGGATCTTCCTCTGGAAGTACTCCGGGTCAGACGGCAACGTAACACCCAGTCAGCCAGTCTGGTTCGGGAAGCCCGTGAAACCCTTGAAGAACTGGACGTTTCCGAAGTATTCACAAAACGCCTTGAAGACGAACCTCTGGAAGACGACAGAGTTCAGGCATTAACCCGTGCTTTTAATGAAGTGCTGGATACTATACACAATGATGTAAACGATGATTTGAACGCCGGAAAAGTAGTGTCTGAAAAGGAAGTCGCCCAATGAAAATTCTGAGCCTGCGTCTTAAAAACCTTAACTCCCTGAAAGGGGAGTGGAAAATCGACTTCACTTCAACAGACTTTGCCGATAACGGCCTGTTTGCCATTACCGGCCCGACCGGCGCAGGAAAAACCACGCTGCTGGATGCTATCTGCCTGGCGCTTTATCACCAGACACCCCGTTTAAGCACAATCTCCCAGAGCAGCAATGAGCTGATGACCCGCCACACGGCCGAGTCGCTGGCGGAAGTGGAATTTGAAGTCAAAGGTGAAGGTTACCGGGCGTTCTGGTCCCAGAGACGGGCCAGAGGAAAGGCTGAAGGCAAGCTGCAAAGCCCGCAGGTTGAGCTGGCAAAGCTGGATGGCACCATTATCACGCACAAAATCAATGAGAAACTCAGCCGGGTCAGCGACATTACCGGGCTGGACTTTGCCCGTTTTACCAAGTCGATGATGCTGGCTCAGGGTGGCTTTGCCGCGTTTCTGGAAGCCTCTGCCAACGATCGTGCCGAACTGCTGGAAGAGCTGACGGGGACTGAAATTTACGGTGATATTTCCCGTCGAGTATTCGAACGGATGCGTCAGGAACAGGAAACACTGAAGCTGCTGCAGGCAAAATCCGAAGGGGTTCAACTGCTGGATGACGAAGTCATTAAGCAGCTCGAACAGGAACAAAGCACCCTGTCAGAAAAAGCCAACCAAACGGAAACCTTGCAAAAAACGCTCAAGGAACAGTTTGAATGGCTGCAACAGGTCAATAAGCTGACAACTGACGTTGAAGAAGCCGGGCAGCTCAAACAGAAAGCGATTGACGATAAAGCGGCACAGGCTGAACAACTTGAACGCCTTGCCCATGCACTGCCAGCCCTGGATCTCAAGCCCGCTTTCGACCAGCTTCAGTCCACCAGAGAAGCGGTTAATCACTCAGAAACAAAGTGCCAGCAGCTTCAGGCGGAGTTACAGCAGGCGTCCGACAGACTGGCATCGGCTCAATCCGAAGCGACAGCAGCACAGGAAAACCTTGCTACGGTTAAACAGCAAAAGGTTGAAACAGAAACCCTGATCAACGAGCAGGTGGTTCCCCTCGACCAGCAGATTCAGCAGAAAAGAGAAGAGCTGGCTACCGGCAACCAGCAGGCGGCCAGCCTTGAAAAAGAACTGTCAGAGCATCTGCAAACAGTTAACTCGCTACAACAACAACGCCAGTCGTCTATAGAACAGCAGGCAGCCACCAGCCAGTATCTGAATGACAATGCCCATCACCGGCTTCTGGCTGAACAACTGCCTCTCTGGCGCGCTCAGTTTGAACGTCGGGAATCACTCAACCGGCAAAATCAACAGACACAAACCGATCTGCAAAAGTGGCAAAAAGAATTAACAACACTGCATCGGGCAATGCAACAGAGTCAGAAAAAGGTTCAGCAAAGCCTGCACGACAGTGAACAGGCACAGGCATCGTATCAACAGGCAGTGAACCAGAAAGCCGAACTTCTGAAAGACACCAATGAGCAACAACTACTGAAACAGGAAGAACGCTTTGATGCCATCGCCCCCCTGTATCTGGAAATAAAAAACACTGAAAAGCAGTATCGTGACACGACTCAGACCTTACTGGCTGAACAGGCTGCTTTTTCTCAGAACCAGCAGGCTCTTGAACCTCTAAGCAAAGAATTACAGGCAAACCGGGAACAGTACAAACAGGAAAAACAACATCTGAATGATCTGGAAACCCTGCTGTTTCAGGAACAGAAAATTGCCAGCCTGACAGAACACAGAAATCGTTTAAAGAAGGACGAGGCGTGTCCGTTGTGCGGCTCACGGGAACATCCTTCCATCGACGTGTATAGCCATATCGACAGCAACGCAACCCGGAAAAGGGTTGAAGAAAAGCGTCAGCTTCTCAGCCAGATGGAACGGCTAGGTTCTGAGAAAAAAGCACGACAGGCTGAATTGCAAACACTCTGCCAGACGTCAGAAAAACGCATCACCGAACTCAGTCAGCAGCAGGCCACCTGTCTGGCTGGATGGGAAACACTCTGTGCATCGATTGGGGAAACACTCGATATTCAACAGCCCGACGCCATAGCCATCTGGCTGCAAAATGCCAGAGAAGAGGGCATCAGCCTGAAAACAATGACTCGGCAGCTAAAACAGATTAACGACAACCTCGTTCAGCTACAGCAAATCCAGACAGAGCAGAAGCAGAACACCACCAGCCTCCAGCATCAAATGGAGCTGCAAAGCCAGCAGTATGAACAGCGACAGAAAGAGCAGGACGCACAACATCAGGAAACAGAGAAACTGCAAAAGGAACTGAGCCATCTGGAACAGCAGATTGCCCGGTCACTGAATGAACCTCTGCCAGATCTGAGTCAGCAAAACCAGTGGCTGAGTCATCAGGAGAGCATGAAGACCACCTGGCAAGCCATGGAACAACAGGCAGAAACCCTGCAACAGTCTCTACAGGCACTGGAAAACGACCTTGCCCTGAATACGCAGAAACAGAACCACAGTAAACAGCAGCTTGATGAACGGCAGAACGAGCTGAAACAGCTTACTGAACAGCTGGAAGAATTCAGAACCCAACGTTTCATGTTACTGGGCGATCTGGATGTTGCAGAGGAACGCCAGCGTCTGGAAGCTTCAGTGGCTGAGGCTGACCAGTCATTAAAACAGACAGAAGCCCATACCCGGTCGGCTCAGAAAACATTCAGTGAACAGTCTGGTTTTTTACAACAGCAGGAACAGGCTTTACAGCGTCTGGGTGACGAACTGGAAAAAGTGACCCATCATTGGGAAACACAGCTGAAAGGCAGCCCTTTTGCAGACACTCAGGCTTTTGAACAGGCTATCCTGCCAGCCGGGCAGCGTGAAACCCTGCAAAACCTGAAACAAAACCTGGAAGAGGCCATTACCCGTACGACAGAACGGGAGCTGCTGATAAAAGAAAAGCTGACGATGCTTCAGTCCAACCCTTTAACGGAAGAAACAGCCGACGCATTACAGGAAAAAATTCACAATGTGGACAATGAACAGCGGCTGGTTAACCAGCGCCAGGGAGAGATCCGGCAGGCCCTGACTGATGATCGAAACAAACGTCAGCAGCAGTCTGAATTGTTCAACCGGATTTCAGCACAGAAAAAGCAGTTTGAACTCTGGGATCATCTCAATACGTTGATTGGCTCTGCCAAAGGCGACAAGTTCCGTAAGTTTGCCCAGGGGCTGACGCTGGATCACCTGATCTATCTTGCCAACCAGCAGCTTCAGCGCCTGCATGGTCGCTATCAGCTGAACCGTAAAAAATCGGAAGAACTCAGTCTGGAAATTCTCGATGAATGGCAGGCCGGGGTTCAGCGAGATATCAAAACCCTTTCCGGGGGCGAGAGTTTTCTGGTCAGTCTGGCACTGGCACTGGCGTTATCGGATCTGGTCAGTCATAAGACCAGCATTGATTCCCTGTTCCTTGATGAAGGGTTCGGAACCCTGGATCAGGAAACTCTGGAAATCGCCCTGAACGCCCTGGACAGCCTGAATGCCAGCGGCAAAATGGTCGGAGTCATCTCTCATGTTGAGTCCCTGAAAGAGCGCATTCCCATGCAGATTCATGTCAGCAAGGAAGTGGGGCTGGGTTACAGCACACTGGATAAGGCATTTGCGGTCTGACGGTGAAGTTTATGCTTAGGTACGTCGGCCTGCGCTCCTCATGGCAAAGGTCGTCATACCGGCAATCATCTGAGCCTGACAAAAACTGCCTGATCCTTTTGGGAGTGCGGTAACAGATAAAAAGTTAATTAGAAGTTGATAAACTAATTTTACATAGTCTACTTTATTATAGCGTTGTTTATTATCGTACTAATAAATAATAAACAATAGTCGTCTTCTAAAGAAGGCATTTCAGCGTTCCAATTTGTAGCTGTTTATGATTTGAGATCAAGTGTAATAATAAAGTGCATATTTATTGAGAAACAGTTTAATGGAATTTATTTGCTTTTTTAAGCTGTATTAAAATTATGGAAATCTATAAGTAGTCCGATGATTGCTTTTGCCAATCTGTAACCGATAAAATCTGCGCTACAGACAGAAAAATATCCGGTTTCAACAGCATGACTACTTAGACGACATAAATAGCTATAAACTGGCATACAGTTATTACCGAGGTTTTAATGATGTTTGTTTTTAAGATAGGAAAGGAAAAGAATTCGTCGAAAAACTTTAACAATCATAAACGACCTGAAAAAAAAAGTAACTATCTTCATGCTCCTGTTAGTGAACAACGTACCGATAATCAATTTTATAAAAAAAGAGGTTTTTTTAGTAGCGCTTTTTTTTCTCTTTTCTTAATACCGAGCTATGCGACAGCTTTTTTGGGTGGAGCATTTAATGCCAGTGACTTAGATACTTCGGGAATAGGCGGTTTAGATTTAGGTAATACAGCTACCATCATTGCCGAGGTCTACGGCAATAAAAACTCTACGGGTTATATTGAACCTCCTATATACTTCAATGGTAGCTACATATGCGCCGATGGCACCGGTTCATGCCTGAATCGTACAGCTATAAATACAGCACATGGCAGTGATAAATCTTTAGACCCAAACAGTACTTTGATTCACAATAATAATAAAGCGCACACTATAAGCAATTTTTCATGCAGTAAGTTGAAAAACCCCGATTCCCGAACGCTATGCGAAAATTTTACTGACTCTAAAGGTAGCTATAGTGTTCGTTATCTTGGAAAAAATGAACTTTTCTGGGAGCATGATAGCTTTACAGTTTATATTCTTCCCCCGGGAGAAATCTGGTTTAATGATGTCATCAGAATCACAAATGCTGAAAATGTCGCCATTATAGGGGAGGCTGACGCTGATGGAAATTACCCAACCCTCAGAGGAAGTAAAACAGACAGCACGATGCTTGAATGGATAAACTGCCAAAACTGCATGCTGGCCAATGTTAATATTGATCCAACAACGAACAACGCTCACTCACTTGCTTTTCAGGTTTCCGGAGAAAATACAGAGATAGAGTTCAGGAATATCCATGCGACGCACTCCCGTAGAGGCTTGCTTTATGCCACAAGTGCTAAATCAATTACTCTGGAAAATGTTGGAACCAGTTTTGAGCCTGAAAACAGGTTTACAAACCCATCTGTCTTATACGAAAGTGCAATTACTCTGCATAACTGCTCCAAAATCAAGGCAAAGAATGTCTGGGTATTCGATGTTACTCTCAGTTCGGCAGTCCTTAATGTTATCGATATTCTCAACCCTGAGGAGATTGATTTTGACGGTATATCTATCGGGCTGACAAATAACTGGTGGTCGTCTCAGGATATGGCTTACATAGGCCTGGCTTTTAGTGATATGGAAAAGAATTCACGGACTGGTGGCAGCGCTGTTAACGCATTAATGAAAGGACTGCACCCCGGGGTATACACAGGAGATAAAACTCGTGAACATGTTACAGTTCCTGAAGAATGGCCTGTTAACCGGCATATCCTGAGCCTGTCAACAAGGGCAGGCTCTCCTGCCGACACTACAAAAATAACCGGGCAGGTGACTATTGAAGACAATGATTACATCCGACAGATTGCTAATAAACCGGGAGTGCAGATAGTCAGTGGCGATGATTTATTTTATAACCTGAAAGTCATCTTCCCGGGCTTGATAAGCCCAACCGTTAATGTCTCTACTTCCAACTCTCCCTTCATTCCCAACTACACCTCCTCCCCAAGTGTCCAGAGGCGAAAAGGTGATGATGATTCTGGTTTGAGTGGTGGAGAAATAGCAGGAATAGCTATAGGCACTGCGATTGGTGTCGCCTTAACTATTTTGGGATATAAATACCGGGCAGCAATATGGACTACTTTTGCGGGCATCTTTAGTGCAACTGCTAACGTAGCTTATCAGTCAAGCTTTACAGCTGGTACTAATGATGATGATGAAGAAGCCATGATAGGGAAGGTATACGATCCCGACATGTCCGTTCCCAAGTAAAATATTTGTCTCTCTTCCACCGGAGTAGGACAACAATCATCACGGTGTTCCTAATGGCTAAAATTATCGGTAATGACTTTGGTTGTTACCGATAACTTTTGTTTAAAAAAACCACGCCTCCTGCCATCAACCCCAACAGGGTCGAGCCAACGTTTAACAGCGTTATTCCCGACACCGTGACCAGAAATGTAACCAGTGCCGCCTCATGATAACGGGTATCGTTGAAAGCGTTCTGCAAACACATTAACAAGGTTCCAAGTACTGCAAACCCAGCCATCATTTGCCCTATTGCATCAGGCAGAGCAACAAAAAGAACAACAACAGCTGTCGCCCACCCTCCGGCCAGAAGGTAAAAAATCCCTGCCCAGATGGCTGAGCGATAACGCAGGGACGGGTCAGCATCGACATTCTCATTCATACAGGCCGCCGCAGATATTGCAGCAAGGTTAACGCTGAAACCGCCAATCGGTGCCAGCACCGCATTCGTGATACCTGAACCGATCAGGACCTGGGGCAGAGGCAGGGAATAGTTGTAAGAACGCAGCATGGCAATACCCGGCAGGTTCTGCGAGAGCATTGTGACCAGATACAGAGGGATGCTGATATTAATCAGCCCTTGCAGGGTAAACTCAGGGGCGACAAAAACGGGGGCTGCCAGTGAGAACTCAACGCTCTGATCATCAAACACACCATCCCACAGGGCAAGGGTTAAACCTGCGACTAATAACAAAACCATCACATATTGTGGCAACCATCGCTTTGCCATCAGAAATGTCGTAAACATCACCATGAAAATGCCAAAATCCGACTCCGCCGGTAAAAAGGCATTCATACAGAACGGCAGAACAATCGCTGCCAGCATGGCAGTCGCCATTGGCTGGGGTATTGCCTGAATGGCTCTTGCGACCGGTTTCAGGCATCCGGTCAGGGCAATCATGACGCCCGTCATGACAAACGCCCCAATAGAAACAGCCAGGTCGTATTGATCCAGAACCCCTATCAACATCGCAGCGCCCGGTGTAGACCACGCCATAACCACCGGAATTTTATAGCGCAGAGAAAAACCAATAGAAGTCACTCCCATGGCTATGCCCAGGGCCATCAGCCAGCTGGCAACCTGTTCACTGTCTGCACCTGCAGCCATTGCTGCCTGAATGATAATGATGACCGAGCCTGTATAGCCAATAACAACCGCTGTTAAACCCGCCGAGATATGACGTATGTTGAGAAGTCTTTTCACCTGCATGGCTCCATCTGATAAAAGCCAGACCTTAAATCTGTTATTCTTATATGTGCGTTATTACGCACAAGAAGAATAGCATTGTGCGCTATTACGCACAAAAACAATAGCGTACAAAAACAATAGCGCACAAAGACTTTACACAAAAACCAAACCGGTACTCCTGATGAGCACAGACATCTTCAAGTCCCAGATTGCCAGTCATCTTAAATCCATAAGGGCAGCCAGAGGCTGGAGTCTCGACAAAACGGCACAGGCAACGGGTGTTTCCAAAGCAATGCTCGGGCAGATTGAACGTCAGGAATCCAGCCCGACCATTGCAACACTCTGGAAAATTGCCAGCGGTCTTGAAACATCATTCTCTGCGTTTTTTGCCACCAGAGAGTCGCTCAGAAACAGTGAAACAACGTTTCCCTGTGACCCATCCATGCAAATCAAAACGCTTTTTCCTTTCAGCGCTGATACCCGCATGGAAATGTTTGAAATTACACTGATGAAATTTCACCGCCAGCAGTCCTCACCCCATGCACCCGGAGTCATTGAACATTGCTGTGTTATTGAAGGTGAGATTGAACTTGAAACCGGTAATTCCAGCCACCTTCTGAAAAAAGGTGAAAGCCTGAAATTTCATGCTGACCAGCCCCACAGCTACAGGGCAAAAACAGACACCGCCGTTTTCCACAACATTATTTGCTACCCTGCCTGAAAAACAGGTAACAGGGCAGGAAGCCAGTTGCCAAAACCCAAACGTTATATTATAACATTTTCTTTAAATTCATTGTCGAAGCCTTATCAGTAAGTAAGTGCTACCGACTCTGTGACAATGACCGTTTCAGGCAGCGTAAAATTATCCACTAAGTGGTAGACTATCGTACTAATAACTGACAAAGACGGTCAGTTGTACGAGAACAATACGAGTAAACACCGCTTGGCGACCAACCTCTGTATTTAGTTTTATTGGATATTTCCCCCGGGCTTAAGAGCAACAACGAATGGCATCGATAAAGTATTTCTGTCTAAAGAACCGTAAACCTGTCGTGTTAACGGCTTTACTGGCTTCCACAACAGCAATACTCTGGCCATCGGGTGATTCAAGCCCTTACCGTGAAGTTGTATTACCATTAACAACCAGTCCTGCCATTGAAGAGCCTGAAACCGGACCTGTGGGGACCGTTCAGGAAGAGCAGATACAGCGAATTGGTTACACCATTGAAGCCAACGACACCCTGGGTTCCATCTTCGCCAAACTGCAATTGCCTCAAGCGACAATGTACAAACTGCTTGAAGCAGATCTGGACTTTCTTCAGCTCGATAATTTAAAGCCAGGTCAGCAGCTGCTCTTTATACGAGAAGGTGAAAACCAGCTGGTTACCCGCATGCAGGTAGTCATCGACAGTATTAACACGCTGGAATTTATTCGGGATGGTGATGACTACACCGGCGAAATGCTTTCCCATGTCACCAATATTGTTGAACGACAGGTTGATGGTGTTATTAACAACAGCCTCTACCAGAGTGCTTCCAGGGTAGGACTGAGCCCGGCAGAAATCGAGTCAATATCCCGCCTGTTTGAAGACAAAATCAACTTTGCCAGAGACCTGCGGGCAGGTGACACCTTCCAGATGCTGTATGACGATATCTATGTGGGAGACACTCACACCGGTCGCTCAACCCTGAAAGCTGTCATCTTTGTTAACCGGGGTAAACGACTGGCTGCTTTCCTGCACGACGATGGTCAGTATTATGATGAAACAGGGCAAAGTCTGAACCGGGCCTTCCTGCGCAGACCTGTTTCCGAGAGATATCGTATCAGTTCCCACTTTAACCCCAGACGCCTGCACCCTATCACCAAAAGAATTTCTCCACACAATGGTACTGACTTTGCCACACCGACGGGTACCCGGGCCAAGGCTATCAGCGATGGTGTTGTCACCCGGGTTGGTAATCATCCTGCAGCCGGCCTTCATATCACCATCCAGCACACCGAAACTTACAGCACCCGCTACCTGCATTTGAGCAAAATTCTGGTGAAACAAGGTCAGAGAGTTAACATCGGTGATATTGTCGCCTTAACAGGTAATACAGGTCGCAGTACCGGACCACACCTGCACTTTGAGCTGCACGCCAACAGCACACCCGTCAACTACATGACCTACTCGTTACCGGAAGGCAAACAGCTTGATTCCTCGCAGATGATCGCCTTTCAGGAACTGGTCAACCAGTACCTTGCCAAACTGGATGCAAGCGACGACAGCCAGATTGTTGCAAAATCCCCGGTTACAGCTGAAAAAGCCTGACCTCTCATAAGGCGCTGGCAGTCATCACTGCCAGCGCTGCTCTGTACGCAATATCCCAGCCTTGAAAATTAGTTAGCCTTACTAATAAAATATCACCTATGAAAGTTGAACAATCTTTAATGGTGATAGAGCGCTATATCAGTCGTTGCTGGCGTGAACAACCCAGCTTTGGAGACTGTAACCTGACCTATACAGAATACGATTATCTGGAAACTCTGGAAGAGTCAGGAATGATGCGCCTGTCTGAGCTGGCTGAATTAATGCGTGTCAGCAAGCCCACTGCCAGCAATATGGTCGCAAGACTGGAGAGAAAAAAGCTGGTTAAACGACAGCCATGCCCTGAAGACGGACGGGCAGTTCATGTTGTCTTAAGCAAAAAAGGGCAGGAACTGGTAGACAGTGATCGTCTTTTTTACGGAGAGTTGATTTCAAATCTGCTGAAAAACCTGTCAGCAAAGGATCAGAAGCAGCTGGAACAACTGCTGGGCAAGGTCGCAGCCAAAGCCTTTCAGGGCTAAATCAGCGACAGGTAATACCAGTTCCGCCTTCTAAGTATGATCATGAGCAAGCCATTCATGTTTAGAAGCTGGAATTGGTATGAGCATTTACTAAAGCCTGCCGATGACTGAGCAGGCGTATTTTTTTATCTTTTTAGTTAGCATTTCTAACCAATACTGAGAAAGCAATGTCCACCATAAAGGAACAAAAACAATTGCCGAGCGTTAACCGTCAGTTCTGGAGCTATGTTCTGCCAACGGTTGGGGCCATGCTGGTCAGCGGCCTGTATCAGGTCATTGACGGCATTTTTATCGGTCGTTATATCGGTGCAGAAGGTCTGGCGGGGATTAACCTGGCCTGGCCGATCATAGGCACACTGTATGGACTGGGGATGATGCTTGGGGTTGGCTCCGGTGCCATCAGCTCTATGGCCAGAGGCGAAAAAAAGCTGCATCGAGCCCGACGCGCCCTTGGAAACGGTCTGACATTGCTGCTGCTATTCGGCTTGCTGGGCTCCTTTCTTTTGTTCCTTTCCGGACAATGGTTACTGACGCTGCAGGATGCCAGCGGTGCTGCTTTTGAGCATGCAAGCAACTACCTCTGGGTAGTGGTATTTGGTTCACCATTCGCCATGGGCAGTTTGGCATTACCGTTTATGGTACGAAATGACGACGCTCCAACCGTCGCTACCTGGCTGATTGTCGTTGGCGCTGTTGCCAACGTTATCCTCAACGCTGTCTTTATTGTCTATCTGCAGCTGGGGCTGGCGGGTGCGGCACTGGGTACAACGATTTCCCAGCTGCTGGTTGTTATTCTGGGGCTTATGTATTTCTTCTCTGCCAGAGCGAACACTCGCCTGTCCCTGAAGGACCTGACTCCGGAGTTCAAGCTGTCACTGCACACCTGTAACATCGGCCTGTCGAGCCTGCTGATGTACTCTTACTTCAGCTTTATAACAGCAGTTCATAACTATCTGTTTATGAAATACAGTGACGCAGTCAATGTGGGTGCGTTTGCAGTGGTCGGATACATTGCTACGCTTTACTACATGTTTGCGGAAGGCGTCGCAGCGGGTACTCAGCCCCTGATCAGCTACAACTATGGCGCTGAACGTTATGCCCGAATGAAGCAGTTTGTAAACCGGATGCTTCTGGTCGCAGTGGGTTCCGGAGTACTGACGGTCATTGTCGTCAATCTGTTTGCGGACCCGATTATCCTGATGTTTAACAGTGACGATCCGGTCTTCTTCAATGCCACTAAACTGGGGTTACGCCTGCACCTGGCGGCTGTGTTCCTGGATGGTCTGATTTTCAGTGCGGGCGTATTTTTCCAGTCACTGGGACTGGGTCGCAAGGCCACCGTTGTTACCATGGCAAACATGCTGATACAGCTGCCATTCCTGCTGGTGCTGCCTATGTATCTGGATGTCAAAGGTATCTGGCTGGCGGTGCCTCTGTCGAATATTGCCCTGTCGCTGGTTGTATTGTTAATGATGGGGGCGGAATGGAAAAAGCTTGGTCTGTCAAAAACCGGTAAAACCATTAACCTCAGTTCCAGAAAACAACAACATCATACTGCCTGATCTGAATAGCTTGATGGAAGAGTAGCCCGGATTCGCTCCGGGCTTTTTTCCAATTCTTATCATTCACTTTTTATTGTCAGACAGATCGTTATATCCATAATGTCTTTCTGCCACTCGTCCTGATAGTGAAAGACCTCAATTGCATAACCTGCAGGGTCAGGTTCAGTGTCCATAGACAGCACCCTGCTATACACCGCGTCCCAGAGAGTAAAATAAGCCACCAGGCTGTTTAACCTGACCCGACAGCAGAGATAAGTGGCCGCCGGAAGAATCAGGTTAGCCTCTGCCTCAGAGTCTGCCAGCCTGCCAATCCGATAGGCTTGTTCTTTTTCGGGCTTATCCATGTCTTTCATGGGGAACAGACCATACACATCCGTGCCGGACCCATAACCAGCTTCCAGAACCTTTTCCCAGTCACGAGTCTGCGGGTAATGTCTGACCGATAAAGCTCTGGCTGGGTAATACTGGATATGGAACTCAATATCCCTGGCTATGCTCTGTTCCAGCCCCGTCTCCTTTCGCCCTGTTGGAAGCAGTAATTGTTCAATGGCGTCCCACCCCTCCTGCAGAAACCGGAACCGGATAGTTTTAGCCGATGTGTCCAGCTCTCTGCGCAATGCTTTTGCCAGGGACTGGGAAGAAGAAAAGCCACAGCTTAGTGCTATTTCAGTCACAGACCTGTCAGGATAGATGACGAGATCATAAAGCACGGCCTGAAGACGCAGCCGCCGAAGGTATTGACCAGGAGGTTCTTGAAAAACCGTTCGGAACATACGGTGAAAATGGTAGGGTGAAATCGCAGCATGGGCTGCCACTTCATCCCAGGAAGGGGGAGGGAGCCGGTCAAGGGTGCTCTTCAGGTAATCAATAGCACGCCTGAAGCGTTTCTTCCAGAGTGGCGATAAAGACGACAGAAGTTGTTCTTCAGGTATCAGGCTGAAAGGCTGGCTATGGTTCATTATTTACCGCAAACTCGGCTTCTGGTGCTGCCAGTTTACCAGAGCCTTGTTTGCTTCACTCATGGCGGTTGTTCCTTACGTCCGAAGCACCTCATCCCCGGTAATACAGGCATCAGTATCCGTCGATGTGGGCTCAGGATTAATTCGTTCCGTTATCTCATGCAAACGAGCAAAACCCTGCAGCGAAGTCGGTATAACCAGCACTGCTCCGATAAACTCCCACGAGTAATGTACGATAGAGAAAATTTTTCCTGCGGATATATCAGCGATCCCGGAACTGAGCCACAGGTTGAATACAATAAATAGAATCTGCAGTAAAAAGATCAGGCCGTAAACGGTTGCCTCTGCGTCCGACAGTTTTATTTCCCATTTTCTTAACCGGCTGAAATGCTTCAACACAGAAGCATGCTGACCTGCCTCGAGAACATTCACCTGCTTTTCAAGCTGTTCATTCATGGCTGCGTTGTACCGGTAAAAACAACCATGAAACAATGCGTAGCAAAGCATAACCGCAGCCAGCGTGACCAGGGCGGCCAACCCAAGATAGACATGAAAAGTAAGAAGAACAATAAATACAACAATGATCTGTACAACAGAGGTAAGAAGCTCCGGCGCGTCATCTTCAAGAAAGTCAACCAGCTCCCGGGCCATATCCATGCGAGCACTTCGGGCCGATACGGGCAGTTGTGCATAGCGTTGCTGCAGCGTTTTACTCAGGGTAACCCTGATGGTGCCATAGGTTCTGGTGTCATAGCGCCGCCGAATAACAGATGTCACGGTTAAAACCACCATAACACCTGCCAGTATTCCAAGCTCCCGGACATCTCCGGACAGCAGGCCATCTATCGCCAGTCCAATCAGAAGCGGTATTAATGCCAGTTGAACATTCTCCAGCAATACCAGCCCCCAGGTTGTGATTACTTTGAGTGTGTAATGCCGGAACAGAGTCTTCAGCCCCAATCGTCCATTCAGCTCCATTGATTCGATTCCCTGTTCCCATAGGTTCAAGCGCTGATCGTCCTGGTGAAAATATAATAGAACCACACTATCCAGAATTTCATCCTGATTCGTGTCCATTTTTGCTGAATGACCGGCAACAGCTTCCAAATAAACAGATCATTGTCGTTTGTCAGGGCCAATCACTGTCTCACTGCTAAAAGCATAAACCTGTAAAGACAACATAAGAGATTGTATGAGCACTCAAATCAATCTGAGAGCACTGGAAAAACACGACCTGCAGTTTGTCCACCAGCTGAACAACAATCGCAGTATCATGTCGTACTGGTTTGAGGAACCTTTTGAATCCTATGGCGAACTGGAAGACCTCTACGTCCGGCATGTCCATGACAACTCGGAACGTCGTTTTATAGCGGTTGACCAGAGCAATGAGTCTATCGGACTGGTTGAGCTGATTGAAATTGATTACATCCACCGCAATGCCGAGTTCCAGATCATTATTGCACCGGAACATCAGGGCAAGGGCTACGCCAGAACCCTGATCCGGTCAGCACTGGACTACGCCTCTAACATCCTGAACCTGCATAAAATCTATCTTGTGGTTGCACAGGAGAACGAAAAAGCGATTCATCTCTATAACAGCTGTGGTTTTGCCGAGGAAGGCAGGCTGGTTGAAAGGCACTGAATAGTCAGGCGTTCAGTACCTTTCAAATGGATTAATAGCTCCACTTTTCGGGAAAATCTCCTCATTTTTTTTATTTTTGATAATAAAGCCCACAGAACTGCAAACTCTTGCTTAGACTGAACCCCCTGAGAACTATCAATCGAGAGGGGTATTCAGTGTCAGACGTACCGATAGAACGCAGCCCAATCAAATTACTGGTTGGCCGAATTGCGATTCCAGTCTCATTTTGTGCTCTGGTTGCAATTCTCCTTCTACCCTTGCAGGGGCTTACGCCTGCCGGTCAGGCAATGCTGGGTATTCTGGCAATGGCTGTTATCCTGTGGGTGACAGAGGCAATGGCTTATCCCATCAGTGCATTGCTGATTGCCCTGCTAATGACTCTGTTTCTTGGACTGATCCCAAACCCGGATACGGGTTCTGTTATTGGTACCAGTAAAGCCATTCTTCAGGCGATGAAAGGATTTTCCTCGCCCAGCATTATTGTCATCTCCGGCGCATTGATTATGGCGGCAGCCATGCAGGCAACGGAACTTGACCGGCGAATTGCCCGGGCTATTTTATCCCGGGTTCATCCTTCCCCTGGTGCGATTCTTGCCGGATGCCTTCTGATCGGAGTAGTGTTCTCATTTTTGGTGCCTTCACCCACCGGCAGAACTGCTGTCCAGGTCCCGATCCTTGCCGGAGTGGTTGCGACGCTTGGGCTGGGGGCCCAAAGCCGGTTTGCCGCCATTCTGGTGATTGGCGCAGCGCAGGTCAGTACGGTCTGGAATGTCGGGGTCATGACGGCTACCGGACACAATGTTGCCGGACTGGAGCTGATGGCAGAGCATAGTGGATATTCTCTCACCTGGGCAAAATGGTTGCTCTATGCCGGTCCCTGGTCTGCCTTGATGACTATTATTCTGTTTGTGATTCTTCGACGTGAACTGAATGGTGTCAGCTTTGGTTCAGACACCATTTCTCTTACCGGTAATCGGGAGCCTTTAAACCATCAGCAGAAGCGACTGGCTCTTTTTACTCTGATTTTGATTACCAGCTGGGTTACAGAAGGTTTCCTGCATCATATCACTGTGCCTGCGACCATGCTGATTATGGCTGTTTGCCTGTTACTTCCGGGACTTGGTGTATTCAGTAGTTGGAAAGAGGTTGAAAAATGTCTGCCCTGGGGCGTGATTGTGATGTTTGGTGTCAGTATCAGCCTCGGGCAACAACTGGTTAATACCGGAGCTGCTGCCTGGTTAGCAGAATCCTGCTTCTCGGCGCTGGATATATCATTATTTTCTATTCCTCTTCTGGTCGTTGCTATGACCAGTTTCTCAATCATCATGCATCTGGGGTTTGCCAGTGCAATGAGCGTGACGGTGGCTTTGCTTCCGGTGTTTCTGGCATTTTCGAGTACCCTGCCACCATCAATGTCTGAAAATGCAATGGGGCTGGTACTTCTACAATTGTTTGCAGTGAGCTTTGGAATGATTCTGCCGGTGAATGCACCGCAAAATATGGTGGCCTATTCGACAGGGTATTTTGATACCAGAACCTTTGCGCGAATTGGTTTGCAGCTGACAGTTGCCAGTTTGCTAACCTTTGCCCTGTTTGCTGCCACCTGGTGGAAGTGGACAGGTTTGCTGGTTTGAGAAGAAGCCCTGAAACATTGGTTTCAGGGTGATTCCGACAATTTCAGTACCGGGGTGGGAACCATTTGTCCATGTAGTTTTTTATTTGTCAGAGATGTTCCGGGATACCTTGCATAGTAATCCGATGGAATATTTAATGGTTCCGATAAACCAAAAGCCTGGTCCAGGCCCGTAGAGAAAGCGATTTTAACCGCTGCCATTATGCCAAGGTTCTGAGCGGCATTCATACTCCTTACGGCAAAACCGATTTTGTACGGTTCCCCTGAGTGGTGTGAAAAAGCAACATAAGACAGCCCCAGGTTGGTGATGATGGTAATCAGGTTGCTGACAGATTCTGGTTCGGAAGTATACGAAGGCAGGGTAGTGTGCTTTAGCCTTTTATTAAAAGCATCAGAAACCGCATAGGCTGATACTTTCCTGAGAATTTTTGATGTTTCTGCCATTATTTTCGGAGTTGCCTTTATCGCCCCGTTTGCCATTCCGACATTAATCAGTCTCGAAAGCACTGGTATTGGGATAGATTTTAAAGCCATACCGGAAGGAATCATGGATGTAGCCAGATCGACCACTTTCGCACTGGCGAGGCATAAAGCTCCGGCAAATAGCTCAGAGTAGAATTCGTCTTTATCAGTTTTTTTACAATTCTGAAGTTCGGGATTACACCAGGGCTTATCTTTCGAACCATCAAGATAAGCATGGGTAGCTTGCTGACTTATCTTTTTAACATTATTCACTGCTGCTGTGTACATAAACCCTATAGTGGAGTCGATGAACATTTTTCCTGCCTTAATGTTGCCTCCGCTGGCCATCCCAATGGCAATCTGTAATAACAGGGGTGGAACCAAAAGGGCTGTGGAAGCTGCAGCCGTTGCCAGCATTTTATCAAGGCCGGGGTATTTTCCAGTTTCAAGATGTTTTCTGACATAGGGTAAAGCCAGTTCAACCGCTACATGACTGGCCTGGTTAGCTGCACTTTTAATCGCATAATGATTCAGTGCTTCATGAAAGCTGAGCTGTTTCATATTCAGAGTGATGTCGTTATAAATCGCTCTGGACTCTGCCGGTACCAGCATGATGATTAATACTGCTCCACGCGAGTGAATAAGATCAAGACCCGCATCGTTCAACAGTTCTGCCATGCCGTCAGCCAGATAGTTTGAACCTCCGAGCACCAGTATTGAATCGTAGTATTGTGAATACGAGGAGCCTTTCGCATCAATGAACCCCCCTGCAAAAACATACTGGCTCAGTGCTGCAAGAGTGAGAACTGGAATCAGAATTTTCAGCTTTTTTTGCGCTTTTTTCAGTTCAGGGGCAGAAGGTTGTCGGTTAAGATTCAGGGTATTCCAGTCTATTAAACCCTTTGGGTGCGGTGATAAATAGTTTTTCATCACCGTCATTGAATGGTTTATCTCGTCTGGCTTCTGAAGGGAAGTAGTGTCATTTAAAGCAGGGGCTGATTCATTAGTACAGGTTGTCTTCAGGTATTCACTGGTAGGGAAGATAGCGAAAAATTTTGGAGGCGGTGGAGAGTGTGCATGTAATGCTGTTGAACAATGAATTGATACCAGAAAAAGAGTGGTCAATAACGATCCATGGCTAAATAGTTTATACACAATTCTTAACACCATTATTATTAATTGAAGTTATTCATATCCGACTTGTGCGGTAGGCTCAACAGTTGTTTATACGGGGTTACCCCTCCTTAAAATACCTTCATCCTTAATAATCTGTTTCTTGGAAAGCGGGTCAGAGTTAAAGAACCTGAGTACAAGGCGAACAGGTTGTGATAAATCGCAGGTCGTACTCTCTGGTCAGACGTCAGTAAAGTCTATTTAGAGCTAGCTAGCAAGGTGGTGACAAAGAAGTGATTGAGGGGGGGGGGAGTTGAGGGAACCTGAAATAGATAAAAAAGCCCGGAATCTTCCGGGCTTCTGTTCAGACAGCGTGATGCTGTTAATTGCCGGAAACTCGTTTAAACGATTCAGGCTGTTTTTACCAGCAGCTTCGGCTCAACCAGATGCAGCGGATTACTGACCCGGCGTCCTTTACCCACAGGCACACAAGTGGGCGTACCAAACATCGGACAGGGAATAATCTGTGAATCCAGACCAAACACCTGCTCCACCAGTTCAGCGGTCATCACCGTTTCCGGCGCGCCACTGGCATAAATCTCACCATCCTTTACCGCCACAATATTATCGCTGAAGCGACTGGCAAGGTTCATATCGTGCAGCACCATCACCACCGTGCGCCCTGAGTTTCGATTCAGGTCAAACAGAAGGTCAAGGATTTCAATCTGATGGCTCATGTCCAGATAGGTCGTCGGCTCGTCCAGCAGAATCACCGAAGTGTTCTGTGCCAGAGTCATGGCAATCCAGGCCCTCTGGCGCTGACCACCAGACAGGGAATCCACGGTACGTTCAGAAAACTCGCTCATGTTGGTGGCAGACAGAGCTTCCATGACACAACGTTCGTCTTCTTCCGACCACTGCTTCAGCCAGCTCTGGTGCGGGTAACGCCCCTGACGAACCAACTGCATCACCGACATGCCTTCAGGCGCTACCGGTCCCTGGGGCAGAATCGCCAGACGTTTGGCAATCTCTTTAGTGGAACTGGTAAATACTTCCCGGCCATCCAGCAGCACACAACCCGACTTTGGTTTCAGCAGACGCGCCATGGAGCGCAGCAGGGTTGATTTACCACAACCGTTGGCGCCAATCAGGGTGGTGATTTTGCCTTCCGGAATATCCAGATCAATATTGTTGATAATGGTTTTGTCACCGTAACCCAGTGACAGTTTCTGACTTTGGAGAACGGGACGGCTCATTTCTTAGTCACCAACAAATAAATAAAGTAAGGACCGCCAATGGATGCGGTAAAGATACCCACCGGCACTTCCAGTGGTGCAAGCACCATACGACCAGCAAGATCACTGACCACCACCAGCAGTGCTCCCACCATGGCGGCACCAGGCAGCAGCAGCTCCGGCATATTGCCCAACAGTCGTCGGGTAATATGCGGTGCCATCAGGCCAACAAAACCAATGCTGCCACAAAAGGCGACACTGCCCGTTGCCAGGGCGGTGCTGAGCATGATCAGGCCAAAACGTTCCGGGGTCAGCCTGCTGCCAAGGCCTCTTGCCACATCATCACCCAGACTCTGAGCCGTCAGGCTGCGCATGGCGAGAATTAAAAACGGCACCAGCAGCAAATACCAGACTGAAAGAATCTGCACCTGCTGCCAGTTCGCCGTATTCAGACTGCCACTCAGCCACACCTGTGCCGCTGCGGTTTTATCAATGGAACTCTGGGTCATCATCACCGTACGGGCAGCCACCAGCAGAGAACCCATACCAATACCGATAAGGATCATCCGTCTTGGCGCGACACCGTCATTCCAGGCAATAAAATAGATGGCCATGACGGTGACCACACCACCAGCGAACACAAACGCAGGCATCCAGAACAGACTGACCGATCCGGCAAACACTGTGATAATGGCTACTGCCACAAAGCTGGCACCGTCGGTCACACCCAGTACATCGGGCGATGCCAGAGGGTTACGTACCAGCCCCTGCATAATGACACCGGCAATGCCCAGACCTGTACCCACCATAATGGCCATCAGGACTCTGGGCAGACGGAACGTATTAATAATCAAAGATTCCGTCACATCGCCCTGACCCGCCAGCGTCTGCACAACCCGCCACGGGCTGATCATGCTGGAGCCGGTTCCCAGCGCTACAAGCGTCGCCACCAGCATCAGCAGTGCAATGGTTCCCAGCATCAGAACATCCCGGCGTGGGAAGAGGTGGGAAACCCAGGCATTACGGATCAAGAGGTAGTTAGAAGACTTGCCCGGCAGCTCGCCTGATAACTCGTTCAATAAAGCGTTCTGGCTCATGCTGTCAGGCTCCGTCGTGCGTAAGCGATAAAGAAAGGCGCGCCAATCAGCGACATAGCCACCCCGACGGGAACCTCCTGAGGCCAGACAATAAATCGGGCCAGCACATCAGCCGACAACAGCAGGCTGGCACCAATCAGCATGGAGCCGGGAACCAGCCAGCGATAATCAAGCCCCAGCACCGCTCGGGCAAAGTGTGGAGCAACCAGGCCAGCAAAACCGATAGGCCCGGCCATCGCTACAGACATCCCCGCCAGCGAAACAATCACCAGACAGGCCGCCAGTTTCACCCACAGGGTTTTCTGCCCCAGGCTTCTGGCAATATCATCACCCAGCGCCTGGGCGTTCATGGACTTAGCCAGCAGGAAAGCAACCACCCAGCCAGCGACCATCGCCGGAATCATGGAAGTCACCAGATCCAGACGACGCCCTTCAATTGAACCGGATAGCCAGAACAGTACCTCATCCAGAACCGATTCGTTAAACACCAGTATCCCGGAGGTCACAGAAGCCAGAAACGCGTTAACAGCAACGCCCGCCAGCGTGAGGTTCAGTGGCGTCAGGTTGCCGGTGGACATACCCAGAAAGTACACGACGCAAGCCGTAGCTGCGGCCCCCACCATGGCAAACAGGGCAAAAAACTCATGACTGGTAACACCAAAGAATGCAGTTGCGACAACAATCGCCAGCGACGCACCGGCATTGATACCAAAAATACAGGGTGATGCCAGCGGGTTGCGGGTCAGCCCCTGCATAAACAGACCGGCAACCCCCAGGCTGGCCCCCACCAGTGTGGCCAGAACCGCTCTGGGAAAACGCATCTCCAGCACAACAATATGTTCACGACTGCCGTCGAATGCAGTAAAAGCACCCGTCACATCCTGCCAGGTGATGCCGGTGTAACCTAAAATCATACTGCACAGTGCCAGTGCAATGACTGCAAAAAACAGGGTAATCAGTACAAGGCTCCTTGGAACCTGTACTGACATCATCATTTGTCGGGAAGCAACCGTCATTATCAGCCTTCCTGCGCTAACGGTTGCTGTTTTAACAAGACATTTTCAATGTCCTGCAAAACCATTTGGCCGGAAAGAATACCGTAAGACTTGTTCCAGATATCATTGTCCACCTGATAGATCTGACCTTTCTGGCTGGCACGAAGCTCCTGCCAGAGCGGATGTTCCAACCAGTTGTTTGTATTCTCAGCACCGGCTTCAGGGTCAGTAGAAGCAAATGTAAAATAGAACTGAATATCGGCATCGGCCTCAGGGATGCGTTCCATGGTCAGAGGCTCCGCAAAATCATCCTTGTCGTGCAGTTCAGGCCGGGCAAAACCCAGCTCCTTAATCAGACCTGCGGCAAAACTCTCATTGTAGTAATAACGGGCTCCGGTTACCTGAAAGCGGATAACAGCGACCTCCTGATCTAATAAGTCCCTGTCATCAAGGCGGGCAGACAAGTCACGAATCGTGTCGTCGAGGTTAGCAAGAATCTTCATTCCATCATCCTTGCGATTAACGGCATCGCTTATCAATGCCAGATTCTCACGCAGCATTCCATTAAACTGGTCAGCATACACAGTGGGAGCAATGGCACTTAACTGTGGATAAATACTTTCCTGCCGGGATTTAAGACCAAGAATCAGGTCCGGTTGAAGGCTGGCAACCGCTTCCAGATTGACCTGGCCTTCACTGCCCACAACGGCCACGCCTTCCATACCGTCGCGAATATGGGCAAACCAGGTATCCGCCGGGTTAGCGGTATTCGAGCGAACAGCGCCAACCGGCTTAAGACCTAAAGCCAGCAGTGTTTCAGTGGCTTCTACCGACAGGACAACAATGCGTTCCGGAGCCTCGGGAACTTCTGTTACTCCCATAGCATGGGTAACATTACGGGTCATTCCTGCTGCTGTGTCCATCTGCTCAGGTGTACTGCCCGAACAACCCACCAGAAAAGCAGCCAGTCCCATTATTGGAAGCAGCTGTCGGAGTTTACGTGTAACAGCCATTGAAAAATACCTCGTGATTAGTCTGGAAAAAACAGGCACACCCCCTGCCACACTGGAGATGCCCTGTTTTTTTGTCGCTCTGTTGCTTATGAATTAAAAGTCAGTGGTAAAGCCGACATACCATGTACGAGGGTCAACGGTAACACCGCGGGTCTCTGCTTCATGCTTCAGGCTTTTGTTGGTCAGGTTGCTGATACCTGCGCGGAAACGCAGGTCGTCACTGTGTCGGTAATTCACACCAAGATCGACCAGGGTATAGCCATCCACGTCAACATTATCGCTATGGCTTATTACCTGTTTGCCCTGATAAGAGGCTTTGACAAAGGTGTTCAGCTTGTTGGTGGCCTTCCAGTCCAGAGTGGATGAAAGGGTCTGCTGCGGACGGTTGGTCAGTTTCTGGTTATTGGTACGGTCCATTGCATCAATGTAGGTGTAATCGGCTTTAAGCGACAGGGTACTGCTCAGGTTGATGCGACCGCCCAGTTCCAGGCCATCAATTCGGGCTTTGTCGACATTTTTGTATGTGAAAGCTTCACGACCATCAATGATACCAAGCAAATTGTCAAAGTCCCGCATAATCAGATCATCAACGTCATTACGGAAGATGGCAGCTTCAACCATCCAGTTCTCTTCCTGATAATTCATTGCCAACTCATAACTCGTGCTGGTCTCTGGCTTCAAATCAGGGTTACCAATTATCCAAGCTGTTCCTTTACGACTGCTGAGACGATATTCCTCACTCAGCTGCAACAATGTTGGCGCATTGAACGCTTTACCAACCCCGCCTTTTACTGTCAGCTTGTCGTTTACCGTATTAACCAGATACGCCCGGGGACTGAACTCGGTACCAAATTCCTCATGGTTATCCACACGAGTACCGTAGGTCAGCATCCAGTCATCATTCAGGCTCCATTCATCCTGAATAAACAGAGCCTGTTCCTGAATTCTGGCATTACCGGTACTGAGCAGGTCCCTTTTATTGTCCAGCTCAATTTTGCGAACTTCACCACCCAGTGTCAGTCGATGGCTATTAATTTCAGTTGTCACAGAACCATCGACAGCATTGTTGGTTTCAGTCACATAATCACGATTGAACTTGCCAAAATCATACTCACCAATTTCAACCTCTTCACGACTGTAGCGTAACTGACTGTCACCCCAATCCCATTCGCCACCATGGGTAATCGCAATACTGTTACGTTTTACTTTCTGGTCGGTCGGGTTGTGGTTAATGGTTGACTCAATGAGTCCTTCCCGCTCGTCATTACTGTAGGAAACATCAAAATCCAGGGTTTGTCTGTCGTTGATCAACCAGTTCAGACCACCGGAAAGGCTCAGTGTGTCGCGTTCTTCCAGAGCGGTAACCCCGGAGCGATCACCATCAAAAGGTTTCCAGGCATCTCTTGCACTTTTATTGATGGAAAAGTTCATATACAGCTCATCATCAATCAGTGCGCCACCGCTGTTCAGGCCAATCATGAACTCTGCACCACCATCACCGCCACTGGTGGGGCGGGAGTAGTCACCACTTATGCTGCTGCGCCATTCGTTGTCAGGAACCTTTGTAATAATGTTAATGACTCCACCCATGGCTTCCGAGCCATACAGTGCCGACATAGGTCCACGAATAATTTCAATCTGCTCAATGTTATCCTGAGGAATGGAAGCGTAGTCAAAGTCGTTACCACGGATGATAGCGTTGGAAGAACTCACCTTACGTCCATTGACCAGAATCATGGTGTACTTGCTGTCCATTCCCCGAATACTGATCAGCTCGCGCCCTGCACGACCGCCGGTTTTCATACTCTCAACACCTACAGCTTCTGCAACAATGTCGTTTAATGCAGTGTGCGGGCGTGACTGTATTTCTTCACTACTGATCACCGACATGGAAGCGGGAGCTGTGGCCAGGTTGTTTTCAGTTTTTGTAGCGGTCACCACCACCTGGTTCATCATATAAGAGGGCTGGTCTTGCAGCCCTGCATCATCAACTTCTTCAGCGACAAGGGACGGTGACAGACTGGCAGCTACAGCCAGTGACAGAATCTGGAGCTTGAATTGCGTGTGTGGGCGGAGCATTGGTACTACCGTGTATTACTTCTGATTTTGTAAATGCTAATTATTCTTATTTATACTTTTATTTCAATAGGCTAACCCAAAAAAAAGCAACAAATGGCTATTTGTTGCTTTTTTTTGAAAGTTTTACAGTAAAAAGAACCAGTCAGTACAAAACTGAACAGCCTGATTTATGAAGACCGTACTGGAGAAAAAAGCTACTGCTAAGCGATTCTTTCTGTTGGCTTAACACGCAATATAAGACTATGACCCAATAACTCATACCCTTTTTCTCTGGCAATCTCTTGTTGTCTCGCCTCAATGACCGGGTCATTAAACTCTATGATATCGCCACTGTCGGTGCAGATCATGTGATCGTGGTGTGAGGATGACTTCAGCTCAAACCGGGCGACCGCACCATCAAAATGATGACGGGTTAATAATCCTACTTCTTCAAACTGATTCAGAATGCGGTAAATCGTAGCCAGGCCAATATCCGTCTTTGTTTCCAGCAACAGTTTATAAACATCTTCTGCACTGACATGGTTTCCAACCAGTGACTCCATTACTTCCAGTACTTTTAGTCGGGGAAGTGTGACCTTGAGTCCTGCTTTTTTTAACGTCTGACTGCTCACTGCATACCGGCCTTTTAACAATAAATCTGTAAATTCCCCAACGGGGAAATCGTTTTAATAGCAGTGATTTTTTAGTTTGGGCTGTTTACTGTCAAGTAAGTAGATTGTCCAGCGAACTCCCTGAAAGTGTTGCTATAAGCGACATTTCATTTGAGAGTTAAAGCCGGAAGCTGCGTCGCTCCAAGCTTAACAAGAATTATTCTCAAATGAGAAAGCATAGGTAATTATCGAAAAGACTCATTCCTCTATACCAGAAATAATCGATAACAACCTATCAAATGCACAACGATGCAAGTTCATACGTTGATTGTTATTCAGTGGGAAGTAAACACCGCCGTTACGCCTTCTCTGGTGTAACTGATCGTCTGGTAAGCCTCTTTACGGCTGCCGTATTCCATCCCCGGAGACCCGACGGGCATACCCGGAACCGCCAGACCGCGAATGTCAGGCTTTTCTGTTAACAGTTTTTTAATATCTGATGCCGGTACATGGCCTTCTATCGCATAACCATCAACAAAGGCGGTATGGCAGGAACTCAGGCTGTGGGGAAGGTGGGCTTTCCGCTTATAGTCGTGCACATTATCAACATTCTTCGCATCCACTGAAAAACCACTGTCTTCAAGATGCCTGACCCACTTGGCACAGCAGCCACAAGTGGGGGATTTATAAACCTTAATGTCAGGAAGCACCTCTTCTGCAATAACAAGAAGCGGGGTAAGAAGCAGAGCAACACCAGTTATTATTTTTTTCATGGGTATGGCCTTTGAGTCAGCTGTTTTCCATACCCTAACAGGATTATTCAGGCTGAGCGATGCCTTCATCGGCACAACACTCTTCACATAAAAACGCAATCACCGCATCAAAGCGTTCAAACTGTGGGATGCAATATAAAATGCGTCCTTCCCTTTTCTGCTTTACCAGCCCCACCGACACCAACGCAGATATATGGTGCGACAGCGTAGAGCCCGGAATCTCCAACTCTTTCTGCAAAGTCCCTACCGGTAAGCCATCCCGTCCGGCTTTGGCAAGGCGCTTGTACACTTTCAACCGGGATGGATGCCCCAGTTCTTTCAGGGCCTTAGCGTAATCTTCCAGTTCAAGTTTCATGGTGGAAAACCCTCAAAAAAATTATTCCGATAATACCGAAAATAGTGAAAGGGCGTTGTAAAACCCACTCCTTTAAAACGACAAATGCCCGAAGCTTTTTAAAAGATCCGGGCATTGTTTATGTCATTATGCAATCAGGGTGAACACCAGCGCTGCTGTTACAGCCATTGAGAAGATCACGGCCAGAAATGCTGCAATCATCTGGTTACGGAACAGTGATTTCAACAGTATCACTTCCGTCAGACTGGCTCCGGCACTACCAATAATCAGCGCCATCAGTGCGCCCATTCCCATGCCTTTGGCACCCAGTGCAGAAGCCAGAGGGATAACGGCTTCAGCCCGGATATACAGTGGCACACCAATCACGGCAGCAAATGGAATGGCCAGAGGGTTTTCCGGCCCGGCATATTGGGCAATAAAATCAGCCGGTACAAAACCATAGGTGAATGAACCAATACCAATACCTGCCATTAACGCCGGGAAAACTTTTTTGAACTGTCTCCAGGTTTCAGCCCAGATGCGTGTCCAACGGCTGTCTTTTACCGGCTTAGCCGAGCCACATCCGGTATCAGCACCGCAGCCGGACGATTCTTTATAAGCAGGTTTCTGTACAGGCTTGCTGTCACTACACCCGGAGGCTTTTTTGCTGCCGCAACCTGAGGATGTTTTGCCATGAACCACATCTTCACGAACATACCGTTCAAAACCAAGTTTCTCCAGAACATAGCCACCGATAACAGACACTGCGAGTGCAATAACAAAATACACGGCAGTGACCTTAAACCCGAAAGTCGCCAGGAACAGACCAATGATGATCGGGTTCATCAGAGGTGACGTAAACAAGAAGGTAATGGTTGGTCCAAAACCTGCCCTGGCTTTTAACAGTCCGGCCAGCATGGGAATGGTGGAACAACTGCAAAAGGGTGTCATGGCTCCCAGCAAGCCGGCAGAAACATAGCCTTTACCACCTTTCGAGCCAAGGATTTTCTGAATCCGCTTAGCAGGCATACAGTCAAGAATGACGCCAATAATAAAGCTGATGACCAGAAACAATAAGGTCAGTTCAACGGCAAGAAACAGGAACATATCAAAAGCCTGTCCGGCTTTTGCGAGTACTTCCTCATTCATTTAATGCTCCTAGAAATATCGAAATATAAATCCAAAAAAAATCAGGAGTACACCAGCCAGCCACTTTCACTCCAACAGAAAAGCGACGGGCCACCGAATGAACTCCTGTTATTCAATTGACTCAACAGCATGGCTCTTCACACTGCTGTTCTGAAAACTCTGTTTCATGCGGTGCATTTTATTCATCACCCTCAGCATGTCAACTATATTTCTAAAAATATAGAAATAACACCACTCTATATTCCATATATAATGATTTTTACTGCTGTTCTTTCTGCTGCTGTCTACAGATAGTTAACGCATCATAAGGTGGATTTACCTATGAATCTGGACAAAATATTAAGCTTACAAAAGGGAGACATCCTGATTCGTCATGGAAAGAACAAAGACATTGCCAAAGCCTTTCAAACCCATGTGGCAGTCCTTGCCCAGGCGACGCCGAAGCGGCTTCCTACTATTTTCGACCTTGTCAGATCCCTGGGGTTGTCCAAAAGGACTTTGCCCTGTGAGTTATCCGTAGAAGGTGCGTTTACTGATGTCTGGTCGGCTTATCGTCTCAACGATGAGGTGATTGCGGCAAAAGCTGCTTCCATTGGCCATATCTGGGTGTGCATGCACGACTCTGGAACATATGCCGAAAGCTTCGGCCAGACATCGGTTAAAGGTGTATACAGTGTTTCATCCACGGTCTCATCATTTTTAGGAAGCTCCTCCTTCGGCCCAAAAGCCATGCTTTATGCTGAATACCTTTGTTCACAATGTGCCGATAAACCACCTACAGAACTTCAGCCAGGTGCATCGGGATGGTTTGCGGGAACGATTTGCACTTACGTACCTATTGCTCTTTATCAGGCGGCCTGTCGTTCCATTGCTCTGGTGAATGCTTATATGGCCATTGATGCAAGACGGTCTTTGCCAAGAAATTTAGTCAACTACCTGAATGGCAACCCACACTGGCAGTTTCTGGGTACATTTTGAAATCATGCTAGAAAAATAGTGTCTATTCGACCATAGTATGATACGGCTACAGACCAAGAATAACGCCCCCTCATGAACGAACATGTTTTTTGTACAAACTGACCAGTCAATTCCCGGCACACTCGAAATAGCTGGAAAACAGGCTGATACATACGTGAGTCTGCCCCTCTGAAAAATCCTGAAGTCATTGCGATAAATGATGTTCTCTCAATAAAAAAAATGAATGCCTCTATCTGACAGCCAGCCAGCAGGCATTTAAACGACGCAAAATGTACATTTTGCGGAACTGCCCTTACAAGTAACGACCAGCGTGTCATATAAAACACCATCTATACTTGCTCAGGTTTCTACTGAGGAGCGATCCAAGATGAAAACTCGTGCAGCTGTCGCCTTTGCCGCAGGCAAGCCACTGGAAATTCATGATGTTGATTTACAGGGACCACAGGATGGAGAAGTTCTGGTAGAGCTGAAAGCAACAGGCGTTTGCCATACTGATTCATTCACATTGTCGGGCGATGACCCGGAAGGGGAATTTCCGGTCATTCTTGGTCATGAAGGTGCGGGCATTGTGGTCGATGTCGGCAAAGGTGTCACCTCGCTGAAAAAAGGTGACCATGTTATTCCTCTTTACACACCAGAGTGTCGGACGTGTGATTTCTGCCTGAACCCTAAAACCAATCTTTGTCAGTCAATTCGTTCGACTCAGGGACGGGGGCTGATGCCCGACGGCACCAGTCGTTTTTCTCTTGATGGAAAACCACTCCTGCACTACATGGGTTGCTCAACGTTTTCCAACTTTACCGTTCTGCCTGAAATAGCACTGGCAAAAATTGACCCGGAAGCGCCTTTTGACAAGGTCTGCTATATCGGTTGCGGAGTCACCACCGGTCTGGGTGCTGTGGTGTTTGATGCCAAGGTTGAGCCGGGCAGTACCGTTGCCGTATTTGGCCTGGGCGGCATTGGACTGAATGTGATTCAGGGAGCCCGGATGGTCGGTGCTGACAAAATCATTGGTATTGACCTGAATCCTGACAAGGTTCCCATGGCCAAAGACTTTGGCATGACTGACTTCCTGAACCCGAAAGACGTTGACAATATTGTCGATGCTATCGTCGACCTCACCGGTGGTGGCGTGGATTACAGCTTTGAATGTATCGGTAACGTACATGTCATGCGCCAGGCACTTGAATGCTGCCATAAGGGCTGGGGTGAGTCTTACGTCATTGGGGTAGCCGGAGCGGGTCAGGAAATTTCAACACGTCCATTCCAGCTGGTCACTGGCCGCAGCTGGAAAGGCAGTGCCTTTGGCGGAGCCCGTGGACGCACCGATGTTCCTAAAATCGTTGACTGGTATATGCAGAACAAGATCGACATTGATCCACTGATCACCCACACCATGCCGCTGGACAGAATAAATGATGCATTCCACCTGATGCATGAGGGTAAAAGTATCCGCACCGTGATTCTTTACTAACAGGGATCAGTCAATGGAACAGTTATCTGTCACCAGAGTCTTTGAAGGCGATCTGCATCGATATAAGCATTCATCGTCGTCGACTTCAACGGACATGGTGTTTGCTATTTATCTGCCCCCACAGGCAAAGAAAAATCCAGTTCCTGTCGTTTACTGGCTTTCGGGATTAACCTGTACTGATGAAAATTTCACCCAGAAAGCCGGTGCATTCAAAATGGCAGCCCGGCTGGGCCTGGCGATAGTCTGCCCTGATACCAGCCCCCGGGGGCTGGATCTGCCTGGCGAACACGACAGCTACGACTTTGGCTCCGGGGCAGGCTTTTATGTCGATGCCACTCAGTCTCCCTGGTCTGATCATTACCGGATGTACAGTTATGTCGTCGAGGAGTTGCCAGCGTTGATTGAGGGCTCTTTTGCGGTCTCCGGAAAGAAAGCCATCAGTGGGCATTCGATGGGTGGGCATGGTGCGCTGGTGATCTACCTGCGAAACCCCGGAGCCTATACTTCGGTATCAGCGTTCTCCCCTATTGTTCATCCCACGGTCGTACCCTGGGGACAGAAAGCCTTTCAGAACTATCTGGGAGACGATAAAAGCCTTTGGGGCAACTACGATGCAACCCTGCTGGTGCAGCAGGCTAAGGCCAGTGCCCCAATTCTTATCGACCAGGGCAGCAGTGACTCATTCCTTGAAGAGCAGCTGCAGCCTGATCATTTCAAAACAGCCTGTGCTAAAGCCAATGTTCCCTTAACGCTGAACCTGAGGGCTGGCTATGACCACAGTTACTATTTCATATCCAGCTTTATCGACAACCATCTTGAGTTTCATGCAAGCAAACTCACTGGCTGAAGCCCGTCTGTTTTTCACGATTGGAGTTGATCAGTTTTCAAATCTCTGCTGGTCAACTGGACACAGAGGAAACTCGTTATGAAAGCTGCCGTTGCACATAACTTTAAAGAACCGTTAAAAATTGAAGACGTACCTGTACCGGAAGTCGGTCCTAATAATGTTCTGGTTAATATCAAGGCATGTGGTGTCTGCCATACAGACCTTCATGCCTGCCATGGTGACTGGCCGGTAAAACCTACCATGCCGCTGATTCCGGGGCATGAAGGTGTAGGCGTTGTCACTGAAGTTGGCAGTCAGGTGACTCACCTGAAAAAAGGCAGTCGCGTGGGTGTTCCATTTCTCTACTCAGCCTGTGGATATTGTGACTACTGTCTGGAAGGCAAAGAAACACTTTGCCCGGATGTCGTCTACGGTGGATATATGGTGAATGGGGGTTATGCCGAATACTGTCTTGCCGATGCCCGCTATGTCGTTGAAATTCCTGATGGCCTGTCGTTTATTGATGCCGCACCGCTGTTTTGTGCAGGGGTCACCTCTTATAAAGCACTGAAGGTCAGCAACACCAAGCCAGGTGACTGGGTGTCTATTGTGGGTGCCGGTGGTCTGGGGCATCTGGCCATTCAGTATGCCAAGGCTATGGGCCTGAATGTGGTTGCAGTCGATACCGGAGCCGACGTAGAGAAGCTTTGTCTGGATCTGGGTGCCGATCATTTTATTGATTTTATGAAGGAAAAGCCGGAAGAAAAGATTCAGAAGCTTCTCAATACCGGTGTCCATGCTGCTATCTGTACCGCAGTCTCTAAAGCAGGTTTTGACAGTGCCTACGCTTCAACCCGCAGGGGAGGGACACTGGTGCTGGTTGGTCTGCCACCCGATGAGCTGCCAATCCCCATTTTTGATACGGTTCTGAACGGTGTCACTATTGTCGGCTCCATCGTAGGAACCCGAAGGGATCTGGCTGAATGCCTTGATTTTGGCGCCCAGGGTAAAGTTAAAACCAATATCGAGGTCAGAAGTCTGGATGAGATTAACCAGATTTTTGATCAGATGGAGAAAAACGAGATTACTGGTCGTATTGTAATGGATATGGCTTAGTTGTCGTTTATATCAGCGATGTAGCCCACCAGACCGGAGTGAAGCCAGTCAGCTTCACTCCGGTCTTTATTTTACCGGCCTGCGAAACCTTTACTGATCTGAAAAGTTTGTGCCAGATATGAAATGTATTTGAAGCACACGACCTAAGAGAGTAAGTTTCTATCTGAACAACCACAGCTGAACAACCCACATCAGAACAACCCACATCAGAAAAACCAGAGTGGAATGGCCGTTATGACTATTAAAAATAATCGGGAAATTCATTTACAACGCCGTCCGTCAGGCATGCCTGTCGCTGAAGACTTCAAGCTGGTGTCAACACCTCTTGCCGGGGTGAAAAAAGGCGAGGTGCTGATCAGAAACCTGTGGATGTCGGTTGATCCCTACATGCGTGGTCGAATGATTGACCGCAAAAGTTATATACCCCCCTTTGCACTGGGTGCCGTACTGGAGGGCGGTGCAATTGGTGAAGTGATCGAGTCCGACAATCCGGCTTTTGCAGTTGGTCAGAAAGTCGCTCATATGAGTGGCTGGCGGGAATATTACATCAGCAACGGTGAAGACCTTCAGCCTCTGCCGGAGTCCCCGGTTCCTGATCAGGCATTTCTTGGTGTTCTGGGCATGCCGGGTATGACTGCTTACACCGGCCTGCTGAAAATCGGTGAGCTGAAACAAAACGACAACGTATTTGTTTCAGCTGCTTCAGGCGCTGTGGGCTCGATCGTCTGCCAGATTGCCAAACTGAAAGGTTGTTATGTAGTTGGTAGCGTGGGTTCAGATGCCAAGGCAGAGTACCTCACCAGTGAACTGGGAGTTGACGCAGCCATTAACTACAAAACCAGTAAAGACCTGTCTGCTGATCTTGCAGCTGCCTGTCCGAATGGAATTGATGTTTATTTTGAAAATGTTGGTGGCGCACATCTGGAAGCCGCTCTCAACGTTATAAATGACCACGGACGTATTGCAGTGTGTGGGATGATTGATCAGTACAATGCCGAAGAACCGGTGCCTGGACCAACCAATCTGGCAATGATCATTATAAAGAAACTAAAGATTCAGGGCTTTATCGTCTTTGAACACTGGGATGAATACCCTGCGTTTGTCCAACAAATGAGTCAATGGATTCTTGAAGAAAAGGTTCGCTACAGGGAAACCGTTTATGAAGGCATTGAGTTAGCGCCAGAGGCCTTTATGGGACTGTTTACTGGCAAGAATACCGGAAAGATGCTGGTAAAACTGGCCTGAAATACGAATAAGGGAGAGCCCCGGCTCTCCCTTATTCATCAGCACATGCTTTTATCGGCTGGACAGATCCAGACGAGTTGGCATACAGGCTGTCGCACTGCCTTCAATACAGTCCGCTTCATCAAACACCCGCTCAAGATCCATGCGGAAGTTATCCACATACACTTCGGCGGTGCCTTTGCTGTTGCGGTCGTTGCGACGCATACGGAAGGTCAGGGTCAGATAGTCGTAGTCCGGACGCTTACGCAGGGTAAAGGTGTACTCCCCTTCATGCCCTGGCAGAATGTCACCAATGTCACGACGTTCTACCATGCGCTGACCATTACGGTCGAAAGCCTCTGCAACCACTTCAAATTTAAAGTCTTCACCCACAGTGTTCGCATCGAAACGGAACAGGTAACGGGTACCCAGCGGGTCCTGTGAAATGTCGATATCGCGGGTTACGTTCTGCCAGCCCTGCTGTCCTGCACGACGGGAGAACTTCAGTACACGGTCACCAGCCGTTGCCATCTTTCTGTTGCGCTCGACTTTTGCACCACCGCGAACCGTCCAGTGCTGATCGCCTTCTGAGAAATCACCGTTTTCCAGACCGGCATCGGCACCGCGACGCATAACAGCAATGTTTTCAAAGGCAAACTGGTCGCTGTCGCCTGTCGCTACATACTCAATGTGCAGGTAGTTGGCACCACGAGGTTTATGGGTCTTGATCATAAACGACTGTTGCTGGTTATCAGCATTCAGCTTGTCACTGATTTCTGTCTCACCCACAACATTCGCCAGGTCATCATCCTCAGACCAGCGCAGACGCAGGTAGCCTTCACCGTTATCTGCATTCAGGGTCTGACCCATGGCACGTACAACAAAGCGTGTGTCGTCCAGGTCCATTGCCAGTTCCAACGGCTGGCTGATGGCGGTCTCGCCATTAGCGGTCAGGGCTACCGCTTTGGAACCAATGCCATCAATGACTTCTGCATTACCGTTACCCAGTACCGTCCAGTTATCCAGGTCACGGGCAAAATGCGGGTTGGTGAAGCGCATAGGCTTTCCGTCAAGCTGGGCAACAAGGTCTTCCAGCTCAATCCAGTCACCTTCCGGGTCAATCACGTCGTACTCGGCATGGGTCTGTGGCAGGGTGTACGGTGCCATCTGGAAGCCGTAGTCAGTCCGGGTACCGTCGGCATCAATACCTACTACACGACGAGGGGTCATGTTGGAGTAGATCAGCTGACCGTCTTCCTCTTTCACGTAAGGACGGTAGAAGTCACCACGGAATTTCTCAACCGTTCCCGGCTTGATGGTTTCAACCAGGCCAATGCCACCAAACCAGAAGTCTGCAATACCGATGCCGTCTGCACCGTATTCAGGGAAGTCCATGGACCAGCGACTCAGCATGTTAATGGGGTCACCACCGGCAGCGTTATACATTTCCTGACGACGACCGTCGCGGTAAGCCATGTAGCCACCCACGCTGGATGCAGAGAATCCGTGTTGGCCGAAGCCCAGTACTGCCGGGAAGTGCAGGAACTGGTTTGGACGGTCGGAAGGGCCGTCATTGTAGTAACCGCAGGCAGGCAGCTTGTTCTTGTTGCCACCACGACAGGATGGGTGACTACCGGCAGAGAAACCACCAAAGTATGGCGCACCCATTTCATCAGTGGCCGCCATGGTGGTGGCGTAATAGTTGTGGTTCTGTTCCAGCCAGCCTTCGCCGTCGAAGTGGTGGTTCAGGATCAGGGTCGCACCATTCACAATAAACGCCGCATGGGAAGCCATAATGGTTGGCTCACCTTTCAGCCAGTCATCAGTACGGAAGCTGTCGCGGTGATAAGAATAGGCTTCATAGTCAGTGGACACATAAGGGTCCTGCGCGGCACCGATATCACCGAAGATCCAGGTCTCGTTGGCCATCAGGTTGTTAATATCCAGTGGACCATGGTCGTCCAGTGTCCAGGTGATTCGCTGTTCGGCACGAATGGTATCACTGGAGCGCTTCACCAGCTGACGCAGGTATTCAGCGTAAACCTTGAATTTCTCGTTGTCAGGATACAGCTCAGCAGCCTTATAGGCGGCTGGCAGATACTTCATGCTGACATACACCTGTGGCTGAGAACTCAGATAGCCACGGCCGTTAACGCCCGGGTTAGGCAGGCCGTCACGGTTGTAAACACGCACAAAGTGGCCATCTACTGTACGAGTACCGCCGTACAAATGCTCGGACAAACCAGCATGGGTCTCAATGATTCGCTCCAGCAGGATTTCGATATCCGGATCGTTCTTGACCTGGTCAATAGCCATCAGCAGGTACATTGCCCAACCTACGTTGTCAGCAATCGGCGTACCATTGGCGCTATCGCGCAGCAGCATTCGGGTGATCTGACCGGAGTGTCCACCTGCCAGATTGTTAGTACCTTCAATATCACCGTCAACAATCAGGCTTTTGATGGCTTTCAGGTATTCATCCAGTTCGTCGTGCAACCACTCTTCATAGCTGAGGCGGCTGTCGCTGCTGTCGAACATGACCTGCACCTGTTCCTGCGCCAGCAGCATACGACCATCAGCGGTCGCAGCAATGTCCTGCAGTTCAGCACTCACCTTGTCGGTGTAAACAGACAGTTCAACACTTTTGCCTTTGCGAAGTTCTTCCAGTGAAACAGTCAGAATACGAGCTTCTTCACCATCATTCTGCAGCAGATAAAGACCGCTGTTGTCTTCGCCTCCGTACACACGCCCCATGGTAACGGACTGAAGGTTTTCAGCTTTAGCTACCTGTTTCAGGTTACGACCGTCAAGACGGTACATGCCATCTTCCGTCGTCGCGTACAGCTGACCTTCCATCAGGTCCATGGTCATGCCGGTTACCGGTGTTCTGGACGAAATCTGTCTTGTACGACCTCTGGCTCCGCCTTCATAGACCGTGTTACGACCTGCTTCGTAAACATAAATGCCTTTATCACTGCCAACAAACAGCTGATCCTTGAAATAGGTCATGCCAATGCCTGCATCACCGTCAGACAGGCTGACACGGTCAAATACAGACAACTCTTTCGTGTTGGTGTTGAATGCCATCACTGCGTCGTCTGCTTTGCCTTTGCCACACACCGCAAAGAACAGGAAACGACCCGATGGGGTAAAGGTCATACCGCAAATGCCTTTATCAAGGTCAGCTTCCGGCAGTACTTTCAGAAGTTCATCATGGCTGATGGCAGATTTCAGCTGCTCGGCGATATTGCGGATTTCAATAGAGTTATCCGCTTCACCGGCTACAGCGTACAAACCGGATACCTGTGCCGCAGCGACTGCTCCCGCTTTGTCGCCGTTATATTCCCAGCTGGTCAGCATAATGCTGCCATCCAGTTGCTGTTCTGCCGGCACTTCAGCGTTTGCTGAAGCCAGCCCACTGGTGGTCAACATAATGCCCATACCGATGGGCAGACAGGCTTTCAGTGCGCGGGAAAGGGGATTGTGCGCAAAATGCAAAGACGTAGCATGCTTCATAAAACAGCGATTCACCTGAGGGAGTGGTTGTCAGTCACAGTTATGTCACGTAATCCATTTTCAGAAAAAATGCTTACGTGACATAACTAGTTGTTTCTTCAGTACAAATTGTGCGCTGTAGAATGTAAGAATATTGCGACTTATACCTTGATATTGATCAATCGTGTGAAATTATGAAATTTACAAATTGTAAGGAAGCGTATGCTTAATGACCTGAGCAGAATCATCATACGACCAGTGATTATACCAATCGCAGTGATTAGCTATTCTATTGCGCTGACTTTTCAGCCCGTTATTCTGCGTTGGCAATCGTCGCCATAGCAATGGCCATGATTCCTCACGCCGCCTTTATCCCCTTTAGGGTATTGCCTAACGGGGTGAAAAATCATGCTCATGACGAAGCTAATAACTTTGATTGGTATTAGTCAGGCAACCTATAATCATTTCGCTATTTACAGAAAACTTTCACAGCAAAGTTATTAGAAGCATTCCAGCATTTTTATTGGAAATAACGGATTTTGTTACAACTCATGAATTACAGATTTTTTTCTGACTACAATCTTCGTATATCAGCAACCTTCTCCAGCAGCCAGGTTTCCCGTTCAACCGACAGACCTTTTTTGTCGCTGTTCGCAATAATGGCTTTATTGTGTTCTATGGCCTCGTGGATATTGATCCACACCACCTGCATTCCATTGGCTATTTCATAGTCTTCAAACCGGGGTTCGCCCAATTCGGTATCAATGGTGCAGAAATAGCAATACGACAACATGTGCATAACAGCGTGTTCCGGCTTATGCCACGGACGATACTCTTCGTAGATACCCAGAGGCTCAATATCCCGGATATTTCGGGCGCCGGTTTCTTCTTCCAGTTCCCGAACCAGTCCTTCTTCGAGCGCCTCACCTTCATCAATTCCACCGCCGGGCAAACTGTAATCGTGATACCTTTCGGTATACATCAGCAGAATATTGCTGCCATCCAGAATAATGCCCCGGGCAGCTTTTCTGTGCAGTATTGCGCCGGTCAGGTCATTAATATCCGGATGCTGGCTGGTTCGAAGAATGTGCATACAGGCTCGCAAAAAGTTCGGGATAATATCTGAACCGCTACTGTTCACGAAATACCTGTTTTCCGAGCAAGGTTACGTCCACTGACTTTTCAGAGACTCAAAAGAGCCGCCCAGTTCTTCCTCATTCTCAGCAAGAATATTCAGGTGTCCCAGCTTGCGCCCTGGTCTTGAAATTTTGTTGTACCAGTGAAGATAGGTTCCCTGTGCAATGAACTGATCAGGTACCCGGCTGTCGTCTGAATGCTTCTGCCCCAGCAGGTTATACATACCAACCACTCCGCCCTGATGAGCAGTACTGCCCAGCGGTAAGCTGGCAATTGCCCTAAGATGGTTTTCAAACTGGCTCGTGGCAGCGCCATCCATCGTCCAGTGACCACTGTTATGTACCCGTGGTGCCAGCTCGTTAACCAGCAATTCATTACCTGCAACAAAACACTCTACTGCCAGCACGCCTACATAACCGGTCTCCTGCAACAAACGACTGATATAATCCCGGGCTTTATTATGTAGTAGTTCAGACAGGTCCGGAGCCGGAATCACTGAATGGACAAGAATGCCTTTGTTGTGATGATTTTCACCCGACGTATACATCACGATATTCCCATTAGACGTACGCGCACCAATCACTGAAATCTCACGATCAAACACTATTTTCTTTTCGACAATCCATTCATGGATGCCTTTAGAGGCTGGTTTCTGAAGAAGGGTTTCACGCTCTTTTTCGAACGCTTCCAACTGTTCACTGTTGTCGATAACCCACTGATTATGCCCGTCGTAACCATCTTCTGTGGATTTAATAACCACAGGAAATCCGCCAATTCTGGCAATAGCCTCCTGAACAGGTTCATGCTCCCGGAATACTTCCCACGGCGACAAAGGAATGCCAAGATCAGCCACCAGCGTTTTTTCCCGGTGTCGGTTCTGTATCGCCCAGACAATTTCCGGATCCGGGTAAACAGGGCAAAACGTCTTCAACTGTCTTAACAGCGGTACGCAGACTGACTCCCGTTCAACCGTAATAACATCCGGGCTACCCATCGCCACATATACATCGCGGGCAGTCATCAAACCATCCTGCCGGACAACAGGCCCAAGCCCCTCTACACAGCGAACCGGCTCGTCCGGATCGGCGAGAAAACTGAACCGGAAGCCCATAGGCCAGCCTGCCAGTGCCAGCATTCTTGAAAGCTGCCCACAACCTAAGATTCCAACCTTCATTACTCGACATCCTCCGGTACCTGCTCTGTCTGCTGTCGACGCCACTCAATAAGCCGCCGGGCAAGACTTTCATCCGAGGTGGCAAGAATCTGGGCTGCCATCAGGCCGGCATTGGCTGCACCGGCTTCACCAATGGCCTGAGTCGCTACAGCAACGCCTTTGGGCATCTGAACAATGGAGAGCAGGCTATCAAGACCATTCAGGGCCTTGCTTCTGACCGGCACACCAATCACCGGCAGATGTGTCATGGCAGCCACCATACCGGGGAGATGGGCAGCACCACCAGCACCGGCAATAATGACTTTGCAACCTTTATCCGCAGCTTGTCTGGCAAAGCTGGATAGTCGGTCAGGGGTACGATGTGCAGACACCACCCTGGCGGTCCAGGGAACCTGAAGCTGATCTAACAGTTCAGCGGCCTTTTGCATTGTGGGCCAGTCTGAACGGGAACCCATGATAATTTGCACAAGGGTCATCGATGTTGTCCTGTTTTATTGTTCAACATTCTTTTCGCAGAGGTCATTTAAAAAAGTCCCAGCCGCTGACTGAGCTGAAACCAGCATGGCATTGGATAAAGAACTGACCTCAAAGTTCCGTCAAAGGTACTAAACCTTCGTGAACCAGCATCAAATATAGTTGTCTGAATCAGGGCTGCCAGCGTAAGGCTGAGAACTGACAGAAACAGCAGTGTGAAGATTGGCTAACACAATCAGAGACAGGCATGAGCTCTTTGAATATAACCTATACTCATCGGGCGACTGTCAACTCAGTAGTCAGGAGAGAGGGATATGGCTAAATATTCTGGTGGCTGTAATCACATTCACACCCACGCTAACGCTGAACCGATTGACAATCACATTTGTCATTGCTCGGTATGCAAACAGGTCACCGGACAGGACACCACTCACGTTGTTTTCTTTAAACACGGCGATATTGTTTCAGACAACCTCGATCACTTAAATCGGCAACCCTTTAATAAGAACAATCCGGACGGCCCTCTGGAACTCTGTACCTGCTCCACCTGTGGAACCCCTATTATGCTGAACGATAAGCTGGGCCGCATTCGTGCTATTGTTCCTAATCTTATGGGGTACAACGCTGAACAGATGCCTGCGACTTACCATGCTTTTTTTGACCCTGCCACCGGCGCAGAGACTCCCAAAGACGGTCGTCCTGTCTATGAAGGCTTACGTCCTGATTTTGTCTGGCCTGAGCCAATGGCCTGAAGAGACAATAATGAATGTAAATTCGTATATTTATTTCACTTACCACCTGGTTGCTGACTCATCAACAAACAGCAGTTCTCCATTTTCATGGTCAGGGTGTCATTGCCTTTTGAAAGAAATAGCCTGTTGAAAGGAATTGTCTGTTGAAGTGAGTCAGCTCTCTATATAAACAGCTGTAAAGCTGAATATTTCGATGATTTCCATCTACCATCAGGACCACTCTACGCCAGCTTCGTGTTCGCTGACCAACAGGAAAAATCCCTGATGAACAAAGAAGATCTACTTAAAATAGGATACAAAAGACTCAGGCTGTACAACTACGCCGAGAGTATCAGGCTTCACGGAGTGGAAGTGGCAGACAACAAGCGCAAACATGAGGCCATGAAGCACAGGATTGAGCAAAACATGCTCGCAAATCGTCCTAATGCTCCAGGTGATGATCCTCTGCATATACCGAATTTAAGGCAGATCTATAAGCACATAGGCGTTGGGATAGTGCTTCTGTGGTTGAAACACAGCCAGCTCTATCAGGATGACGACTCAACCTGGGCTGCACTGTCTTCAAGAAGTGTCGTAAAAAAAGCCTATGAGATTGACCAGGATTTTGCCGGACGTATCAACGCACACTATGGTCTGGATACTTATTCAACGAAAAGCGCTACCTATGATGTCAATCTGGTATGTGCTGTTATCAGCGAGGTATGTACCCGATATGGGCTGGGCTTTCAGCTTCGCTTACCGAAGCAAGTTCAGATTGTACCCATCAAAGATATTGAGAAACTGATCAACAGAAGCTCAGATTTTATAGGGATTATACTCAGACTAAGTCCCCTATCGATATCAACGGGTGCTATTGGTGTAAGGAAAGAGCAGGGAGAGGTGCGGCTTTTCGTTCATGAGTTCGGTGAATGCAGGCTCGATACGGGTTTGTTGTCATATTTTTTTAATACCCTTTCAGAAGTTGAGAGGGGGATGAACTATACGAATGCCTGCTTATTTAAATCTGACTTTATAGATGTAGCGTCGGGCGAAGGTACGTCAGGAAGTACCAGGCGTGCTTTTGGCTCTTTGTCCCGTTCCAGAAGTTCCCGAAGATAAACGCTTTATGGAAAAAGACCTGCCACCTGTTATCGTCTGTTGACCCGTCTACCAGTGCAGGGCTGACAATAGCCACCTGTGTCCACGAAGGAAGTCGTATGCTTACTGTTACCCAGTTGGCCAGAAAGTATCATCTATCCAGAACCACCATTCTTTACTACGAGCGTGAAGGGCTGTTGTTGCCCCATTCCCGGTCGCAGAATGGCTATCGCTGGTATGGAGACAATGAACTTAAAAAACTGGAAACGATTCTGGCTTATCGCTCCTATGGTGTGCCAATCCGGGAGATAGCATCGATTCTCGATCGTGATGAAGACATAGAGCAGGAGCGCATTTTGCGAAATCAGTTTGCTTCTCTTGAACAGGAGATTCAAAAACTGCGTCAGCAGCAAAAAGCGATTGTGCTGTTACTGGAACAACCTACTTTACTGGAGCAACAAATGGTTAATAAAGAGCGCTGGACCGACATCATGAAAGCGGCAGGTTTTGATGAAGAAGCTATGAAGAACTGGCATAAGCAGTTTGAAAAAATGGAGCCGGAAGCTCATCAGGAATTTCTTGAGTCCCTGAGTATCGATAAAGAAGAGATCAGGCAGATTCGCGCCTGGTCCAGAAGCTAAAGCTCCGTACTGGGTGTAATACTTATGCCCGGCTCAGGAGAAAACTGAACATGGACATCCTGCCCATAGCAGTCTTTACTGTAGTTTCTGTCTTTCATAGTCCACCTGCCTGAAAATTCTCTACAGTTTCGTAGGAGGGATGAGCATGAAAAAGGCCACCAACATTGCCCTGGCCGCTGCTATAACCAGCCTGGTCGCGCTAGCCGGTACCGCCGTAACGACCGCGTCAGCCGCAGACAAATCAGATAAAAAAGAAAAATGCTATGGAGTGGCAAAAGCAGGCATGAATGACTGCGCCACCAAAACCAGCTCCTGCTCCGGTACATCGAAAACCGATGGCCAGGGAGATGCTTTCATTATGGTTCCAAAAGGCTTGTGTGATCGTCTTGCGGGCGGTTCAGCCAAACCAAAAAATCCTTAGTCATTTCCCCACAACCTGATCATTTACCTGTGAGCAAGCTATCCCCTCACAAGATGGTAGGGCTAGGGCTTCGCTCACCCCACATCCATCAGTTTATTTCTGAGCAGCCGGAGATCGGGTGGCTGGAAGTTCACAGCGAGAACTTCTTTACTCCCCACTCGGTCGCCCGGCAGCAGCTCAGGGATATCGCCAGTCTCTACCCGGTCAGCTGCCACGGGATCGGGATGTCACTTGGCTCTGCCGACAAGCTGGATAAACAACATCTGGCCCAACTCAGGCGGCTAGTGAATGAAATTAATCCTATAGCCGTTTCCGAACACCTGAGCTGGAGTTCAGTCAATGGGCAGTTCTTTAACGACCTGCTGCCCCTGCCCTATACCGAGGAGGCGCTGACCCACTTTTGTCTGAAGGTTGACCAGGTACAGGAAACCCTGAACCGTCAGCTTCTGGTCGAAAATCCGTCCAGCTACCTGAGTTTTAACCATTCAACAATTCCTGAGTGGACGTTTCTGAGCGCAGTTCAGAAACGCACCGGATGCGGACTGCTGCTCGATCTCAACAATATCTATGTCAGCAGCTTCAACCACGATTTTGATTGCCAGGTTTACCTTGATGCCATTGACCCGCTCTCAGTCAAAGAGATCCATCTGGCAGGGTTTACCGTCAGGCAACTAGAACAGGGGGAGGTCTGGATAGATACCCATAGTCGTCCAGTCAGTGAACCGGTCTGGCAGCTCTATCGACATTGGGTTCGCCAGCATTTGAGCCAATTGGGGAGTATTCCTACCTTGATTGAGTGGGATCTGGATATTCCCGAACTCGACATCCTGCTCGGCGAAGCCAGCAAAGCGCAGCAAATTCTTGTTGAGGAGACTTTTTTTGAGGGAACTCTTATTGAGGAAACTCTTATTGAGGAGAGAGTCCATGGGATGCCAACAACAGGATAACCTTCAGCAGCTACAGCAGGACTTTGCCGAAGCCTTACACTACCGGCCAAGCCCGGTCAGTAAGAGGGTTGCGGCCGGGCGGCTTGCTCCGGAGCAGCGGATACAGATATATCGCAATAATTTTATTATCAGCCTGTCGGAGGTGCTGGAAGCTACCTATCCTTGTTGCAAGGCCGTGGTGGGAGACGAGTGCTTTGCCCAACTCGCCCGCCAGCATGTCCTGACCCTGCCTTTGAAGGAAGGGAACGTGACCGATTACGGTGATCATTTTGTCGAGACGATTTCCAGCCAAACACCGGTGATTGAAGCTGTGCCTTATATTGCCGATTTAGCCCGGCTTGAATGGCTGGTCGACAGAGCCAGCCAGCATGTTGCCAATGCGTCACACTTCCCGTTTGAGCAGTTGGCCCTGATCACCGAAGATAATTTCAGCCAACTGGCACTTGAGGTTGCCGAGCCTGTCTATTTCTTCGACTCGGAACATCCTGTCGCCAGCTTATGGCAGATGATCACCAGCGACCAGATTGAATCAATGGATATTACACGACCAGAGTCGGTCATTATCCAGCACCGTCAACAGGGGATGAAGGTGATCGCAACAACCCCTTCCGCGACCGAACTTCTGCGTCTATGCCAGCAGGGTCAGCCACTGGGTGAAGCCGATGATTCCATGCTGACACAGCTGAGCGAGCTGGTTCAACAACACCTTTTCACCCGAATCCACGGCTTGCCTGAAGGAGAGTACGCAGATTGAACCTTCTCAAAATCACCGACATTATTTTCCAGCGCATCACAGGACCATTGATCCCGTTATTTCTTTTATTCACCCGAATCTGGGTCGCCTGGGTCTTCTTCAAGTCCGGGATGGTGAAATACAATAGCTGGGACAGCACACTTTACCTGTTCCAGTACGAATATCAGGTACCGCTGCTGCCCTGGAAAATCGCCGCTTACACAGGCGCTGCTGCTGAGCTGATCCTGCCAGTCTTTCTGGCTCTGGGCCTGTTCACCCGACCAGCAGCACTGGCACTGTTCGTGTTCAATACCATTACGGTAATGTCTTACCCGGTGCTATGGGAGAAAGGATTCCTCGATCACCAGTTATGGGGGCTTATGATGCTGATCAACCTGTTCTGGGGCGGTGGTATGATTTCCATCGATCATTTGACTGGCTGCCGGTCTGAGAGATAAATACTCTTGACCTTCAGATGGCTTGAAGTTCTATAATCCTGACTATCTGGTTTTTTTAGCCAGACTATTTAAAAGAAGAGTTACCTGGGCGACTGATGGTACGAGTAGCGTAATAATGCCGGTTCAACTTCTCTGGCCATTCCAGACAGTTTGACCGGTCAAATTTGTGTTTTCTTTTCTTTCTGAAAAGCTGTCTGAAAACACAATCCAGGGTGTAAGCCAGCTCCCGTTAAACTTTTAAACGGTTAAACTTTTAAACGGTTAAACAACGGGACTGGTGGCAGCCGGGTCGACATGTCTCGCACAATGTATTGCAACAATAAAAATAAACGCGAACTGGCGACTAAAATATCGCCAGTCATGAGACAAGAGGCATCCCATGAAATCAGGTCGCTGGATACTGACCCTGCTACTGTGTACCCTTCTGACCGGCAGTCTTGCCGGTTATAAAATTCTTGAGATCCGTTCCGCCATTGCCTTTGCCGAAAGCCTTCCTGAATACTCAGAAACGGTGCAGACGGCCCGGGCTCGTGCCGTTACTCATCAACCAGCCATTCAGGTAATGGGAGAGGTGGTACAGCCTGGACACCTTACCCTCCGCAATGAGTTGTCGGGTCGTATTGTTGCCATCAGGGCAAAGCCTTCAGAACCGGTCAGGCAGGGACAGGTTCTGTTGCAACAGGACACCAGCGAGGAAAGGGCAAAAATCAATTCAGCCAAGGCCCGGCTTGAACTGGCACAGCTGGAATACCAGCGGCTGAGTAAACTGCGTAAAAGCAACAGTGCCAGTCAGGCCGAACTGGACAAAGCGACGGTTCAGTTGCAGGTCATTGAGTCTGAGCTGGAAGTGCTGAACGTTGCCATCAGTAAGAAAACGCTTAAGGCGCCTTTCGATGGTGTGATGGGTATCCATCAGCTGGAGCAGGGCAGTTATCTTCAGCCCAATACAGATATCGCCAGTTTTGTCGGTGACAGTTCATGGTCGTGGGTAGAGTTTTCGGTTCCACAGTTTTATGCGCTACTGGAATACGGAACGACTGTTGTCGTTCAGTTAGCCGGCTCCCCGTTTGCAGGTATTAAAGCTGAAGTCATTGCAAGAGACCCGGTCGTCTCGCCCGGTACCCGCACCCATAAATACCGGGCGGGCTTTTCAACAGCCGAGAACAGCCATGCTTATAACCACTTTGCCCACAACAGCTCTGTTCTGGTGACACTGCCTGACGGGAAGCCACAGGCTGTCATTGCTGTTCCTCTGGAAGCAGTCCAGTACGATGAGACAGGTGCATTTGTCTATCTATTGCACCCTGACAACAAAGCAGGTGGTTTTCGTGCCGAACGCCGTAGGGTAACGGTCGACACGCACGACAACAACCGTGTGATGATTACAGAAGGGCTGCAGGAGGGTGAAATCCTCGCTGCTGACGGTGCTTTTAAACTCAAGCCAGGGCTTTTGGTTTACCCGGATAAAAACGACAACAGCCAGACGGTTTCCGGAATCTGAGGTACATCATGGATATTTTTGTCAAACGTCCAGTGATTGCCCTGGTGATTGCCCTGGTGCTCTTACTGTCTGGTGCCATAGCCACCAAAAAAATTGCCGTGCTACAGTTTCCCCAGGTAGAAAGCACCTCGTTGGTGATCAACACCCGATTTGAAGGCTCTCCTGCGGCGGTGGTACAGGGGTTTATCACCGACCCGATAGAACGGGTAGCTATGACTGTTCCCGGCGTTGATTATGTCGATTCAAAAACCACCGCTGGCCAGAGTCTGGTAACCGTATGGCTGAAGCTTAATGAAGACAGCAACGCGGCACTAACGGAACTGAACACCCAGCTCAACCAGATCAAATCCGAGTTTCCCGCTGCGGCAGAAGACCCGTCAGTCACCCTGCAAAGGGCGGATCGTTCAGGCGCAGCCTTCTATCTTAGTGTGGATGGTGGCAAAAAAAGCCGGTCAGAAGTCACTGACTATCTGCAACGACGGGTGTCGCCCAGATTAGCCACCATTAGTGGTGTTCAGCGAATTGGCCTGCACGGAGAGAGAAACCCGGCCATGCGAATCTGGCTGGACCCGGTCAAACTGGCTGCTCTCAATATGCCAGCCAGCGAAATCTGGTCGGCACTGGAAGCCAGTAACGTGATTGCAGCACTTGGAAAAACGGAAAACGACCAGCAGCAGATCAACCTTCTCAGTAACGCCACATTTAAAACAACAGACGACTTTGCCAGACTGGTTATACGAAAAGACCAGAATGCCGTGATCCGCCTGAAAGATGTAGCAAGCGTCGAGCTGGGTGAAGATACCGGCACAGAAACCGCCCGAACTGATCTGCAACAATCGGTATTCATTGCCGTCTGGCCACAACCCGGAGCCAATGAAATCCGGATTGGCGATGAACTCTACCCCATGCTGGAAAACATCAACGCAACTCTGCCTGACGGCATGCACATCAGCATTGGTTACGACGGCACCAAATACATGCGGGCAGCCCTGACCGGAATTTTCACCACCCTGCTGGAAACCATTGTACTGGTAGGCATTGTGGTATTGGCAATGATGGGCTCCCTGCGTACGGCACTGGTTCCACTGGTCACCATTCCACTGTCGATTCTCGGTGCGGTGGCGGTTATCTGGATGATAGGTTTTACCCTTAACCTGCTGACCATTCTGGCTATTGTTCTGTCTGTGGGTCTGGTGGTTGACGACGCTATTGTGGTGGTGGAAAACGTCGCCCGGCACATGCAACAGGGGCAATCCCGTCTGGATGCCGCACTGCAAAGCTCCAGAGAATTGCTCAGCCCGATCATTGCCATGACGCTCACCCTGGCCGCCGTCTATGCGCCCATTGGCTTTGTGTCGGGGCTGACGGGCAGTCTTTTCAGGGAGTTTGCCTTTACGCTGGCCGTCGCTGTACTGATTTCCGGTTTGGTAGCCATCACTCTGTCCCCTGTTATGAGCGCACGGGTTAACCCGGAAAAAGGCAGGGAAGGAAAACTGACCCGCAGAGTCAACGATTACTTTGAACACCTTCGAACCGTCTACGACAATGCCCTGTGTCGGGTGTTCGGCTGGAAAGCCCAGTTACTAACAGCCGCCTGTCTGCTTTCTCTGCTGATGGTGCCTTTCTACCTGTTTTCCAGTAAAGAACTGGCACCGGTTGAAGATGAAGGTGGCATTATGATGATTGTGGAAGCGCCCGCCACCGGATCAATAGAGTACACCAGCCACTATATGGATAGCGTCGTTAACTCGCTGGAAGGTCTGGAGGGGAAAACAGGGATCTGGCAGGTGGTCACTCCGTCAAACGGCTTCGGCGGTGTCGAGTTTGTTGATTACGACGACCGTCGCCAGAGCGTTCAGGAGCTGTTGCCACAATTATTCCAGATACTCTCGGGAATCAGTGGCCTGAAAGTCTTTCCGGTACTGCCACCAGCACTGCCTACAGCGGGCCAGTTCGACGTTGAACTGGTGGTACAGGGACCCGACGATTACCTGACAATGGTTAAATATGCCCGCCAGCTGATCGAAGCAGCCTATGCCAGTGGTCAGTTTATGTTTGTCAGCACAGACCTGAAGATCGAGCTGCTTCAGGCTCGTCTGGTGTTTGATCGCGACCGTATGGCCGATCTTGGTATGACAATGGAATCGGTCAACAGTCAGCTCAAGGCGATGAATTCCGAACAGTACGTTAACCGGTTTAATTCCAATGGCAAAGCGTACCGGGTGATTACCCAGCTGGAGGGCAAAGACCGTTCCGAACCCGAAAAGCTGATGGATGTAACGCTGATGAATGCAGCAGGGGACAGGATACCACTGAGAGCTATTGCCCATCTGGAACCAGAAGTCAGTCCTCAGGCGCTTGGTTCATTCAACCAGCAGAAAGCTTTTCGTATCCAGGGTGGCGTCATTCCCGGCATCACGAACGATATGGCTCTGGCTACCCTGGAAAAAGCCGCAACAAACATTCTGCCACAGGGATACAGCCTTGATTATGCCGGCATATCCAGACAGCTCCGGAAAGAAGGCAACAGTATGATGTCTGTACTGCTGATGTCGCTTATGGTGGTGTACCTGTTGCTGGCAGTACAGTTCAACAACTTCCGCTCACCACTGGTTGTTCTGGCGGGTTCTGTGCCTCTGGCACTGTCTGGCGCACTGATGCTCAGTTTTCTGGGACTAACGACACTGAACATCTATGCCCAGATTGGCCTGATTACCCTGGTTGCCCTGGTGGCTAAAAACGGCATTCTGATTACCGAGTTTGCCGATACGTTACAGAAGAAAGGGTTTAACAAACTGGACGCTATTCGTCAGTCAGCCCGGACGCGGCTTCGTCCGGTACTGATGACAACACTGGCGACAGTACTCGGACATTTCCCACTGGTTCTGGTGACCGGAGCCGGGGCTGAAGCCCGTAACAGCATCGGTATTATTCTTGTGGGTGGCATGTTGATTGGCACCCTGTTTACGCTGTTTGTACTGCCCTGTGTCTATCTGTGGCTGGGAAAGCAACATTCTGTAATCAACCAGTTCCATCTACTTGTTGACCGGGAATCTCTGTAGGATGTGCTTTTTTTTTGGAGTGACTGTCAGTGGGACATGGCGATTACGCTCAGAAGCGAGACTTCATTCTTGAGCTGGGTAAGGCTTTGCATACATTCGGAACCCCGGCGTTTCGTCTTGAGGCTCACCTTACCAGCGTAACTGAATTTCTTGCCTGAGTGGTTATTTTTTGCTTTCCCCGACCTCGATGACGTATGTCTTGTGGGAACATTCAGAAACCCAGCAACATAATTATACCCTTCGTATTCATCCCGGAGACCTTGACCACGGTCGTCTGGCGGAAATCAATGAGTTAGTCGACGAAGTCGTTTCAGCCAGCAAAACCCTGAATCAGGCACTAGCCTCTTACTGATGATGCTCCGGCGCAGGTATAACCCAGAGCACTAAAGGCGGGAGTTAATTTATTGAAAACTCAGCATCTTATAATATGCTTTGTTTTGGTTCTTGCCCAAAAGAAGCTCTACAAAAAGCTCCGGCTCATTTGAAGCACTGGAATCAAATTGTTCCGCTGGCTTTCTAAAAGAACAAACGCCAGCTTTAAGGGATTTCTTCCACAACAAGAAGCAAAAGAGGTAATCGTATGTCCGTTTGCATAGCCCCCTTTTCTGAATCAGGAAGTTTACCCCTCCGAACAATGTTTGAAAAAACAACTCAGCAGATATTGACAAAGTGTCCCTTATTGTTCTGCGTTTTTTTCCTTTCTGTATTCTGTCCACTGCTGCCAGCATGGGATGGTCCGGTTCTGTCCGATAGCCACACACCATTACAATTGTTCTCCCGGGCCAGGGCGTTGTCTGGTATTCAGAAGGCTGCATCACCGCATTCATTGATCAGCCTAGAGAGCGCACCGGAGAGTGCTTACTCTGGATTGTCTGACTGGGCGCTGCTGAACCAGGGAAAGGCATTATGGCTGGTTTTGCAGGCTTTGCTTTACGACGAAATCACGGATGAAGCCGATGATGCAGAAGGCGTAAACTCTGAAACTGACTCCGCAGAGAACTCCTACAACCAGTTCGTAGTCGTTTACTATTCCCCTGGCTTACATTCTGAAAACGAGCTGGCAGCCCCGTTGCCTAACCAATGGGCGCCAAGAGAAGTACCACACACAGGAGAGAAAAAAACCGAAACAAAAAAAAATCCCACAAGTTCAAACTCTCAGGGTGCACAAAGCACGAGCAGCACAGGTACATCAGGAGGTGGTGCCAGTGAAGGAGGTGCCTGCGGAGGGGCGTCCGGAGGTGATGGAGACGGTGGAGGCGATGATGACCGGATTCCCAAAGAATTTATTGACATCAGCTTTCCTGATGACTTACCCGACTCCCTGAAAGAGGTTGCAGAAGCTTTAAAAGTGCTACTTGGAGACGGGAAATTCTATCGCCTGGTACACGATCAAATAAAGGCCCGCAGCAGGTATGTAAATGCAGCTATTAACGCATTAAATAAACAGTTAACCATAATTCATAATGACCTAAAGAGGCTGCAAGAAGGTGAGAGCTCTTCCAGTCCCCCAGCAACACAGGTTAGTACCTCTTCTTTCAATCTCGAAGAGATTACAACGCGACTGCACAATCTTGAAATAAATGGGGCCAATTCTGTCAGTGTCACAGAGATTACAGTGCGACTGAACCGGCTTCAGGAACAGAGCCTGAATCAACAAAATACAATTGAGCAGTTGAGGGTACAGAACCGGGAGCAAGAAGGTACAATTGAGCAGTTGAGGGCACAGCTTGTTGAACTGTCCAGCTCATCGCCGGGTCAGTCTCGCTCCAACCCTCAAAATCTGGTTCACAGTTACAACGGTCAACTATTGTGGAGAATTGATAACTACCAGCGAAGTCGACAGGACGCGATTAACGGTGTTAAGACAGCTTTGTACAGCCCAGTTTTCTATTCAGGTCAATATGGCTACAAGATGTGTGCAAAAATCTACATGAACGGGGATGGTTTTGGCAAGGGTAGCCATTTGTCACTCTTTTTTGTTGTCATGAAAGGTGAATATGATGCTTTGCAGACCTGGCCTTTCCAGAAAAAGATAACCCTTATGCTGCTTGATCAGGGGAGTGGCAACCATATGGTTGATGCCTTTCACAGCGATCCGCAGAGCACCTCTTTCCAAAGGCCCAAGAACGATATGAACATTGCCAGCGGTTCCCCGCTTTTTATGCCCCTTGATAACATGCAAAACAGGCAATACATAAAGGACAATATAATTTTTATTAAGGTTATTGTTGACTGAGCAGGTCTGACGCCATCACCACACCTGCCTGCCAGCTGAATGAGCAGGCAGGCTGCCGTTAACCCAGTCCATCCTTTCAGGATTTATATTGATTAAGCTTTAACTCTTTGCCTTTTGATGAAAAAGAGCGGGAAAAAAATACATCATAGAAGCCCCATTGAGGTGCGCTGAGAACACCGGGGATTCCCATCTCGCCGCGCATAGCTATATCAGCCATAGCTATATCAGCCAGCCTTACCGCCCTGGACGTGGCATCACCGGTAGTCCAGCTTTTTCTGGAACCGGCATTGGGTGCATGGCGATAGGTTCTCAGGCTAATGCTCCGCCGTCTGTTGTGTATCAGTCTTCCAGCTCCTGCAATACACTACTGTAAGACGGATAAGGATGTATTACTTTTTTCAGGTCAGATAACTTGTGATTAAAGGTTTTAATCACCTGCAGCTCACTCACTAGCTCGCTGGCCCGTTCTCCAAGAATGCTGGCACCCAGTATGTGATCGTTTTCGTCAACAATAATCTTGATCATGCCATTCGTTGCTTCATCAACCACCGCCCTGTCCAGGTCGCTGAAATCGAAGCGAACCACTTTAATCTTGTTGCCATAAGCCGCTTTTGCTTCTTCCTCTGTCATACCAGAACGGGCAAGCTCTGGATGAGTAAAGGTACTCCAGACCTTATTCTGGTAATCCACAGCCTCTTTGCTGTCGCTGAAGGCGTTGCTTATGGCAAGCCTCGCCTGAAAGCCTGCCATATGAGAAAACTGGTACGACCCAACAGCATCCCCGATGGCATAAACACCTTTCACAGTGGTTTCCAGATATTCATCGACTTTAATGCCACTGTGGTCAAAATCGACACCAATGGTCTCCAGCCCCATGCCGTGGACATTCGGTTTACGCCCCAGAGCCAGCAATATACGTTCACCTTCTATTTCTAATGATGCTCCGTCTTTCATCACCGTCAGGCTGATGCCCCTGGTGTTATTGCTGACGGAAACGGCTTCAGCGGAGGTCAGAATATTCACACCTTCCGAAATCAGTGTTTCCTGCAGGGCGGTTGATAACTCTTTGTCTTCTTTTGGAAGGATAGTGTCGCTTAACTCAACCAGTGTCACACGAACGCCCAGCCGGTTCATCGCCTGGGAAAGCTCCACCCCGATTGCACCAGCCCCCAGCACAATCATGGTTTCTGGCAGTTCGTCCTGATGGAATACGTTTACATTGGTCAGGTACTCAACCTGATCAAGCCCCTTGACAGGTGGCACGGCTGGAGAGCTACCCGGCGTTACTATAATTTTTTTTGCCGTATATTCTTCACCGTCAACATCCAGGGTTCTGGCATCTTTGAGCCGGGCGTAACCGTTGATATAGTGAATCCCTGCATTGGTCAGAACATCCGGATGTTCTGCCTGATGAGCCCTTTCTGTCAAAGCCCGGACTTTGCCCAGAATGGCTTTTGAATCCACAGTAACATCAGCGTATTTTGTAGCGGTATGGATTTCATCTGCAATATGAATCAGCGCCTTGCTGGGGATGCAACCAAACCATGTACACTCGCCACCAGGCTTATGTTTGTCAATTAACAGAACGCTTTTACCCATAGCCAGACCGGCATAAGCAGAATTCAAACCACCGGCACCGGCTCCGATAATAGCCAGATCAAACTCTTTCATATCGTCGTCTACTCTTTTTGTGTATCTGGAGCTGAGCTTGCTCCAACTGGCGTTATGGTATTTGACGGAAAGCAGCGTGCAAAACCTCTGAGCGTTGAAAAAACCGTCACCAGTTTTTATGTGCAGGTTGGGTGGAGTGAAACGATACCCAGCAAGCTCATTGTTATACCTGGGCGCTATACAGGTAGTCTTTAACCTTCTGGCACAGCTCTTTCATGATTACGCCGCCCTCAACAGACTCGCGCATCAGTGCCAGATAAGGTCTCCAGGTCATGGCTTCCGGACATTTAATGACCTTCAGGGTCTTTCGATGCTCGTCACTTTCCAAAAGAAGAGAGGGAATGCTGGTCCAGCCAATCTGATCCATCGCAACATCCCGCATCAGTTCAAAAAACGGCAAGCCATGGTAATTACCGGACACCGGCGAAAAAGCCGTCAGGCGCTCCTGATCCATATAAGTCTGAATAATTTCTGTATACCGCCGCAGGTCCAGCTCTGTCACTGAACGCAACTGATTCAGCGGGTGTTGGTGATGAACCACGGACAGGAACAGAATCTTGCCCAGTTGTTCGTGTTGATAACTGTCAGACTCTTTCCAGCCAAAACTCGTACAAAACGCTACATCCGCAATATTGGACTCCATGCAATTAACTATCTCCGGGGACGGAGCCAGATACATAAAAAAGCTGGTGCCGGGATAGCGTTTTTTTAACTCATTGGTTGTCTCTCTCCAGAACTGTTCGGGCAGGGTATCGTCCCGCACAATGCGCAAAGTGGTTTCATAACCGTTGAGATAATGCTCGCACTTGGTCTTTATCTGGTGCATGGAGTGAATAATGTGTTCACTTTCATCCAGAATAGAAAGACCTATATCGGTAGGTTTGACCCGATTGCCCGTACGTTCGAGCAATGCCACGCCAAGGTCGTCTTCCAGAGCATTCAGTGCCGTACTGACTGTACTCCGGCTTTTGTTTAATTTTCTTGCTGCAGCAGCTATAGAGCCAAGCTCAATGCATAACAGCAACATTTCTAGCTGGGATACTTTCATAAAGTGATGTACGAGACGAAGTGTTCGAAGCCAGTAAATTCAGGCATTGATGACATGTCGACATGTGGCTGTTAACAACACAGTTTTTTGGGGAGCGCTTTCAATTGATGACAGATCAAACAAGATTAGCTGATCTTCGTGCAGGCTTGCTGCTGTGTTACCACACTGTTTTTTGCTATAACAAAAACCGCCCGGATTTACTCCTTATAGCGAAGAGTGAATCTGGACGGTTTTTGTTTCCAACTTTATTACTCACCCACAATTTTCAAAAAACTGACAACAGTATTATTCGACCGTCACGCTTTTCGCTAAATTTCTGGGCTGGTCAACATCGGTACCCTTAAGGATGGCGACGTAGTAAGACAGCAGCTGTAAAGGAATCGTGTAGAGAATCGGTGCAACAATCTCAGGCACTTCATCGACAGGCAGTACTTTCATACCGTCTGCCTCTGCGACCTTGGAGTGACGGTCGGCAAACACATACAACTGACCACCACGGGCGCGAACCTCTTCCATATTGGACTTCAGTTTTTCCAGCAGATCGTTGTTTGGTGCCACCACGATAACCGGCATATCGTCGTCAATCAGAGCCAGCGGGCCATGCTTCAGTTCACCGGCAGCGTAAGCTTCAGCGTGAATGTAGGAAATTTCCTTCAGTTTCAGCGCACCTTCCATCGCAATCGGGTACTGAGTGCCGCGCCCCAGGAACAGACTGTGATGTTTGTGGGCGAAGTCTTCTGCCAGTGCTTCAATATCGTCACTCAGTGCCAGAGTATCTTTGATGTGATGCGGCAGTTCCCGCAGCGCCTTAACAATGTCTGCTTCCTGCGCTTCCGTCATACCGGTGTGGCGACCTACCGCAGTAACCAGCATCAGCAGGGCGGTCAGCTGGGTGGTAAAAGCCTTGGTAGACGCTACACCAATCTCTGCCCCCGCACGGGTCATCAGTGACATATCAGATTCACGTACCATAGAAGACCCCGGTACGTTACAAATGCTCAGAGACGCCATGTAACCCTGTTCCTTCGCCAGTTGCAGGGCTGCGAGAGTGTCAGCCGTTTCACCAGACTGGGAGATCGTTACAAACAGACAGTTTTCCGGTACAAAGAATTTTCTGTAACGGAACTCGGAAGCAATTTCTACACGACACGGAATGCCTGCCAGTTCCTCGAACCAGTAACGGGCCACCATGGCACCGTGATAACTGGTGCCACAGGCAACAATTTGTACGGCTTTGGTTTTGCTGAGAATATCCAGACCTTCTTTGCCCAGATTGTCCAGATTGAGTTTATTTTCACCCAGACGACCTTCCAGCGTGTTGGCAATGGCATCCGGCTGTTCGTGAATCTCTTTCAGCATGTAGTGACGGTACTGGCCTTTGTCACCGGCATCGTGCTCAATGTCACTTTCTTTGGCAGCACGCTGAACCGCATTGCCCTTGTCATCAAAAACAGAAACACTGGTGCGGGTGACCTGAGCCACATCACCTTCTTCCAGGAACATAAAACGACGGGTGACCGGGAACAGCGCCAGCTGGTCAGAAGCAATAAAGTTTTCACCCAGACCCAGACCAATGACCAGAGGGCTGCCGGAACGGGCAACAATCAGACGTTCAGTATCGGTACGATCCATCACCACCATGCCATAAGCACCTTCCAGCTTATCTACCGCTTTCTGAACAGCTTCCAGCAGGGTGTCTGAAGATTTCTGCTCAAGGCTGACCAGGTGGGCAATCACTTCTGTATCAGTGTCCGAAGTGAAGACATAACCTTCACCCTTCAGGAATTCACGCAGCTCTTCATGGTTTTCAATGATACCGTTATGAACCACAGCAATGTCTTCACCGGAAACATGGGGGTGGGCATTGCGCTCGTTAGGTTCACCATGGGTTGCCCAGCGGGTGTGGGCAATACCTGTACCACCCGGAGCCGGCGTTTCAGCAATAGCGTCAGCCAGTTCCGCCACCTTACCAGTACGACGAACCCGTTGCAGTTCGCCCTGATTATCAACAATAGCAACACCGGCGGAGTCATAGCCCCGGTACTCCAGACGACGAAGTCCTTCTAAAAGGATAGGCGCCACATCCCTTTGCGCTACCGCACCAACAATCCCACACATAACTCTTTACCTGAATTCGATTTAAAAAAAGAAGGGCAGACGGTCTGCCCACTTTCTTACAGCTTCTGTTTACGCCTTTTTAACCGGACGTTCCCAGCCATCAATATTGCGCTGCCTGGCTCGTCCAACAGCCAGCTGGTTATCTTCAACAGTTTTTGTGATCACGGACCCGGCACCGGTGGTTGCCCCACTGCCGACAGCCACCGGAGCGACCAGAGAACTGTTAGTACCGATAAAGGCGTCATCACCGATAACCGTCTGATGTTTGTTTACACCATCGTAATTACAAGTCACTACACCGGCACCGACGTTGACACCGGAACCAATTTCAGCATCGCCCACATAGCTGAGATGGTTTACTTTACTGCCTTGACCAACATTAGCTTTTTTAATTTCTACAAAGTTACCCACTCTGGCTTTTTCCGCCAGGTTGGCACCCGGTCGAAGTCGTGCAAAAGGACCTACTTCACAGTCCGCAGCAACCACTGCATTTTCCAGAATAGAGTGAGCCTTGATAACTGCACCTTCACCCACTTTGGAGTTACGAATAATGCAGCCAGGCTCGATAATGACGTTGTCGGCCAGCTCTACATCGCCTTCCAGTACCACGTTAATATCAAGGAAAATGTCACGGCCGGTTTTGATGTTGCCACGAATATCGAGGCGGGCAGGGTCTACAATGGTGACACCGGACGTCATCAGGCTGGTTGCCAGTTCTTTTTGCAGGGATCGTTCCAGTTCGGTCAACTGAACGCGGCTGTTTACGCCTTCAACTTCAGTCGCTTTCTGGGGCTGAACATGAACGACCGGGGTTTCTTCCTGCACCGCTTTAGCAACGACATCGGTCAGGTAATATTCCTGCTGGGCATTGTTGTTATCCAGCCCCATCACCCAGTCACCCAGCTTTTTGCCGGGAATGGCCATGATGCCTGTATTGACTTCGTTAATGGCCAGCTGTTCCGGAGTTGAATCCTTGTCTTCAACAATAGCCTGCACATTGCCAAAGCCGTCCCGGACAATACGACCGTAGCCTGACGGATTTGGCAGGTTAATGGTTAACAGGCCCAGTCGTTCACCGTTGCTGGCAGCAAGCAGGGATTGAAGCGTGGAGGAATGAATCAGGGGGACGTCACCATAAAGTACCAGAACCACATCAGCATCTTTACATCCCGGAACGGTCTGCTGCACCGCATGACCCGTACCTAGCTGTTCGGTCTGCTCGACCCAGTTCAGGTCATAATGCCCCAGAGCCTCTTTAACTTTTTCTGCCCCGTGACCAATCACCACATGAATCTCGCCTTTACCAATCCGCCTCTGGGTTTGCTGTGCGCTCAGAATAACGTGTTCAAGCATTGGCTTGCCTGCTATCGGGTGCAGCACCTTTGGCAGGCTGGATTTCATGCGGCTGCCCTGTCCGGCAGCAAGAATGACAATGTCGGCTCTCATGGTGGTACCTTGCAATGCATTTTTAAAAATGCAGCGTTCCTGTTTACAGGACATCGCTGCACTTTTGCACTCCGCTGCTTCTATATGTCGCCAGCATCACTGAAAACAGTAGCCTGACGAAGCCATCAAACTTCATCACAACTATTGACCCGGCACTATTTACCCGGCAATACGGAAGGAAAGCAAATGATCTGTCAGAAGCAATCTGTTAAAGCTATCTGTTAAAAGCAGCGTGAGCAGTAATTCAGTATCGTCAGAAATATTTGTCATTTTGTTTTGTGACACTTCCTGACTGTAACTTTTTTAGCTTATCCTATAGCATCTTAAATACAACCGTCTTTGTCATTAAATAATTGACAATATATGAAACTTGAAATACTGGAACAGCTGGGGCTGAGCGCCCGTGAAATCAGCATCTACCTGGCCCTGTTAAAAATGGGGACAGCCTCTATTCGGGATATTGCTGCCGAAGCCGGTATCAACCGTGGCACCACCTATGAAACCCTGAAAGACCTGGCAGGCAAAGGCATTGTCAGTTATTTCCCCAAAGGCAAGCGACGGGTTTTCTGTGCCGAGCCGCCGGAAAGGTTGCTGGAACTGGCAGAGGAAAAGCGACAATCCCTTGAGCAGGGCATTGAAGAGATGAAGCATACCCTGATTCCACAGCTGAACCATCTCAAACCCGATTTTAATCCGGGAAATGTTCGTTTTTATGAAGGCGACGCCGGTATTGAATTTGTGCTGAAGGATATCCTTAATACCGTCGAACAGCAGGACAGCAAACAGTATTCCGTATTTTCATCCAAGCCTATTCGTCAGCATTTGTACCGGCCATTCCCAAACTACACCCAGCAGCGCATTCGCAAGAAGATAAACGTGAGGGTGATTGCAATAGGTGAAGGCGGGGAAGATGCAGAATTATCTGAACGCAAGTGGATTGACGCGAAAGGCAAGATAGATGCCAGCTATATTGCCATCTACCCGCCGAAAGTCGCGATGATTTCACTGGCCTCTCAGGACTACCCGGTTGCAGTGGTGATTGACTCCGGCGAAATCGCCAGTACCCAGCAAATTATCTTTGATACGCTGTGGAGTACTTTATAAGTTTACCGCCCACCCGGATCTGATAAATTTACCGTTGTCTGGCCTCTTACTATCTTTGAAAATGGCTTGAAATTGGAGTAAGCCGTGGATTTTATCCGTCTGATGCTGTTTTTAGAAAACATCTTTTTAATCCAGTCGATTGACTCACTACTAAAGCGCTGTTTTCGCTCCCATTTTTCAACCAAATTTTTAGCCGACTTAACTTTGTCTCTGTGAATAAGGTGCCAGACAAGAGCACCACCAAGGTCACTATTATCAGGCCAGAGACCCAGCAGTTTTCTCATAAACTCTTCAGCTACCCAATCTAAACCAGATTGCTCGAAAATAGAAACCGCCCACCACCAGAAATGTTCGAGATGCGTGATGTGCTGATGTCTTTTCTGGAGTTCCTTAAGCTCGATATCAAGCAACTGTTTGATCTCCTCTTCAGTGTCAGCATCAACAACTTTCTGTATAAAGTTCATATGTCGTCTAAATGTTAATTGCTGTCGTGCATCTCCTCCAGTGAAGTCAACCTCGGCTTTCAAAGACTCTAAAATTTCCGGAAGCAGCACTTTGAGTCTTAAGTCTCCCAGCAATTCATTGATGTGATCGATATACCTATCAATATTATTGAAAGACTCGTGAGCGGTTAACGAACCACTGGGCTGACTGGCTCTCCAGTCTTCAGTGTTGCTTTCATAATATTCTTCGTCATAGCGGAACCTCGATGAACGACCTCTGTCTGCCGGGCTTTGGATGACAGAAGCTGTTCCTGACATCAAACCGCTATCCCCCGTACTGAGTAGCGGGCGAACAGGTTGAAGGCTGGTCACAGTGTGTGTTTTTTCCTCAGAGCCTGATCCTGGGTAATAATTATCATTCTTCCCGTGGGATGTTATAGGCCACTTTTGATTTAGCCGCCTGGAAAGTTCTGGAGTAATAGCAACATTCTGATACTCAACCAGCCTCTGTATGAAATCCTGAGCATGAGGGTCTGTCACCAGAACATTGGTTTTTAGCTGTTTAACATGGCTTTTTCCACGTTCATCAATCTCAACAATAATGAATACAACAACACCCTCTTCATTTATACCGACCAGCAGCTCTGGCTTATCAGGCAGATCTCTATCCTGCCTGTGACTTTTGTCAGAGTGTTGACGACCGGATGAAGAGACCGCTTTTAAATTCAGCCAGTTGTGCTGAAGCTGAGTCAGAGCAGCGTCTTCCCTGTTACAGAAGGGTGACTGCCGATCAACCAGCAGCAATAAATCAGACGCTGAATGTCCATTACTAATAAGAGCGACATCTGGTAACCGGGCCATCAGGTTCTGACTTCCACTTTCAGGCTGAATGATAAGACTCATTACCTGAAACGGTTCAGAAAGACCTGTTACCACTGCGTTTTTATTTAGCTCCAGTGCTTTTGGCGCGCTATCGCAGTCAGGAAAAATAACCGGGTACAGCTTTTTATTCTTATTGCAGGGTTTGTTTTTAACCGATAACCACGACAATCCAATTGCGAAAGGTATCAGAGCCAGGTTGTGAACCGTTTGACTTTTCACTTCAACGGCCCTGGCTGGAAGATTCAAACTAACAAGTGCCAAAATAGCAAGGCAGGCTGCAGAAATATGGCAGAATAATCTTTTTTTGTTAAACATCGCATTTTTGCTGAAAGTTGTAATCACAGGCGCAAAAGCATAGTCCAGTTATTCCATTTTGACCGATGGAAGTGCTAATAATGCAAAAAAACTGAACGCAGATTCGACACGCACGAAGATCATCAATATCCAGATAAGAACTGACCACCATAAGCCAGAGAATATCACTCAATCCGCCACACTTTTGCACTACACAGCTTCGCCAGGTCGTATACTTTTTAGTCGAATTGATCGGAAATCAACCATGCCTATTTATTTACAGACTCTATAAATTCTGCCCAACGAATTTTGACCACAACAGGTACTTGTCGCCCATAGGCAATGCCTCTTGTGGCTGACACACTTCACACTGGGAACTGGCCATTCATGAAACTGCTGCGTAACGCTACGATTGCCCTGGCAACAATGACCGCTGCTGCCACCGCCAGCGCCGACTACCTGTACGGCTTTGGTAACGTCAGCATCAACCGCCTGGACTGGACCAACAAAACCGAAAAGAACACAGCTCACGACGATTTCACTTATCTTGAAGTAGAAGGTGGTGCCGGTTTTACCTGGGGTGAAGTGTACGGTTTCATTGATCTGGAAAACCCACACAAAAGCAGCGAAAGTGGCCGCCGTGTCGCGATGAAAGGAAACACCCGTATCAATCTGGGTGACTCTGGTTTCAACCTGTTTGCTCAAATCTACGACCTGAGCACCCACGATTTTGACGAACAGAACCGCTTTGTCGGTTTCGGTTACAACTTCGCTGGTGATAACTACTTCTTCAAGCCTGTTCTTGCCCTGCACAACGCTGAAACCACCTATTTCAGTGGTAACAACGGTTACATGCTGGGCTGGGTAGCCGGTTACAACTTTAAAGCCATGGGCGAAGACTTCATGGTGACTAACTGGCACGAATACGAGTTCGGTCGCAACTCCAACTACCTGCGCAGTGCAAGCGGTTCCTCTAAAAAATCGGGTCACAACGGTGGTGTTGGTTTCTGGTGGAATGCAACCGACAGCATCACAGCTGGTCTGCAGTACCGCTACGCTGATGACAAGCTGGGTAATGCCACTTATCAGGACGGCGTCATCTACAGCCTGAAATACAATTTCTGATCAAAGCGCTCTGATGAAAGCGCTCTGATAGAAGTGTACTGATTCAAAAAATGCTCTCGCCTTGAGAGCATTTTTTTTGCCTGTTAGAAACAAGATGGCAGCGAATCAGCAGAATATTAATCCGTGATCAGAATATGCATTAAACTCCTGTTGATATTTCATAAAGCAGGACTGACCCGATATGCAGTTGCAACAACCTAACAACCCCCTCCACGGAATTACCCTGGAAAAAATAGTCACGGACCTTCAGTCACATTTTGGCTGGAAAAACCTCGGGCAATTGATCAACATCGGGTGCTTTACCCATGAGCCTTCTGTTAAATCCAGCCTGAAGTTCCTTCGCCGAACCCCATGGGCGCGGGAAAAGGTTGAGAAGCTTTATATAGAAACGTTTGCGGAAAATTAATCGCTCAATAGCTTTTCATTTCCTCAGGGAGGAGGGCATATAACAACGAGCCACTATACTGAGTTGTCAACGTTTGTCACACAACAGGTAGCTCGTTGTGCCTGCTCTAAAGCCTGCTCTCTTCCCCCTGCCCTCATGCCTGATAGCCTCATGTATGATAGCTTCCGGCAGTTGTCTGGCCGTCACCGGTACGCCGTTTATAGACGACGGAGCAATAGACGGCAAAATTCGTACGGTGTACTACGACGTAGAAAACACTTACAGCAAAGACCAGGGGGTCAAACCCTACCGGGCAGGTGCCTGGACCGGAGGTTTGCACCTGAATGTACGCTCAGGTTACCTCGGTGACCTGTTCGCTGTTGGTGGCTCATTCTATGGCGCGGCGAAGCTCCATTACGACAAAGACCGGTTCAAAGATTCCTACCAGCTGTTAAAAACCGGTAAAAACGGCAAGCAGGAAGGGTTTTCCAAACTGGGCCAGGCCTGGTTTGAACTGAAATGTGAACAGGAAGGCAACCCGTTCTCCGGCAGGCTGAAAGTGGGTCGCCAGTCGCTATACACAGGGCTGGTTTCAAGCTCTGGTTCACGTACCGTTCCCAGTACCTGGGAAGGGGTTAACCTGAACACCCGGTTGTATGAAACACAGTTCAAGTTTGCCTGGGTGAATAAAATATCCCTGCGAAACGAGGACAAATTCAACAGGATCGAAAACTTCAACGGAAGAAGAATTGATTATATCCTGGCTGCCGAGCTGGCCCATACCTCTGACCTGACCAACCAGCAGAGTCTGGAGCTGAAATACCGCAACGCTTTTTCCAAAAGCTTCCTGCAGGCACATAATGCCGAAATCAACTGGAAAACCCCGTTATCCGAAACCATGAATCTCCGGTTAGGAGGAATAGTGTTCCACACCAGGAAAGACGGCAACCTGTGGTCAGGCGAAGTATTTGGTAAAAAATCATTTGACGACAAAGCGACAGCAGGCAACCTGAATGCCACCCTGACCGTTGGCAGCTGGAGTTTTGATGCCGCAGTCAGCACATTTAAGGCTGAGTCAAAAACCCACAAGTTCCGGGCAGACAACGGCGCATTGTATGCTGCGCCAGCCGTGTATTATTACGACCTCGGCAAAAATACACACGGTATCTGGGGAATGCCGACCAGCCCTTTTGCTGAAGATATGCTGTACGATGGCGAAACCGTCTGGATGGCAGGCGTCAGCTATGACTTTTCCTCTCTTGGAGCCAAAGGCTTACACCTGGGCTATGGCTATTTCTATGGTTCTGGCATGGACGTAATTGTTTCTGACAAAAAAAGCAGCAAAAAGGTGGGAGTCTCTGAGAACGAACACGATATATGGGTCAAATACATTTTCCCGCAGAAGGTGCTGAAAGGTCTGGAGTTCAAGCTAGAATACGGCATCTATCGAAATGACAGGGAGCTGATGAAAGCGATCAACAAAGAGGAAAATGATCTGCGGGTCTGGCTGGATTACAATTTTGTGATTTTTTAGCCTGAACCATGGGTTGACCCTAAAAAAGTACCCTACATTTCAGGCCTGGTCATATCCAGGGTACCCAAAAATCGCCACTCAGGATTTTTATTCAGGTACTTTACCAGATCCCTTGATATAGACTTCCTTGCATCTAAAGCCATGTATTTTACAACTTCTGCTCCGGAAGCCGCTTGGTACAAGGCAATGGGAAGGTAAGTACAAACCTCTCCCGAAAATAAACTGGTATTATCCGGATGAATTTCACGTGGTAGTGTCGTCAAACACTGTGTACAGAGGTAATTAGCATAGGCCATAGAATGGGTACCAAAATAAGAGCGCCCCGCAAATGCAGTCGCCATTGATAAAATACTGAACGCCCCGTGACTGGTGAGCCGATTTTTTTTAGTGCTATAGACTACGCGGGGGCAGTTGCTAATCCAGTAGTTGCCTATCAAAGCAGCCTTTGCAGCCAGCAACAGGTCGCTTACGCGATAAGCTGACCAAAAAGGCGCCGGAGAAGAAGAAAGGGGTCTTTTGCAAAACCCCGCTGGATTCGCAATATCAAATATCAGGGGTTTCAGCCTCACAACCTGCTGGGCAACAACTGCCGCATGACATACAAAAGTGCTTTCAAGATTGGCATTTGCCACATGCTGGAAAATAAGATCTCCTTTTTCCAGGTCTGCCATATAGATACCCATAAGCTCTACTTTACCCCGATTATGGTTGCAAACCTTGAATAGCAGCGATCTTCGCTTAAGATCGATTTTCTGCAGACTCACTTCCTGACGATGTCCCCCGTCTGCGGCTCAAAATTAACCCGCTTCAACGGTGAATGTTTCTGAATGTATTCCTTCAGCACCACTGCATCGGTATAGCCGGTATTGATAAATGTCGGATTGTTATCAATTTCAGGCCATTTATCGCCGCCACCGGCTGAGAATTCATTGATCGCCAGTCGATAGGTTTTGTCTTTCTGAACAGGCTTCCCATTGATCTCAAGTCGGGTCAGATTATCGCCACCCGCGATAGTCAAACGAACGTTGTCGCTGAAATGAGCGAAGCCGCCATTGCCTGGTTCAATACTGGCAATGTCTTCTACAAAGTGTTTCAGCTCTGTGCCATTCATCTCCAGGAAACAAACCATATTGCCAAATGGCTGAACACTCAGAACATCCTTTTCAGTAATGTTGCCAGCAGGCAGGCCGGTCCGGATGCCTCCGCCGTTTACAACGCCCAGGTCTGCTTTTGTTTTCTCCATTTGCGCCCTGGCAATTAACACCCCAATAGCAGCAGGGCGGCTACGAACAAGTTCACGCTCTCCGGGCATAGATTTATCCAGTTCGCCAACGTTTCGCAGCAGCATTTTTGACGCTTTATCCTGATAAACCTTCAGCACTCTCAACACATCAGGGTCTTCCGGAATCTCCGGCTCAATGCTAACCCACTCACTTTTGCCGTCCACCAGAACCTGCCTTTTCAGGTTCACAGGAATCAACCGGTAGTTGACCATTTTCAATACACCACTACGGTTTCCTTTACCGTCAAAGTTATCAACGTAGTAGTACACGAAATCAGCTCGCCCTACATACTTGCCCCATTCCCATGCCTGCAGGATATACGTGCTGTTCTTGATATCCGGCTTTTCCATTTTGTTCTGAGAGTGTCCGCCCACAATAATATCTATACCATTGACGTCTTTTGCCAGAGTCACATCACCGGGCGCATTGGAGCCATATTGTGCATTGAGGTAATGACCAATATGCGTGAGGGCAATGACAACATCCGCTTTTTCGTCCCTTTTCAGCTTAGGCACCCACTCTTTTGCCGCACTCACGGCATTGGTGAAATAGATATCTTTCACATTGTCCTGCATCACCAGAGCTTCGGTGTCTTCAGTGGTCAGCCCCAGGATAGCGACCCGAACCCCTTTAAGGTTTCTCATGATGTAGGGTCTGAACAGAAGGTTATCGTCGTTTTTATAGAAAATGTTGGCAGCCAGAAAAGGGAAGTCAGCCCAGCGTTCCTGTTCCAGTAACACATCCAGAGGGTTATCAAACTCATGGTTGCCCAGCGCCATGGCGTCGTAGCCGATCATATTCATACCAATAAAATCTGGCTTAGCCTGCTGAATATCAGACTCTGGCACACCGGTATTCACATCGCCCGCAGACAGCACCAGCACCTTTCCGCCTTCGTTTTCAACGTCCCTGCGAATGCGGTCAATCAGGGTTTTGCGGGCTGCCATTCCCATTTCACCGTGACGGTTTCTCCAGAACTTCCCATGATTGTCGTTGGTATGGACAACAGTAAATTTTACAGACTTCAGCTTTTCTGATGTAGGGACAGGTTGGTCGTTCGCACAACCGATAAGTAATAATGCAATACCCATCAGAAATAGAGACACAAGGCGCTGTCTGAGCATGGTTCATACTCCTGTGTTGAAGACCGGCGGATAATACCCCCCGACATCCTGATACTGAACAAAAAGCGACACTGCTTTTATAAGTCTTTGTTATTGATAAATTTATTATTCATATCGAAAGTTCTTTACACAGACTTTTCGTAGCACCCTCCTTTCCCCGACACTCTCTTTGGAACGGCAGTGATATATTCCACCCTGCACTAAAACCAACGCGATAAAGACAATCCATGTCCATACTTCGTCGATTTTCTCTGATCACAGCCTTGCTTTCCCTGTCAGCCATGCTGGCTGGATGCTCTCCGGCTGCAGAAAACAGTCGCCATGACGAAGGCAAAAACCATAAACTGACCGTCCTGCATACAAACGACAACAGTGGTCAGTTCTGGCGTAATGACAAGGGTGAGTGGGGCATGGCTGCCCGAAAAACGCTCATAGACTCCATTCGTGAAGAGGTCGAAAGCGAAGGCGGGCATGTTCTTCTGCTGTCCGGCGGCAACATCAACAAAGGTGTACCGGAATCCGACCTGCAAAGCGGCATTCCTGATATTCTGGGTATGAATCTGCTTGGCTACGATGCCATGGCCATTGGCAGCCACGAGTTCGATATCCCGCCCAATATCCTCAAAATGCAGCAGGAGCTGTCCAGCTTTCCCATGCTGGCTGCCAATATCTTTGACTCGGAAACCGGGCAGCCAGGATTTGACTCATTTAAAACCTTTAACTTCGACGGGCTCTCTGTCGCCATCGTAGGCATTACAACGCCAGACACCCTGAGAACCGGGCATCCGGAAAATACCAAAGGCATTGATTTTATTGATCCGATCAGGGCAGGCAGTGTCGCCTCTAACATTCTTCGTGACGAAGTCGATGTGCTGATTGCCCTTGCCCATCTTGGGCATTTTGAAACCAACAGCGGAAGTCTCAACTCGCCAGGCGATATTGCCTTTGCAGATAAAGTAAAAGGCTATGACCTGATTGTTGGTGGGCATTCACAAAGCGTCCTTTTTGAACCCATCCGACAGAACGGTACCTGGATTGTTCAGGCTGGCAGCCGCGGGCAATATGTTGGCAGGGCTGATTTTGAACTGAACAATGGCGAACTGTCGCTGACTGGCTATCAGCTGATTCCGGTCAATCATGAAGGTGACGAAAAAATCTGGCCTGAAGCTCCGGAAATGCTGGAGCTGTTAGCCCCTTACAAACTTGACGGTGAACTTCGTCTGCAGCAGACGATTGGTATTTCAGATAAACGTCTGAAAGGTGAAGCTGACGAAGTTCGGGAAGATTATACGAACCTCGGCAACCTTATCGCCTGCGCCCAGCAGGAAATGGCAAGAGCCGATTTTGCCGTGGTCAATGCAGGCAGCATTAAGGCAAGCCTGCCGGAAGGTAATATTACTTATCAGGATATTCTTTCTGTACAGCCAGACAACAATATGATCGGGCTGGTTGAGATGAAAGGCTTTGAAGTAGAGAACTACCTTCGAAAGATTTTCCTGATTCCTAAAGGCCAGAGTGGCTTTGCGCAATTTGCCGGCGTTACCTTCAGCCTGACAGAAGAAGAAGGACTGAAGATCAGGATTCACAATACCGACCTCAGAGAAAAAGCCAATTACCGCATGGCCATTAATACGGCACTGGCAGCCGGTGAAGACGGTTATCCCAAGCTGATTGACCATCCGGGTTTTATCAACCTGAAGCGAACCGATGCGGATGCATTATGGTCATATATTGAACAAAATACGCCTATTCAGGCTGCCAGCTATGATATTGACCCGGTGATCAATCAAATGGCTCGCTGAGCCCGATGTTGCATCGGGCTCAGGCTGATTACAGCAGCACAGAGTCCAGTGCAATTTCAATCATTTCATTAAACGACAGCTGACGATCTTCCGGAGACAGGGCTTCGCCACGGCGAATATGGTCACTGGTTGTGCAAATCGCCAGACCTTTGGCACCGTATTCAGCGCATACACCATAAAGACCCGCTGCTTCCATCTCTACCCCCAGAATGCCGTGTCGCTCCATGATATCGAACATATCTTTCTCGGGACTGTAGAACAGGTCAGCAGAGTACAGGTTGCCTACCTTCACCGGCAGATTTTTGTCACGGGCGGTACTGACAGCGTTCTCCAGCAGGCCATAGTCGGCAATAGCCGCAAAGTCATGGTCGTTGAAACGCATGCGGTTAACTTTTGAATCGGTGCAGGCACCCATACCAATAACAATGTCACGCAGCCTGACATCCTGAGAAATCGCGCCACAGGAACCCACACGAATCAGCTTGTTCACACCGTACTCGGTAATCAGTTCCTTGTAATAGATGGATGCGGAAGGGATGCCCATACCGGACCCCATCACAGACACCTTGCGACCTTTATATTCACCGGTATAACCCAGCATGTTACGAACTTCGTTAACCAGCTCAGAGCCTTCGAGGAAGGTTTCAGCAATGTATTTTGCGCGCAGAGGGTCACCAGGCATCAGACAAACGTCAGCAAAGGCACCTGGTTTAGCGTGAATATGAGGAGTCACTCTTTTTACCTCTTTAACTCATTTTAAAAAACTGGTGCCGTATTCCATCGGCTCCAGTCCAAAATAACTGGCAAGGCTTTGCCCGATATCCGCAAAAGTCTCGCGGCGTCCCAGAGAGCCCGGCTTGATCTTACGGCCAAACACCAGCACAGGAATGTGTTCACGGGTATGGTCAGTGCCGACCCAGGTTGGGTCACAACCGTGGTCCGCCGTGATAATTAACAGGTCATCGTCTTCCATCTCTTTCAGCAGGCGGGGCAGCATGGCATCCAGCTGTTCAAGTGCGCCAGCATAGCCGGCTACGTCACGACGATGGCCAAACGACGAATCGAAATCAACAAAATTAGTGAAGATCAGGGACTGATCACCAGCCGACTCAAACGCCTGCATGGTGGTTTCAAACAGTCCGGCAATTCCGTTGGCTTTCAACTTTTTAGTGATGCCCTGATGGGCAAAAATATCGGCAATTTTGCCCACACTGACCACTTCACCACCTGTTTCGGCCAGTTTATCGAGCAGGGTAGGTGAAGGAGGCAGTACGGAATAATCACGACGATTACCGGTGCGCTGGAAATCACCGGCATCATCACCGATAAAGGGACGGGCAATCACCCGCCCGATATTGTAAGGCTCCAGAATCTCCCTGACCAGTTCACAGAGTTTATAGAGGCGCTCAAGCCCGAACGTTTCTTCATGGCAGGCAATCTGGAACACACTGTCGGCCGATGTGTAGAAAATCGGCTTGCCGGTTTGCATGTGTTCTTCACCCAGCTGCTCCAGAATCACGGTACCCGACGAGTGACAGTTACCCAGATAACCGGGGATGTCTGCCTTTGCCATAATTTCCTTGAGCAGTTTCGCAGGAAAACTGTTTTTCAGATCCTTGAAGTATCCCCATTCATATAACACCGGAACCCCCATCATCTCCCAGTGACCACTGGGGGTGTCCTTGCCGCTGGACAGCTCTTTCGCATGCCCGTAAGCCCCGACAATGTCGACATCGGTGTTCATACCGGCAGGAAATTCACCTGCCGATTCCTGAGCTGCATGCACCAGCCCCAGACTGGCTAGTACAGGTAGCTGTAAAGGTCCCTGACGACCAATATCAGCCTTGCCTTCAGCGCAGGCTTTGGCGATATGCCCGATGGTGTTAGACCCCTTGTCTCCGAATTTACCAGCATCCTCTGTGGCGCCTACACCAAAAGAATCCATGACCAGAACGATAGCTCGTTTCATCTGCGACACCTGAAGCATCTGTGTTCATAATGGTTCATTATTACCCAGATTAGTGCTGTTCGTCGCAGTAATTCGTGATCAAAAAATAATCTATATTCCTCATTTCAACCTTTTTCACAACCGACCAAGCAAACACCGATTCATCATCAGTACTTTCCGTGACTGATACACTTTTAAGGTGAAAAATATTTGAACGACAATATAATGTTTTTGATCGAACTAAGTTCGTACATTTTTTGATCAGCCATCCGAGTTTGTTATGACCACTTCTGCTATTCGGGAAACCCGTCATCTCTCCCAGTCGTCTTGCCCACAGCCAGAGAAAACCGGATGGATTGAACGCTTCTTCGACCTGTCAGCAAAAGGCACCAGCATAAAACAGGAAAGCATGGCAGGCGTGACCACTTTCCTCACCATGGCTTATATTATTTTTGTAAACCCTCAAATCCTGTCCGCTGCCGGTATGGATGCTCAGGCGGTGTTCGTCACCACCTGTCTGATTGCCGCCATTGGCAGTATCGCCATGGGTGTCTTTGCCAACCTGCCAATTGCCATGGCACCGGCGATGGGCCTGAACAGCTACTTTGCTTTCTTTCTGGTGGGCAGCATGGGGCTGGCCTGGCAAACCGGCATGGCGGTTATCTTCTGGGGTTCGTTGCTGTTTGCTATAGCTGCTCCATTCCGCGCCTACATTATCACCAGCATCCCGACCAGTCTGCGCGTCGGCATTGCAACAGGTTGCGGCCTGTTTATTGCCCTGATTGGCCTGCATAACGCCCACATTATTGTGGGTCACCCTGCCACAATGGTCACCATCGGCAACCCCCGCTCTGCCGAATTTGTACTGGGTTGTCTGGGTTTCCTGATGATGGTGGGTCTGGTACACCGGGGTTTTAAGGCGGCAGTTGTCGTTTCTATCGCCTCCATCACCCTGATTGGCCTGGCCATTGGTGATGTGCAGTACACCGGAATCGCTTCTATGCCTCCAAGCATTGCACCGGTTGTCGGACAGCTGGATTACATGGGCGCTCTGGATATGAGTCTGTTTGGTGTGATTCTGTCGGTGATGCTGGTCAGCCTGTTTGAATCGGCCGGTACTTTTATCGCAGTCACCGATAAAGCGGGTCTGACCGACTCTACCGGCAACTACCCGAATGCCACCAAATCCCTGTACATCGACAGCCTGGGTTCTGCCGGTGGAGCCTTCATGGGTACATCGTCCATCTGCCCTTACATTGAAAGTGCGACAGGTGTTGTTGATGGTGGTCGTTCCGGTTTGATGGCCGTTGTCGTTGGTATCCTGTTCCTGCTAGCTATTTTCTTCTCGCCACTGGCAGGCATGATTCCAGCTTATGCGACAGCAGGCGCCCTGATCTATGTGGGTCTGCTGATGACCGCTGACCTGACCAAAGTGAACTGGGATGACTTTACTGAATCAGTACCGGCCTTTGCCGCTACCATCATGATTCCTTTCAGCTTCACCCTGACAGAAGGTATCGCAACAGGCTTTATCGCTTACACGTTTATGAAAATCGTGTCTGGTCGTTATAAAGAAATATCTCCGGTCTGCGCCCTGCTGACCGTTGTATTCCTGCTCCGCTACGCTTTCCTGTAAGCCGTTCGGCAAACTCCCCGGAGTATCGCTTCGGGGAGTTATCCACCAGGCTCTTTTATCTGCAACCCTCCCTGTTTCCGTATCTGTCTCTGAAGGTTATGAGCAATCCCTCTTGCCCAGTCCTTTGCCTTCTCTGCGGTTTCCCCCTGAAAATGACTGTCCATGGTCGCATCAAAATTCATCAGCCAGCGATCCATCATCTCCTGCCGAAAGGCGATTTCCTTAAACAGCTTCAAATGAGGCTCAAGGGCGTTGCGCCGGTAACGATCTGTTTTCAGCAGCAGTGACTCCCAGAAAGTCACCATGATGGGCAGGTGAGCGTCCCAGTCAACCTGAGCAACGTCATTAAAAATGGGGCCAAGGATACTGTCCTTTCTGACCGCAGCATAAAATTCATGCACCAGCAGCCGCACATCTTCTTTTTTACACAGATCATTCATCGCAGGCTCCTCTTTTTTTGTATTGAGCATACATAACCTGTGCCACATTGGCTGAGCGCAACATTTCCTGCTGATGTCGGCCAGATCCCCGGCTTTCCATTCATAGTGGTTTGTCGTGTAGTCATTCTGACCAGAGATGCGGGTCAGAATGACTCTGTTACTGATACCACTCCCTGCTTTTTTTCAGCTCCTGTCAGAATCCCTCCTGAATTATCGCCTTTTAGAAACTGGCACGCTTTCTGCCTTTGCCTCCGAAAACGACAAAACACGACCTGGAGAGCAAAGATGTCCAAGAACAATAAAGACAGCAATAAAACCGCCTGGTGGATACTGGGGCTGATGTTTGTGGCTTCATTTTTTGTGCTGCTGATGATGGGGCAGGAAATATACCGGCACGCTCCCCCGATTCCTGCACAGGTCGTGGATGAGTCAGGTGCCGTGCTGTTCACCGGTGAAGACATTCGCAACGGTCAGCAGGTCTGGCGCTCAATTGGCGGTCATGAAACCGGCTCAATCTGGGGACATGGCAGTTACGTGGCGCCAGACTGGAATGCCGACTGGCTGCACCGGGAAGCAGAAATGTTGCTGGACGCTATGGCCCTGAAGGTACATAACCAGCCCTGGCAACAACTGCCAGCCCCACAGCAGGCTGCGATCAGGGAACAGGCAAAACAGGCAATCAGAACCAATACCTTTGATCCGGAAGATGGCTCGATCCAGCTCAACGGGCAGAGGGCTGAAATTGTCAGACACCTGTCGCAATACTATCAACGGTTATTCAGTGATGATCCGGCATTTCACGCTCTCAGGGAACAATACGCCATCCGCGACAACCCCATTCCCACACTTCAGCACCGGCAATGGCTGAGTGCTTTCCTGTTCTGGACCACCTGGGCGACATCCACCAACCGTCCGGGCAAAGACTTTACCTACACCAGCAACTGGCCCCATGAACCCCTGATTGATAACCAGCCTCCCGGCTCGCTTCTGTTCTGGTCTGTCGTCAGCATTATCATGCTCATTGCCGGCATCGGCGCACTGGCCTGGTACCATGCAGCCACTGCCCGCCACACACCAGCCCCGGAGCTGCCTGACCGGGACCCTCTAAGGGAAATAGCCGCAACGCCATCAATGCTGGCAACCCGTAAATTTTTCTGGACGGCTGTTGCGCTGTTTCTGTTGCAGGTGGTCATGGGGGCCATTACCGCCCATTACGCCGTAGAAGGGCATGAATTTTACGGCATTAATATCAGCGAAATTATTCCTTACGCTCTTACCCGCACCTGGCATACTCAGCTCGGCGTATTCTGGATAGCCACCATCTGGCTCGGGACCGGATTGTATTTTGCCCCGTTGCTGTCCGGCTTTGAGCCAGAATGGCAAAAGACCGGTGTCAATTGTCTCTATGTTGCGCTGGTCATCGTGGTCGCCGGTTCCATGACCGGAGAGTGGCTGGGGATTCAGCAGTACTTTAACCTGAATGACAACTTCTGGTTTGGTCACCAGGGCATGGAGTTTGTAGACCTTGGCAAATTCTGGCAGCTGTTACTGTTTTCCGGCCTGCTGATCTGGCTGCTGCTGGTCAGCCGCGCCATACTTCCGGCACTGAAAGCCCGCAAGGCAGACAGGCATGTGTTATGGGTGTTCTTCCTGTCCGCCATCGCCATAGGTCTGTTTTATGGTGCGGGGCTGTTTATGGGACAGCGCACCCATCTGGCAATAGCAGAATACTGGCGGTGGTGGGTTGTCCACCTTTGGGTGGAAGCATTTTTTGAAGTGTTCGCAACGGCGGTTATTGCCATACTGTTTGTCCGGCTTGGGCTGGTCAGGGCTAAAACCGCTGGCAGTGCTGTTCTTTTCGCCACCATCATCTTTCTGGCAGGCGGCATCATAGGTACGCTGCATCACCTTTACTTCGGCGGAGTTCCCACGTCAGTGATTGCCTGGGGAGCCTGCTTCTCTGCGCTGGAAGTCGTTCCCCTGAGCCTGATCGGGTTTGAAGCCTATGAGAATTATCGCTTGCGCAAAGTCACTGGCTGGATGAAAGACTATCAGTGGCCGGTTTTATTTTTCGTCGCGACCGCCTTCTGGAACCTGGTGGGTGCCGGGGTGTTTGGATTTTTAATAAATCCACCTGTCTCCCTCTATTACATACAGGGATTGAATACGACACCTCTCCACGGTCATACGGCACTGTTTGGTGTTTATGGAATGTTAGGCATTGGCCTGTTAACTCTCTGCATGAAAGGTCTGTCTGATAATCGGGTATGGGACAACCGTCTTTTAAAATGGGCTTTCTGGAGTTTCAACCTCGGGCTGGCCGCCATGGCACTGACAACACTATTGCCGGTGGGTGTTTTACAGGCCATAGCCAGCATTGATCATGGCTACTGGTATGCCCGCTCACCGGAATTTATCCACCAGCCCATTATCCATACTCTGGTCTGGTTACGTATGATAGGAGATATCATTTTTTCAGCAGGCGTACTGGCGCTGGCTCTGTTTCTGATCAAACTCGCTTTGCCTGAAAAGGCGGCGGTTCAGAAGTCGGCGGACGTTCTGCAACAACCCTGACAACGGTAGTACTTATGCTAAAGCCGCTGGCACTTTTTCTGGTACTGATCTGGAGTGGCATGATCCTGGGCATCTCCTTTCTGGAAGCACCTGTTAAATTTCATGCCCCCAGCCTGACGCTGGCAACAGGAGTCGATGTGGGCCGGCATGTTTTTGGGGTCTTTGAAAAGGTGCAATGGGTATTTCTGGTGATTCTGGCTGGCATCTTGTTTGGGCTTCCCCTGACAAAGGCAATTCTTTGTGCAGCTGCCCTTATTGCACTCTGCCAGCTTGTTCAGACGCTCTGGTTGCTTCCCATTCTGAATAGCCGTGCAGAGCAGATTATTTCCGGGCAACCGGTGTTGCCGTCAAACAGCCACACAGGGTTTGCTATTACTGAGTTGCTCAAACTGTTTGCCCTGCTCTGGCTGGCCTGGATGGTTTACAAATCCCCCTGATACAAACAACAGGTGTCGTTATGAGAGTTCTTCCCGATTCTGTCACCCCTTATAAACGCACAGGGCTGTTCACATCCGACAATGTTCCTGATGCTTTTCTGAAACAGCACTCAACGGCGAAAGATAAATGGGGAGTGCTAACGGTGCAAAAAGGAAGCCTGATTTTCTGTGACGATGAAACACAGGAAAAAATTAAAGTCGCTGAACCTGACAGCATTGTGATTAAACCCAGTGCCAGACACCATCTGGAGTTAGAGGGTTACGCCGAATTTTATGTTGAGTTTTATGCCTGATCACTTCAGGCCAAGTCGTTTCGCCAAGCGGTTCAGGTTGGCGCGATCCATATTCAGGTATCTTGCAACTTCAGACCAGTTATTGTCTTTTTCATTTAGCAGACGCGTAATCATCTGCTTTTGATAAGTGTCCAGAGCGGATCGCAAATCACCGGACTCATTAACAACCTGTTCCGGACGGTTGATCCTTTCAGCCGGGCTATCAAGACCAAGATGTTCAGGCGTAATAATCACCAGTCTGTCAGTGTTCTGGTCATGGCAGGCTTTCAGTGCTGCCCGGTTAATGGCATGCTCCAGCTCCCGGACATTACCCGGCCATTGGTATGCCTGTAATAATTGTTTACTCGCCTCGTCCAGACGCAACACCGCCGAATGAAAGCGATGGGTATACAGCTCCATAAAAAAACCAGCCAACAACAGTATATCGCCCTCCCTGCTGCGTAAGGGGGGAACTTCCAGAGGATAGGCATTCAACCGATGATACAGGTCTGACCGGAAACGCCCTTCCCGAACCTCTGTCATCAGGTCACGATTCGTGGCGGCAATCACCCTGACATTCACCTTCAGCAACTGGTCCTTACCCACGGGCTGAACCTCTCCGGTCTGCAACACCCGAAGCAGTTTTGCCTGGGTATTCAGGGGCAGCTCACCGATCTCGTCCAGAAAAATGGTGCCATTGTCAGCCAGCCTGAACTTGCCCTGACGGTCTTTCACAGCCCCGGTAAAAGCTCCCCGTACATGACCAAACAGTTCGCTTTCAACAATATGTTCAGGCAGTGACGCGCAGTTAACCTGAATCATGGCAGAACCGTTGCGGTCAGATAAACGGTGAATCTTTCTGGCGACCAGTTCCTTGCCGGTACCGGTTTCTCCCTGTACCAGTACTGCCAACCCTGAGCCCGCCACCACCTCGATATCCTTATTTAAGGCTTTCATCGCCGGGCTTTCCCCGATCAGGTCTGAAGGGGCAGACGTTCGGCCGGATGATAAAAGACGCTGGTTCAACTCATGCTCGTAAGCCACATTTTCTTCAAGCTGATGAATCAGGGTCACCATTTTGATGGTCGCTGTCACAATCGCAACAGCCGTCCTGAAAGACTCCGGTTTCATCTGGCAAAATGCCCCGGTATTCAGGGCTTCAAGGCACAGGACGCCCCATATACGCCCATCGACCATAAGCCTTATCCCTATGCAGTTATGGATTTTTGTGCATTCGTTACCGGTCGCCATCAGCCCGTCAAAGGGGTCTGGCAGGGCGCTGTCTACTGAAAACTGGACAGGCAGAGGGCTCGCCAGTATTTCTGCAAAGCGGGGATGTCTGTCAATGGGAAAGCGGCGACTTCTGGCATCTGCTGACAGGCCCACCGAAGCCACGGGGTAGAGCAGGTTGGTATCGAGTTTCAGCAGACAGGTGGCATCGCAGGGAAACAGGCCGGACAACCCGGACAGCAATGTCTGGTAACGTTGCCCGGGGGTCATGTCTGATGTCAGGCTCTCAATGATATTGGCAAAGTCTGCCAGTGATCGACCACTCTTGTCTGCCACTTTGAATCCTTAAGGACTTTCCGAAATTTCGTATTTTTGAGGTGAAAATTTATCGAACGACCATATAATGATCTTGCACATAGCGTTCTATATAGTGTTCTGACATACACTTTCGTTTTTCGTTCGAGTTTGTGATGACTAATTCTGCTGTTCAGGCGACTCGCCACCTTACAGAATCATCCTGCCCCCAGCCTGAAAAGACCGGCTGGATCTGACACCTGTCATGCTCTCCGGGTAGCCAGCTTCATTCTGAAGCCTGTGACTGCCTTGCCCTGATATGTACTTCATCTGGCTCAAAGCCTTCTGAACCTGTACATGCTTTTGCGGCTATCTGCCGCCTTTTAATCTGTTTTTAAAGTCGTTGTCCTCCTTTGCAACGGACAACGCCTGTTGAGAGTTTGACCCATGATCAAAGAAAACCTGCGCGACATGATCGATGCCGGCATGGCAAAAATCCCTGCGGATATCGTGATCAAAAACGGCCAGCTGGTTAACGTAACCTCTTCTGAAATCTACCCTGCGGACGTAGCCATCTATCGCTCCCGTATTGTAGCAACTGGAGAGTGCGACGCTTACATCGGCGACAACACCCGGATCATCGACGCAGAAGGCAAGTTTCTGTGTCCGGGTCTGATCGACGGTCACCTGCACATTGAGTGCAGCAAGATGTCCATGACCAGCTTTGCCAAGGCAGTTGTACCCTGCGGTACCACCAGCATCGTGTCCGGTCTGGACCAGTATCTGGTGACCGCTGGCCTGGAAGGGGTGCGCGAGGTGCTGGACGAAATCAGCGAAGGTCCTCTGAAAGTGTTCTGGGGTCTGCCATTCACCACACCTTACACACTGCCAAAATCCACCGTTGGCTTTGACGTAACCCCAGAGGTTCATAAAGAAGTTCAGAAGTGGCCGGAAGTGTTTGGCGTATGGGAAACCGTTTCTGAATTTGTTGAAAACAAACACGACGGTGTGATGGGTGCTATTGAAACGGCGCAGGAAAACAACCTGCCAGTGTTCGGCTGCGCTCCTATGACAACCGGTGAACGACTGAACGGCATTCTGAGTGCTGGCGTACGTCTGGACCATGAAAGCTATGACCACAAGGAAGCCATGGAAAAAATCCGCAAGGGTATGTTCCTGCTGATTCGTGAGTCTTCCATCTCTCACTTCCTGAACGAGAATATGAAGGTTGTTACCCATATCAACCCACGTGTTGCTCGTCGTGTCAGCTTCTGTACTGACGATGTGATTCCTTCCGAGATTCTGGAAAACGGTCACATGGACAAGCTGATCCGCATGACCATAGCCGCTGGCGTTGACCCGATCACGGCTATCCAGATGGGTTCCCTGAACAGTGCGGAAGCTTATCGTATTGACCACCTGGTCGGTTCTATTTCTCCGGGAAAAATCGCAGATATCCTGTTCGTTGACGACCTGCGCGAATTCAGCATCGACAAGGTGATCGCTAAAGGCAAACTGGTGGTTGATGATGGCAAAATGGCGGTAGACCTGAAAGCGCCTGCGCGTTCCGAAACCCTGTCTTCCAGGCTGAAAATTCCTGCGATCACGGCTGAAGACATGAAAGTTCGCACCGATATCGATGCGGATCGTGTGAAGGTTCTGTCCATGGAAGTGGATTACGACGTGCCGTTCGTCCGCAAACGTCGTGATGTTGAATTGAACGTTGAGAATGGCGTGGTTCTGCCAGACGTAGAAAACGACGTTCTTTATGCGACAGTTGTTGAGCGCTTTGGTAAAAACGGTAACAAGCCTGTTGCCTTTGTTTCCGGCTGGAAACTGAAAGGCGGCGCAATGGCCAGCTCCAAGGCACCAGACGACAACAATATTATGTGTATCGGTACCAACTCCGAAGACATGGCGCTGGCGATTAACTACATCGCTGAAAAAGGCGGCGGTCAGGTGATCGTGAAAGACGGTGAAATCCTGGATTTCATCCATCTGCCAATCTGCGGTATCACTTCTGATATTGAGCCAGAAGCCATGGCTGAAGCAGAACGCAAAATGAAAGAGGTAGCCCGCGAGCTGGGTTGTGACCTGCCTGATCCGGTATTTTACATGTGCTGTCTGCAGATCACTGCCATTCCTGATTACGCAATGACTGATCTGGGTGCAGTGGACTTCCACACTCAGGATACATTCAACCCGGTTCTGGGTGCGGCTGAGTAACTCTTTGATCACGTCGATGGTTATCCATCGACGTTTTCTTTTTCAGATTCTGGCAAAACACACATTATGAAACAGCTTATCGACATGGCCGCCGGCCGTACTCCGGTAGATACCCTGATCATCAACTGTAAGGTCGTTGACGTCTTTAACCAGACCCTTGTTGACGGGCCTCTGGCTCTGGGCAATGGCAAGGTAATTGGTTTTGGTGAGTACGAAGCCAGAGAGGTGATTGACGCTGAAGGTGGCGTGGTTATCCCCGGCCTGATCGATAGCCATGTTCATATTGAGTCGTCTTCCATTACGCCACCACAGTTTTCCCGTGTAGTGCTGCCTCACGGCACCACCACCATCATTGCTGATCCTCACGAAATCGCCAACGTCTGCGGACTGGACGGCATCCGTTTTATGCTGGATTCCTCTAAAGATCTGCCTCTGAACGTTAAAGTGATGCTGCCATCCTGCGTACCGGCAACGCCGTTTGAAGAAGCCGGTGCCAGACTGCTGGCTGATGATCTGGCCGAGCTGATCAACCATCCTAACGTTCTGGGTGTCGGTGAAGTCATGGACTTCCCGAGTGTGATTAATGGCGATGACGATATGCTGGCGAAAGTAAAGCTGGCTCTGGATAACGGGTTTGTTGCTGACGGACACAGCCCGGGTCTGACGGGTCAGGCTCTGCAGGCTTATGCCATGTCCGGCATCAAGACCGACCACGAATGTTCAACGGTTGAAGCCATGGTCGAACGTATTCGCATGGGCATGTACGTCCAGATTCGTGAAGGCTCTGCCTGTAAGGATCTGGTGACTCTGGTACAGGGCGTGAACGCCAATAATGCCCGTCGCTGCCTGTTCTGCACCGATGACCGGGAGCCAAAGGATATCTTTGAAGACGGTCATGTAAACAAGAACCTGCGTGTGGCGGTTGAAGAAGGTCTGGACCCGGTCACTGCGGTCACCATCGGTTCCCTGAATGCAGCAGAATGCTATGGCCTGAAGTCCAAGGGAGCCATTGCTCCGGGCTACGATGCCGATATTGTTATTGTTAATGACCTGAAAGCCTTTGCTGCCAGACGCGTGTTCTGCGCAGGTCAGGAAGTGGCCCGCAACGGTGAAATGCTGGTCGATATTCAGGATTACACCAGTGACTCCGTTCTGAATACCGTCAACATTGCCCCGGTTTCTGAAAATCACTTCGACCTGCCACTGACGTCAGAAAAAGCCCGTGCCATCGGCGTTTGTCCCGGCGGTGTTCTGACTGACGCTGTAGAAGTTGAAGTGAAAGCCAATGAGGAAGGTCTGTTTGACGCCAGATTGAACACTTTCCAGAACAAGGGCCTGAATAAGCTGGCTGTTATTGAGCGCCATAAGGCTTCTGGCAATATGTCTGTAGCGATTCTGGCTAACTACGGTCTGAGGGGCGGCGCGATTGCTACCACTGTATCACATGATTCCCACAATATTGTGGTCGTGGGCGATAACGACGCGGATATGGTCACTGCCGTTAATCACGTTGAAACCATCGGCGGTGGTTTTGTACTGGTAAAAGATGGCAGGGTGATCGGTGACCTGCCTCTGCCGGTGGGTGGTCTGATGTCCGACAAGCCTGCCGAAGAAGTGGCTGCCCGCATGGGCGACCTGCTGGCAATGGCGAAGCATGAGTTTGGTATCAATGCTGATATTCAGCCGTTGATGACTCTGGTGTTTATGAGCCTGCCGGTGATTCCTACACTGAAATTGACGTCTAATGGTTTGTTTGATGTAACAACATTTCAATTTACGGAAACCTGCCTGACGGATTAAAAAACAGCAGTGTGAGTGGCTATAGCTCTCCGGATAGTCGCCACACTCACAGCCTTTTAGAGCAGGCTCCTCGGGCCACATTTATTTATGTAAATGCTGGAACGCTGCGAGCCTCTTTAATCAACGCCAGAGATAGAGCCGTAGAGCCGGATTATTGATTTTTCCAGCAGACTGTTGTGCTACCTCCGCCTGGTGTGACACTTTCATCTGGAAATCTCCCTGGGTCAGAATTATTCTCATTCAGGTTTGCCTGTGAGCTTCCCGGTTGAGGTCCATGGTGTTCTAAACAGTGACGCTGAGCTGCCTGGCTTGCTACCAGGAGGTTGGATAGCTCAATAACCTCACCACTCAGTGTTTCAATCTGGGCGTTCAGCCTTCTATTTTCAGCGGTTAGTGCTTCATTTTCGTCGATCAGATCCAGATTTGATGTCAGGAGATCGTCCGATCCAGCGGTTAATTCTTCAACTCGACCCTCTAAAGCAGTATTTCTTGCAAATTGCTGCTGTGCATTGTCTGGTTCCTCTGCCAGAGCGCAGTTTTGATTGTGAGCCTGGTTCCTGAACTCACTCAGCTGCGTACCTAAACTTCTGATAGTTTCCTGTAAACGTACAACCTGAAATGCCAATTCAAGGTTTCTGGAGCGAAGAGTGTTTACCTCAGATATTGTATGAGGCTCTGACACGCTATTCTGGTTTGCAACGGGAATCGCACTGGGAGAAGAGGCTGATGGCTGTCCTGCCAGAAGGCCCTCTAAAACTGGCGGTGGTATTTGCAGGATAAACCTTCGAACACTGCGAAGAAGCTCAAGCCGGGAAATATAAGTGCCTGTATCCGAACTCGTTTTTATTATCGTACGGCCCATAGCTTTTGCCAGATCATCAAAGGCAGTAGCCATGTCACTTCTCTTGTCTTTTTCATGTGCTGCTTTTTTCTCTCTCCTTGCCTGTCCTGCATCACACTCATTTTTCTTTTTACATGGACCCGAGCATAAAGGGCAAACTGACGTTCCGGTATGATGGTGACCGTAGGGTGGTGGTTGATCCCCCCCATTATCGGAATGGCCTGAGGATGAAGCGATATTTGAAACGAATTGTCCAGGCAGTGAGGCGGCTCCCCCGAAGTTACGATTGCTGGTACGCTTACGCTGCCCTTCAATACGACCAGTTGCGGATTTGAAACGAATATGATTATCAAGCTGAACAACATCCAGAGTATTTTCTGCCGGTAAAGAGCCGGACCTCACTTCCTCCTGCTGAAGGTGAGCTCCAACAGCATGTGTAATCATCTTCCAGAGTGCTGCAGGGTTGTAGTGCCAGTATCGGTACGACAAGTTAATGACCCCAACCAGGCCACTTGTACCAATGTGTGTAGATAAAAACGTAAACCCGATATGTACGGTAGAAACAACATCAGGGTAGAAACCTTTCCGGATAAACCAACCTGAGTTTTTAGCGGCATTTTGCAGTTTTATGGCTGACTCATTTTCGGGATAAATTTTCAGACAACCGAATCCTTGGGGAGCCGGCATCAGTCTCACCTCAAAGTGCAAATTTTCAGCTTCATAAGCCCTGACTCGTTCCGCAGCTGCAAGAAACAGTATCCCCAAAGAAACCGCAGCAAAGCTGTTAGAACAGCTGTTGAATAAGAGGCAGTAAAGACGGTTTGCACCTTCAGTAATGATCGTCATGTTGGTATCCAGCAACATAGTTGGAAAGTCTGGTTAAGCTGAAGATTTACAGGTCAGAGACTAAGGTAGCCTTGGGGCTGACTTCTTATGAAAAATTCAGTATTAGTCAGGCTGTGCTGATCGTCCAGTATCAGGATGCAAAGCAGAAATATCCTATTCTGCATGTGTTCTGAAGGGTCTGTGGATAGGGTGCTAACCTCATCACGCAGGAACCATTGGCGACAGCTATACTTCTCGGGCAGTCTTTTTTTAGAATTGTTATTTATTTTTCAGAAGCTGTTTAAAATGCATAAGAAATCATTTGTTCTATTGCTGTTTCTATTCTTTTGCAGCGACACAAAATCGCATAGCCCCTCTGAGAATATTAACGACAAGTCGTTAATATTTGCCAGTATTCTGAGCATATATCAGGTTGGTTCTGTCATCTATCAAACTCATTATCCTGCCGGTTTTTTACAAACAGGACTTTTTGGTAAAAAACACGGTAAGTATTCATTTGAACACACAACAAGTAATCAGGCGGAACAGCAACCCAAATTTAAAAAACATAATAAAGAAGCAAGTAAAAACAATGACGAAACTCATTTAGCATTTAACGAACACATAAATCAATTAGACGCTATTTTAAAAAGACATAAAGACATTAATTTTATATGGGTTACCAGTATTCATGACACCCTGTTTTTTGAGGCTACAACTGTAGCTGAGCATCAGGCTCAGCAAGATATGCTTGTTGCACTTAATAACATCAAGGAAGAAAACAGCAACTTTATCATCGTGTACATTACCAACTTTGACACTCTTTCCAGAACAGGAGGTGAACCAAACTCCATACTCAACAATACAATCAATATTAGAAACAGGAGTAATACTCAGCCCCCATTTCACCAGAACATCACAATGTTAAAAGTAGATAGTGAAGAATCTGACGAACTACCAAAACATTACGGCATACCTGTACCACATCTGATTGTCAGTCAGACAGGTATGAAATTTGAAATAAATTCTTCACTACTAACAGAGGAACTCAGACACAGTGTTGATAGGACAAACACCATACTGTTTGAAAAAACAAGGCAGTATACACAACTTCTGAAAGATAGCATGCCAGGCACACATGAATCAGCCAGTTACAATTCAAATTTAACGACAGTTTTTGTTTTTGTTAATGAACGAACCATTGGAAACTGGAAAAATCGAATTATTCCCAGTCTGCAAACTGGACGAGCAATACAAGCCGTTACTCTTAATGAAGTTAGTCAGTCTGGCACTCAGGAACCCATTTCCATTATGTTTAATCTTTACCTGGTCAATGAAGGAACGGGGTTAAGAATAGCCATTGAAATGTTACGAAAGGCCGGTTTATTAAAGCAGGAAACAGTAATGTTTATGCTGGGTTCCAAACATTCCAACCTGCCCTTTATCAGACCTGACCTGGAAATTGCCAGCCTTGGTGCAACAAGCCCAACAGCAGAAATTCAAAGAGGGAAAGATATTGAATGTATTAACAGTAATGCCAATATGTCTGTTCCAGAGCTACCAACACTCGATTTAACCGACGGTAATCCCAAATGGTTAACCAGTACCGTACTCAATGATCCAGAACATGAGAGCAACCTGCTAGAGATTAAAAACGAGACGATTGATAGATCACTTCAACACCCCAAGGTCGTTCAAATCACTGGAGGCAGGTATAAATTGTTAGCCAAAGCCTTCGAGGAAATCGTCAAAAAGCTGTCAGGGTATTTGTATCAGGACACTAAACTCTGAGACATTCCCACCCATTAGCAAAACCGCTTACGGAGTTTTTCAAAATAGCTGCCACTGATAGCTCAGCCAGTCCCATAGGCTACCGGATAGGGTAGCCATTTTTGTTCTTTATTGACCGTGAAACCAACCGATTACTAACTAATGCCTTTATAATTTATCTGGTTATTTCAGGCATCCCGGTTAAGGACAACCGCATGCAAAAGAAAAAAGAACTGGCCATTACTCCCTTGCTGACGGCAATTGGTTTAGCAATTTCAGCTTTTACTGCCTTCTGGCTTTATGAGATGGAAAAGAAAAGCCTGATCATCTCTTTCCAGAGGGAGGTTGACCTGCGGGCGACATCGCTGCACCGGGAGTTGACCGTAAACTTTGAGGCATTGCAAGATCTGGGTATTTTCTTTGGCGAAGGTTTTTTACCTGATCACGACAAATTCAGGGCGCTGGCCAGGGAAATTTTAAAGCATCTGCCACACATCCAGGCGCTGGAGTGGATTCCCAGAGTGACTTCTGACAATAAGGAAAAAATGTTACAGACCATCAGGAAGCATTATCCCGGTTTTGAAATTACCCAGTACCAGCAGGGAGCAATGGTTCCGGCTCCACCTAAAGATGAGCACTTTCCTGTGTACTTCGTAGAGCCGTATAAAGGCCATGAAATGGCACTGGGATTTGATCTTTCTACCAATCAGGCCCGGCGTGAAATACTGGAAACGGCCCGGGATACAGGACTTCCACAAGCCTCTGCCAGTATTACGCTGATCCAGGACAAATCCACACAAAAAGCCTTTCTGGCCGTGATGCCTGTCTACAAAGGGGCGCACAATACCCTTGCTGCCCGCAGAAAAAACCTGGCTGGCTTTGTACTGGGAATTTACAAAACGAACGACCTGTTCAGACAATCCAGAGTTTCAGGTCAGATTTCCGATATTCACATGGTCATGGTGGATAAAACCGACCAGAACAATGACAGGCTGAGTGAAAATTTTTCTGAAATCGAACACGACCACCTTGAACATCATGAGCAGCCTTTTTACTACGAAAAAGACCTTCCTCCCCTGCTGGGGCGTCAATGGAGCGTAACCTCTCACCCGTCTCAACATTATATTTCCAGCAATATCTCGCCGCTTCCCTTCGTCGTACTACTGTTCGGGATTGTGTTCACTACCATGATCACCCTCTATGCAGGGCTGTTAATTAAACGTAACAGCGTCATTCATCGCACAGTAAAAGAGCAGACCAGAGACCTGATTCAGGCGCAGGAAGCCAGCAAAGACTTCCAGAACAAAATGATCGAAATGAACAAAATGGCATCACTTGGAGCAATGTCTGCTGGCATTGGCCATGAACTGAGTCAGCCTCTTGGCACCATTCTTCTTAAGTGCCAGATGCTTCCAAAAGCCCTGAATCAAAGGGATTATGAGAAGAGTTTAAAGTTTGTCGGAGATATCAGGGACCAGGCCGTACGAGCCAAGGAAATTATGGACTCTCTGCGTATTATCAGCCGTGACGCCAGGCCCGAAGATAAAACCAGCATCGAACTCAACCGGGTGATTCGCAAAGCTGAAGTTCTGATAAAAGAAGACCTGACAATGAACAGGATCGAACTCAAAAAAGAGTTGTCCCCGGATATTTATATTTACGCCTCACCGGTTCAGCTGGGGCAGGTCGTTGCCAACCTTCTCACCAATGCCCGGGATGCCCTGGAGGATGCAGAGGAGAAAGTCATTACTCTGCGCAGCTATATCAAAGAGGGTAACGGTATCATTGAAATTGAAGACACAGGTTCAGGCATTCCGGAAGAGTACCAGAGCAAAATTTTCGAGCCATTCTTCACGTCCAAGGCTATCGGTAAAGGAACCGGGCTGGGGCTGTCCATGTGTTACAGCATGGTTCTGGAGAACGAGGGCGATATCAGTTTCAGGACCGCTGCCAATAAAGGCACCTGCTTTATCGTTTCCATCCCACTGACAAGGAGCTAAGCCATGGTAAAAAGGATTTTACTGATTGATGATGACCAACCGTTTCGGGAGTCTGTCAGAGAAGTTCTTGAATCTGAAGGTTTTCAGGTAACGGAATACAGTGATGCCGTTTATGCCATGCCTCATATTAAAGAGCCGTTTGATCTCGCCATTACCGATATCATGATGGCTGAAATGGACGGCAACCAGCTTGCTCATGCCATACGTCAGGACAACCCGAAACTACCGGTTCTGGGCATGACCGGAGGAGGGCGTATCGGCGATGCAGACCGCATCAAGTCATTCTGTCCGCCCAGGCTGTTTACCTCCATCCTGAGCAAACCGTTTCTGGCAGAAGAACTGCTGGACGCGGTCAATACTTCCATTAGCTGATACTGCCGAACAATTCACCCGGCAATCTACCCGACAATCCCTGTCGGGCGTTTCAAGACATTCAGCCAATCTGTCTGTAAATACAGGGTTGAGATTCAGGCTTCTGGTCGCCCAGGCTGACAGCGCTTCGCAACATCTCTGCCGCTGCCTGCCAGGATGACTCATCACTGGCATGCAACATCGCTAACGGCGCTGACTTATCCAGCTGATCACCCAGACGACAGATACCCGTTATACCAACACTGTAATCCAGAGTGTCTGCAGGGTGGGAGCGACCGCCACCGAGCTTCACCACCGCCATACCCACATTACGGGTATTCATTGCTGTCACAAAGCCAGAAGCCTGCGCATAAACCGGCTTGCTGATGGTTGCTTTGGGCAGGTAGTGATCACAGTTCTCTACAAAATCAGCAGGCCCGCCAAGCCCGGACACCATCCGGCCAAAAATGTCTGCCGCCTTGCCGTTGTCCAGAACCGCCTGCAATTTGTCACGCGCTTCTGCAGCATCGGACGCCTGGCCACCAGACACCAGCAGTTCCGCCGATTGTGCCATGGTCACTTCGAGCAGGCGCTCATTGCGAAAATCACCCGTTAAAAAATGAACCGCTTCCCGCACTTCAACGGCATTACCGGCACTGGATGCCAGACACTGGTTCATATCCGTTAACAGTGCCGTGGTTTTCACGCCAGCCCCATTAGCCACCTGAACAATGCTTTCAGCCAGTTCAACGGACTTTTCAAAGGTAGGCATAAAGGCGCCGCTGCCGACTTTGACATCCATCACCAGGGCATCCAGACCTTCAGCCAACTTCTTGGCAAGAATGGATGAGGTAATCATATCAATGGATTCAACGGTTGCCGTGACATCTCGAATGCCATAAATGCGTTTGTCGGCAGGCGCCAGCTCCCTGGTCTGGCCAACAATGGCAACTCCGGCCTCCTTAACCACCTTGCGCAGAAGCTCTTCAGAAGCATGAGTGTTATAGCCGGGGATACTGTCGAGTTTGTCCAGAGTTCCGCCCGTATGCCCGAGGCCACGTCCGGAAATCATGGGGACATAGCCACCACAGGCAGCAATCATGGGTCCCAGCATCAGGCTGACAACGTCGCCTACCCCTCCTGTGGAGTGCTTGTCCAGAACAGGGCCGTTCAGGTTGGCCGACGCCCATTCCAGAACTTCTCCGGAATCACGCATGGCACAGGTCAGCGCCACTCGCTCGTCAATGTTCATGCCCTGAAAATAAATGGCCATTGCCAGCGCAGCGACCTGGCCTTCAGAAACACTGTTGTCTGTCACACCACGCACAAAGTGTCTGATCTCGTCAGCGGCCAGAACCTCGCCTTCACGCTTACGACGGATCACTTCCTGTGGCAAAAACATCTCAGTAAGCTCCTGTATCTTCCTCAGCTTCCTGCAAACCAAGGGCTGTAAGCAGGCTTCCGAGCAGGCTGCTGGCACCAAAGCGATAGTGGTCACGGTTGATCCACTGCGCACCCATAATGTCGGCAGCAATGGCCAGATGCTCAGCAGCATCTTCAGCGGTACGAATACCACCGGCAGGCTTGAAGCCAACGTTCTGCTTACCGCTGTCACGAATCGCTTCGAGCATGATACGGGCAGATTCCGGCGTCGCATTGACAGCGACCTTACCGGTAGAAGTTTTAATAAAGTCAGCGCCTGCTTCGATGCAGATGTCGCTGGCACGGCGAATCAGTGCCGGGTCTTTCAGTTCGCCGGTTTCAATGATGACTTTCAGCATCACCTTGTCGCCACAGGCTTTCTTGCATTGAGCCACCAGCTCGCGCCCAACGGTTTCATTACCGTCCATGAATGCTCTGTAAGGGAATACAACGTCTACTTCGTCGGCTCCGTAAACGATAGCAGCACGGGTTTCAGTCACGGCGATGTCTATGTCATTGCCACCTTCCGGAAAGTTAGTCACTGTCGCAACGGTCACGTCATTCAGACCCAGCGCTTTCAGGGTCTTTTTTGCGACAGGCACAAAGCGGGGATAAACACACACAGCGGCCGTATTGCCAGCAGCGGTTTTCGCCTTGTGGCACAGGTCGATAATAACCTGCGGCGTGTCGTTCTCATTCAGGGAAGTCAGGTCCATCAGCTGAAGAGCCTGGCGACTGGTAGCGGTGAGGTCGGTCATGTGTCTGGTCCTATTGAGAGTCCTGTGGAGTGCAGGATTTGCGGCTACAGCCGCGACAACAGAGAGGAAAAAGATTGGGAAAGACGCTGTTATCCGGCAAGATTAGTCTGTTTTGAAAATAATCTGTCTGGAAAATAGCCTGTCTCGAATTTAGCACATACAAAAAAACCCCTGTACCAAAGTTACAGAGGTTTTTTGCTGATCATCCACCTGAGTCTGCTTTTGAGTGCAGACTCATTCGCTTCTGCCTGCGGATTCTGAACTACGGGAACAGGCAACAGTGTAGTTCAGATTGCATAGCTGTTGCGTCAGGCAACCAGGCATGTTGCGCTGCGCATCGAAGCGAGGGATGTATATTAGGGGAATCGTTCCAATACGTACATTAACTTGTTTTGCATACTGGTTCTTTATTTTTGAATCAGAATGCTTTCTGATCACCCAGTCTTAACCTGTCAGGGTTCGCAGAATGATGGGATTAGTTATATCCTTGCCGGCAGTCTACCCCTTAAGTAAGTAGTAACGCCTTATGATCCCAACGGATTCACTTGAAATCGTCAGGGCTGTCGCCCATTTCAGAAACTTCACCGCTGCAGCGAAACACCTGCACAAGGTGCCATCTGCTATCAGTTATACCGTGCGTAAGCTGGAGGAGCGCCTTGATGTACAGCTGTTTCTGAGAGACAGCAAACGGGTAGAACTGACACCAGCCGGTGAACACTTTATCAAACACACTGACCGCCTGCTGCTGGAGCTGGAAGAGCTGGAAATGAGTACCCGGCAAATGGCCACCGGCTGGGAGCAGGAACTGCGCATTGCCCTGGACAACGTGGTGAATCAGGGCATGGTCTACGACCTGGTCAGGGATTTTCAGGAGGTGCGCCCGGAAACCAACCTGATTATTAATACCGAGGTTCATAACGGTTCCTGGGACGCACTGTTTCATAACCGCTGCCAGCTGGTACTGGGAGCGCCTAAAAATATACCCGATAACATTCTTGCCAATGACCGTTTTGAATGGAAACCCATGGGCAGCCTGAACTGGGACTTTGTGGTTTCTCCTGATCACCCACTGGCAGAAATCAGTGCGCCGCTGACCCAGGATATTATCCGCGAGCATACATCGATCTGTATTCAGGATACCTCCCGGGTGTTCCAGCACGGTTATAACCTTTTGCTGGATGACCAGCAGGTATTAACGGTTCCCAGTTTCCGCATGGCAATTGAGTGCCTGATTAAAGGTCTGGGTTCAACCATTCTTCCCTCGCACTTTGCCAAACCTTATATCGACGCCGGACAACTGGTGCGCTGCGACGTGGTGGACATTCCCATGAGCGACAGCTGCTATCTGGCCTGGAACAAGGAAAATATGGGTAATGGTCTAAGATGGGTGCTGGAATGGCTGGGCGAAGATGACTGGCTGAATAAAGTCTGGCTGCAACACGACAACAACAAACCGGCTGGCTATCACGTACCTTGAACCACTTTGGCAGTGGTTGAAAACTATGTTTCAGCCACTGCTTTATTCTTCCCTGTTCAACTGGTATTACCTCATCCACTTCGCTTCAAGCTGGTCAAAAAAACCCTGCGCCTGTTTCATCTCAATCCAGTGATTGATGTAATTTATCCAGACCTGATCATTCTGCGGCAGCATAATGGACAACGGTTTGGCTTTGCGAGGTTTGTTCACTGGCACAACCGCAAGGTGGGAATATTTCGCCACCAGCTTTCTGGCTTCAAGGTTTGAGGTGACCGCTATTTCAGAGCGACCGGACAGCAGCTCCTGAAAGTCCCTGGCTGGCGACTCAACTGTGCGGATGTCGGCATTGGGAAAATACTCTCTGGCTTCCTGCTCAAATACGGTTCCCAGGGTGACGGCAACACGCACGCCGGTTCGATTGATATCGCTCCAGCGCTGATATTTATCCAGATGTTTCTTTTGCGTAATGGGTACGGTACCCACTGAAAAATAACTGTCTGAAAAACCCGCCACTCTGGCCCGCTTCATATTTTTAGAAGCACTGGTGGTCATATCGTATTTGTTAGCGGCCAGACCATTGACCAGCGTCTTCCAGTCGGCAGGTACCAGTTTGAGCTTCACATCCATATCCTTTGCCAGTTCTCTGGCAAGATCAATATCAAAGCCCTGATGCTTATTAGTTGCAGGATTTCGAACGGTCATTGGATCCCAGTCACCGGTGGTTCCAACCCTGAGTTCACCGCGTTTAAGAATGGTATGAAGTCTGGAGCTGGCATATACCGAGTTTGCCCACATAACCGTTGCCGAAAGCAAAAAAGCGGACAGTACCGCAAGCCGTGACGTCTTTCTTCCCTTGAACATATAAAGCGTTTCTCGTGTTATTTTTTCGCTTCAGGAGACTGCCTGATGGCATACACCCTAGCGTAAATTTATGACAAAGTCTGTGATAAAACGCCAAATTCGGTTTTTACCTACAAAAGCTTTATCCTTGGTCTCCATTACTACTCTAATAAACGACTGGAGATGTCTTTTGAAGCCAGTGGCCTTTCAACTCAAAATGATCATTATCATCCTGACTGCCCTGTTGCTGGCAGGTTGCAACAGCGATTATGAATGGGGCTGGTACATTCTCTCTCCACAAACGGAGACAGGACGAACCAATCTCAGCTTCCTGATAGATGGTTTTCTTTTCACTCTTGGAATCAGTGTGACGGCTTTTGTGCTGGCTATGTTTGCCGGGCTCCTGGTGGCACTTCCCGGGCTGTCAGAACTGAAAGGCGTTCGGTTAATCAATCGTATTTATGTCGAAACCCTGCGCTCGATTCCCGTTCTGGTTATGATTCTGTGGATATATTATGGGTTGCCTATTGTCACCGGCATTGAGTTGCCGGCGTTTGCGGCAGCTGTTGTGGCCCTTGCCCTGTGCGAAAGCGCTTTTCATGCCGAAATTTTCCGTGGTGGCATTCAGGCCGTGAACTCCGGGCAGTTTGAAGCGGCGGATAGCCTTGGGTTGTCGTATGCCAGAAAAATGCAGCTCATCGTATTACCGCAGGCCATTCGTAATATGCTGCCGCCCCTGGCTAACCAGTTTGTCTATATGCTGAAGATGTCTTCACTGGCTTCCGTTATTGGTGTTCAGGAACTCACCCGCCGGGCCAATGAATTGCAGGTGTCTGAATACCGTGCAATGGAAATCTATTCCTTTCTGGTGATGGAATATCTGGTGCTGGTTTTACTGTTTTCTTTTCTGGCCAGAAAGCTGGAAAAACGTATGCGGCAACCCGCATAGTGGCAGTCATAGCAATTGATGGGCAGGTCGACCCGCCCGTATTGTTCTGTTTGCAAATGACGGTTTAAGAGGGATGCGGCCAATGACGCAGATGAACTTCGTTGGACAGCTCTTCTGCCACTGGTCCGATGATTTCAACAGGTTGATGGCAGGTTGAAAAAACCTCCTGCCCGGAGATACCAATGCCCGGTCCGGCAATCTGTTGCAACACTTCTGCACTGCCACCATAAACCACCCTGCGAATGCCTGCCCAGTATATAGCTCCGGCACACATGGCACAGGGTTCAGTGCTGGTATACAGGGTACATTCTTTCAGGACATCAGGTGCTAACTGATGACTGGCATGACTGACCAGGTTCAGTTCAGCATGACGGGTCGCATCATTTTCAGAGATGACGGTATTTTCCGCCTCTAACAGAACCTTGTCGTCGTGTACCAGCAGGGCACCAAATGGATGATTGCCTTTATCCATTGCATGGTTTGCCAACTCGATAGTCCGGGAAATATAGTGGCTATGCTCACTCATAAGGCTTAACTCAGTCTGTTATAAAAGGTGAATAGCGCAGATTGAGTTTAGCCCTGATTCCCCGACAGTCCCTCCCCGGAAGTGGTTTTCGACGGTTTTAATGCAACCGTATTGCCTACACCTATAAAGGTGACACCCAACAGAGCCATAAGACTCCACTGATATCCTTCCACCAGCGAAGACAGGCAAAGGGCAATGACCGGGTAAACGACATCAATAAAGGCAGCCCGGTCTGCCCCGATTCTGCGAATCAGTACAACATACGACGACAAAGCACCGACGGAACCAAACACTGCCAGATAGACTAGAGAACCTATGTAGGTTGAAGAGAAATTGAATTCCGGCATAACCCCCTGCACTAAAGCAATGAGCGCCACCGTTGCAGAACCGTAGAGCATATTCAGCGTGATCGTTGGCAGTATCGGCAAATTCTCTTCTTCATTGCGCTCACAGGCGACACAACCAAAGGCCAGTACCAGTGAACCCAAAACAGCTATCAGCATGCCCCAGCCTGCGGCATCGACAACCGACTGAACATCCAGTTCCGGCAGCATAACCAGCAAAACACCAAGGCTCCCCAGAACCCCGCCCGCCACAACTTTTGTTTCAACAGGCTTTGCCAGCCACAGGCACCTGATCATTATGTTAAAGTACAACACACTGGTGCATAACACAGCACTAAGACCACTGGTGATATAACGCTCACTTTCATAAATCAGCCAGTACGACAGGCCACACAGGCAGGCTCCCTGTATAAACAGCCGTATATGCTGGGAAACCGTAAAGCGCGGAAACCCGGTTCGCAGACAGCAGTACACCGCCAGCATCACGCCAGCCAGAAGAAAGCGGTAAAACACCGACCATAGACTGTTAACCCCTAACTGGAAGGTAATGGCGAACCAGGTTGACCCCCAGATCAGGGAACAAAGCAAAAACAGCGAAACTGTGTTCATGATCTGATCTCATAATGTTCAGGGATAAGTTTGTCTTCAGAAAGACTTTGTATAGTTGGAAAAGTTCCGATAGGGGAGGCGTAAAATGGTTAAAGCTGCCCACGCCTCTTCGGGTCGGGCCACAGGCAGCATAAAATGAGCTTTAAAACTGCGTTAAGCTAGCTTTGGGATATAAGCCAAGCCTCTTCAGCTCATTATTAAGCAACTCCAGACTGATTTCTGATGAACCCCCAGTAATACTGCTCAAATCGGTTGAGAGACCCTGTCGAAAGTTAACTTTACCCTCGTGAAAGTCCCAACTTCTTATCACTGGACCCAGGTATGCCGTCTCTGGCATTTGAGGGGGCTTGAAATACGCAGGGTATTTCTTCTGAAAATCCAAAAACATCAGATCGTTCTGAACATCGCCCCGGAGGGCATTAAAGCACTGCTCTTTCGTTCCCGCTTTATTGATATCTTCGAAAGGATAATACAGGTTCTGGGCGGGCTCGTTCTTACTGATGTTGATTTTAACGTTTATGCATGAATCACTGCTTGTGGAGTCTATAACACAATCTTCATAACCCGCTGACGCAAAGAAACTTTTTAACCAGCGGCAAATAACAAATATATTCTCCTGAACGAACCACCTGGGCTGAATCTGGGTCATAGCGCTCAGTGGGTAAGGGCAATGGAAATGATTCGCCTCTGCTCCATTTTTTACGTCACAACCATCTTTGGAACACTCCAGAGACAGGCTTTTATTCAGTTCATCCGGGGTGCTGAAGGTCCTGACCTCATGAACAGAAGCCTGACAGATTGAGCAAACACTTCTTTCTTTCAGAGCGGTTTCAATACAATCTTTATGAAAGGCATGGTAACAGGGCAACACCGTCAAAGGCGCCGTAAAGGTCATACCTTCTGTCATCGGCTCCCAACAGATAGCGCAGTTATCATTGACTCTTTCTGTCACTTTCTTCGCATTGGGGTTAAGACAAACTTTATGGCCGTTAAAGACAGAGTGATGACCAGAGTCAGAAACACCTGTGGCTTGATCATCAATATCCATTGGTTCGCCCATATCAAACTGATGTGGCGGCAGACCTGTTGCTTCCATGCTTTTTTTCCTGTAACCGATTTCAACAGCACTTAAGACTGTTAGCAGTCAGGAAAGTTCATTCGCCCGGGACGATCAATGCAAAGAAGGCGCCACCTCTGGCTGATGCGCCGTTGATCCGGCTTCCCCCTGAAAAATCACCTGCAGGTCATGGCACTCATTCAGCAGCCACTTTTTAGCCTCAACGGTCATATCCAGAAAATCGTAAAACTGATCGTAAGTGACACCTTTAGTGGTAATCAGGGCATCGCTGGACACCAGTAACGCACCGCCGTTGTCCATGATTTCCATAAACAGTTTCATGGTGGGCAGAGAAGCGTTAAACCGTCCCAGTTCTGCATTCAGTTTCATAACCGTGGACAGTTTCAAGTCCATTTCTGTACTGAACAGAATGCCATAAGGCTCAATAAACAGGCGACTGTCGAGCACACCGTCCAACTGTTGCAGGGCCGAAATATGCAGGCCGTCGCAGCGATCACACATCCAGAACTCATAACCGGCCTGTCTCAGCCAGGCTTCAATCTGTGCGACGTCCGGTATTAAAAGTTCATGCATGCAACAGCGTCCTGTAAAGGGGTTCATTCAGAAGGCGCAGACCATACCTGATTTTGCCAGCAGAGGCGATAACAAAAAAATTCTGTTAAACTGCGCGCCCAGATTATGTAATAAGGCTTTGCTATGCGTTTTCTGGATCAAGTCCGAGCGGCTGTGCGCAAAAACAACTCTCTCGTTTGCGTTGGCCTCGACCCTCTGCCTGAAAAATTCCCGGCTCATATTCAAGAGCTGGATCAGTCTGTTTTTGAGTTCAACAAGTACATCATTGATGCAACTCATGATCTGGTCTGTGCCTATAAACCCCAGGCAGCTCACTACCACGCCCGTGGTGCAGAAGACCAGCTCTTGATGACCATTGAGTACATCAAAGATAACTATCCGGATATTCCGGTCATTCTGGACTCCAAACGGGGTGATATTGGCAGCACTGCTGACCAGTATGCCAAAGAAGCCTTTGAGCGCTATGGTGCCGACGCCGTTACCATTAACCCTTACATGGGCATTGATACCGTAGAGCCCTTCACCCGTTATGAAGACAAAGGCACCATTCTGCTGTGCCGTACGTCTAACCCGGGTGCTGGGGCTATCCAGAACCTGAAGATTGGTGACCAGTTCCTGTATGAAGTGATTGCTGAAACCGCCATGAAAGACTGGAACAGCAATAACAACATCATGCTGGTTGTAGGAGCCACCAACCCGGATGAACTGAAGCGTATCCGTGAAATCACTGGCGACATGACTTTCCTGGTTCCGGGACTGGGCGCCCAGGGCGGTGACGTTGAAGCGACGGTTAAAAGCGGCCTGAACAGTGCTGGTGAAGGCATTATCGTTAACTCATCCCGTGGCATTATCTACGCGGGTAACGACGAGAATTTCGCTGAAGCTGCCCGTGCAGCCGCCATTGAGCTGCGCGATCAGGTGAACCAGTACCGATAACAAATTGCTACAGTCCGGAACTCTTTCAGCTCCGGGCTGTCTGCTACGATGAACTCCAATTAGGTAAAAGATACGGAATTCGGTTTATGCGTCGACTGCAAAATTTATTTGATAACAACAGACAGTGGTCAGCCTCAGTCCGCCAGAAAGAGCCGGACTTCTTTGAGAAGCTGTCACAACAGCAGGCTCCTGAGTACCTGTGGATCGGCTGTTCCGATAGCCGTGTACCAGCTAACCAGATTACCGACCTGCTCCCCGGCGATCTGTTTGTTCACCGTAATGTTGCTAATCAGGTTATTCATACCGACCTGAACTGCCTGTCCGTTATCCAGTACGCTGTGGACTACCTGAAGGTTAAGCACATTATTGTCTGTGGTCATTATGGCTGTGGCGGCGTGGTTGAAGCCACCAGAAACAGCAAGCTGGGCATGATCGACAACTGGCTTCGCCATGTTCAGGATGTTAAGCACAAACACAAAGAAGCTCTTGATCGGATTACCAGTGACCAGACCCTTTTTAACAGAATGTGCGAACTGAATGTTCTGGAACAGGTAGTGAACGTGTGCCAGACCACTGTTGTCCAGGATGCCTGGGACCGGGGACAGGATCTGGCAGTACACAGCTGGATTTACGGTCTTAAAGATGGCCTGCTCAGGGATCTGGGGATGTGTGTTACGGCACCTGAGGAGCTGGAGCCACTCCACAACAGTTCTCTAGCCGCCATTGTTGATAAAATTTCAGACGTTACTGAAACAGAGTAGCTTTGATACCTCCTGCCCCACCACCTCTGAGCTGTGTTCTCTATCAGAACACAGCTTTCAGCAAACAATGATTGTGTGACGCTTCAGAACCATTCTGGTTTCTCTTACATACCCTTGCTACTCTACTCCCTTAGCACTTACAAATTGGCAACAACGTCGCTGATTTGTGAAGCTGCCAATAACAAGAGGAACACTGCCCGTGGAGACTCAAAAATACCCTGTCTTAATGCGCTTCATGCACTGGCTGATGGCCATCACCATTCTGGGGATAATCGGCAGTGGCTGGTTTATGACAGGTCTGGACCCGGACACAGCACCCTACAAATACGATATTTACTTCTGGCACAAATCGTTTGGGGTACTGGCGCTAATGCTGATCATTGCCCGTACCATCATTCGTTTTTCAAGCAACTTTCCCCGACTCTCTGCAAATTTGCCTGCATTTGAAACAGTGCTGGCAAAATTTGCCCACTTTTCGATGTATCTGCTGATGTTCGCGGTGCCTGTCAGCGGCATGCTTATGTCGGAATTTGGTGGTCACGCGATCCCATTCTTTGGACTAACGCTGCCCGAAGTCATCGAAAACAATAAAGAACTGGCCGGGCTGCTGCATAGTATTCACACCACCATTCCCTTCGTCCTTCTTGGAATCATTGGTTTGCATATTCTGGGTGCTTTGAGGCATCGCTTTATGGATTCTCCGGAAAACGATGTTTTGAAAAAAATGCTCTGACAGAACTGAGCCGGAGCAGCTATCTTGAAAAACGCCGTCCGGCTCATCACTGAAACGCAAAGTAAGTTTATACTAACTCACTTTCTTCCATTGCGAACCCCGACCCTTGCCGATGGGTTTCAGACGTCCCTGTTCCCGAAGCCCCTGAATCACTTTCTTCACCAACTCACGACTGACGGTGGGAATCTGCAAACAGATATCCGCCACAGAAAATGGTTCTTCCCGCTCTTCAATCGCTACGGTGATCAACTGTGATTTGGGCGCCCGGCTACTTTGCCCCTGCAAAGCTTCTACGCGGACTTCCAGCTCCTCATAAGCCTGAATCAAAGCATCAAGAAAGAAATTAATCCACGGCATTGGGTCGTGTGTGCCGTCATGCCAGCCTTTTACGCTGCGTTGCATCGCATCAAAATAGGCCGGCTGATTCTGAGCGAAGATTCGTTCCAGGCTGATAAAACGTCCGGCATGATAACCGTTCAACGACAGCATCATTAAGGCCAGTAAACGGGCAATTCGGCCGTTGCCGTCACTGAATGGATGAATGCACAGAAAATCCAGCACCGCACAGCTGATCACCAGCAGCGGCTCAACCGTACGATCCAGAGCGCCATGATACAGCTCAATGGTTTTTTGCACGGCGGCGGACGTTTCAGCCGCTGGCACTGTACGGTAAAGCACCCCCTTGATGGTACCGTCAGCATCGCGCTCGACAATATCCTTGTTCGTCGCTTTCCAGCGCCCTCCCTCGTGGGGCAGATAACTGTAGAGCAGGGCGTGCAACTGGCTGACCAGACTGACCGAGAGGTTGGTGTGCTCTGCTGGATCGACCACCATTTCCAGCACGTCATGATAACCGGCTACCTGACGTTCAACCGGCGTTCTCGGGCGTATTTCCTGTAAGACCAGTTTCCGGATGACTTCTCTCGGCGCAAGGATATTTTCCAGGCTGTTGCCATATTCCACCGACTCCAGCGTTGCCACCTGACGCAGGGTATCAAGCACTTCAGGCTGCTGCCGAATCACCAGCGGCTGACGTCCCAGAAACTCTCCAAGCCGACGAAAGCGAGCGAGCTGGGAAGCCGTAAAGCGGTATTCAGATAAACGTTCCAGAGTATTCATACATCGAACTCAGTAGCAATCACGTGAGCTAAACGGATAATTATCGTTTACAGCTCTTAGCAAAAATAACAGAAACATAAGAATAACCAATAACTTCATTTAGCTCTAGCTTTGGAGCTAAAATAACGAAAAACGTGTAATTAAGAGGTATTATCTGTTCTGTTGCTCTTCATTGTGCAAATATTCAGCCACTCTGTCAGCCCAGCCAAAGTGTTTTATAAGATCTGAAAAACGTTTGTCCAGCGATGCTCTTAAAAACAGGGGCTGGCCACTGACCGGGTGAATAACTTCCATTTCAATACAGGCCAGCAACAGGCGATCTGCACCAAAGTGTGTAGCAAAATAACGGTTGTGGTTTCCCTTGCCGTGTTTTGCGTCTCCTATAATCGGGTGCGCAATGTGCTTCATGTGGCGACGGATCTGATGTTTTCGCCCTGTTTTCGGTTGGGCTTCAACCAGTGAATAGCGACTCTGTGGATAACGGTCAATCGCGACAGGTATCTCAACCGTCGCCAGTCTTGTGAACTCCGTTAGAGCGTCCTGGGCAGGCTTGTCCAGCCGAGCTTTACGGTCCGTCATTTTATCCAGCTCTTCTTTGAGAGCATGGTCTATAACACCAGACTCCGGAGCGTAACCACGCACAACCGCCAGATAGTTTTTTTTCACACTGTTTGACTCAAACTGCTGCCCCATCCGCTTCGCTATTTCCGGAGACAATGCGAACAACAGAACACCGGATGTAGGCTTATCCAGCCTGTGCAGTGGGTAAACCCGCTGACCAATCTGATTCCTGACTTCCTGCAAGGCAAAACGAGTTTCGTGCCGGTCAATCATGGAGCGGTGAACCAGCAACCCTGAAGGCTTATTCACAGCAACCAGACAGTCATCCTTATAAAGGATCTCCAGGGGCTCATAGTTTTTTTCAAAAAAGTAGCGTTTTTCAGAAAGGTCGTGCTTTTTGGAAAGGGTTTGTGCTGCGTCTTCACTCATCGCCTGATACACACTGGTCATTCAAAGGAGCGCACGTTACGTATTTACGGATCATTCAGCAAGTTTCAAATCTGGTAAACTTCGCTTTTTTATCCACAGGCAAACACATGGGCGACAAGCGCCCTGTGCCGGAGTTATACACAGTCCGGCCAGCTTCCGATACTGATGCAGTCACCGTTGTCTCCATGGTCTTCCGGATGGAGTCGGGGCATTGCTTATTACAGCAGCAAAAGATTTTGCCCGAAGTAAGTGTTGGCCTTTTCTGGAAGTTGGCTCACCAGAACAGCCGAAATGGGAAAGAACCCTGTCATTCTATAAACGACAGGGCTTCAGAGAGATCGGACCAGGACTGGAGCTGATGCTCTAGTGACTGGGAACAAAGCCCCCCTGGTTGCCAAATCCGGGAAATGCCTGACCAATGTTTAACGTTCTCCGCCCCCGTAAACCATCATCAGACTGAACCTGGATATGCAGCTGAATATTCTGTACGGAATAGAAAAAACGCATTGTGCCATCTTTCCCAATGGCTTTATCTGCCACTTTAAGGTTATTAGCCGTTTTAACAACAACACGGCCTGCCATAACTTTTGAACCATCCGGGTAGTAGCTTTCTACTTTAACACCACCCGACGGAGAGGCACTGACAACAATTGAAAGAGGAAATTTCGCCTGTTGCTGTTCCAGCATCTGGCAACCTGCCATCAGAAACAACAGGGACAGAAAAGCAACCCGTCTAAGCATTCTCTACTCCCCAATTCACATGACTTCAAGATCAGCCAGATCGGCACGCATCAGGTCATCTCTGCCCAGATCAAAGCCCGCCACTGCAACATGCACCTGGAACCAGCTGCGCAACTGTTCGGCATTTCGCTCTTTCGGCCAGCGAGCCGGGTCTTCTTCCCAGGCAGACAGTTCGTTTTCCATCATATCGCGAGCGTTCTGGTCGATGATGATGTGCAGTGCCTCTTCGGTATCCTGTTCGTCCAGAAGATAAGCGCCACCTTCCAGAGACCAGTCTTCAGGCAGATCGGTACCAAGGGATTTAACCCAGTCAATAAATGGCTGGGCAGGTTTAAGGCTTACAACGCAACGGTTAATGAACTTCATTCAAGGTTCCTTGAAACAAATCATGGGATGCTGCAAGGGTAACGCTGAAACAAATATCAAGCCAACCGGATTTGTTTTATTCAGACAAATTGTCCGGCGCAATGTCCGGATGCCCATGCCCATTGAAAGTTAAAGCCTCCCAGATGACCAGTGACATCCAGTACTTCTCCGATAAAAAACAGCCCTGGCTGTAATCGGCTTTCAAATGTTTTAGACGACACTTTGCTGGTGCAAACGCCTCCCAGAGTCACTTCTGCTTTCTTATAACCCTCGGTACCTGTTGGTTTCAGTTCCCAGTTTTCAAACTCGTTTGCCAGTTGTTCCAACTCTGAGTGACTGTAATGACTGATGGTTTTACGACCACTCCCGGTCAGCAGCCTTAGTTTACCGTGTTCACACAGAGCATTTGCCAGGCGTTTTGTCAGATGTTCAGCCAGAATCGTCTGGGTTTCTGCTTTTGCACGGCGTTGTTGTGCTTCCTTTAAAAAATCGTAAGCATTAACAGCAGGCAGCCAGTTTATAAATACGCTGTCGTTTTCTTTCCAGTAAGAAGATACCTGCAGAATTGCAGGGCCACTCATCCCTCTGTGGGTAAACAATACATTCTCTTTAAAAGACTGACCATTGCAGGTGGCTATAACTTCAGCACTGACTCCTGACAAGTCGGCAAACTGCTCCAGCCATTGTTTGGACATGGTCAAAGGTACAAGGGCAGGGCGGGTCGAAATGATGTTATGCCCAAACTGTTCAGCCACCTGATAGCCAAAACCCGTAGCACCCATCGTTGGGAATGACAGGCCACCTGTTGCGACAACAAGAGACTGGGTGGAGAAGTGACCGGAAGATGTCTCCAGACGATAAACCGGCGCTTCGCCATTGTCCTGGTGTTCAATACTTTCTATTTTTGTTCTGGCGCGAATAGTGACATCGGCATCCCGGCACTCGTTCACCAGCAGGTCAACTATTTGCTGTGAGCGATCATCGCAAAAAAGCTGGCCTAATGTTTTTTCATGCCAGGCCACCTGGTACTTATCTACAAGTGCCTGAAAGTCCCACTGTGTATAGCGGGAAAGCGCTGATTTGCAGAAATGACCGTTAACGGAGAGGTAATTTCCCGGCTCGGTATAGAGATTGGTAAAGTTGCAGCGACCACCGCCGGAAAGGATAATTTTCTTGCCGATCTTGTTGGCATGGTCAAGCACCAGAACCCGCCTGCCTCTTTCACCCGCCGTCAGGGCGCACATCAAACCGGACGCACCAGCGCCAATAACGATGACATCGTATTCAGACAGCAGAGGTTTTGATTGAGGCATATCGTTTTACATTCCGGAAACAACTAAGGCTGCGGACTATATACAACCCGCTTTTATAAACCAAGGTGCATAAACCGATGCACAGAGTGGCTTTCTCTAACGTCTTAAATTGTCATCCTTTTCAGGAAACACGTCATTCAGAACAAAGTATTCAAGTGCCGCCCCTTCACGCAAAGCCACTTCAGTCATTTTGCTGGCAACCTGTTTACCAGAAATCGGGCGGTAAGAATGCAGACCGGGAATTTTGCATAGCGTAGGCATAACCATTCCTGCCATGAACTCTCCCACCCTTGCTTTTGTCCTGTTGCCCAGCAATAGCGAAGGCTGAAAGATACTAACCCGCTTAAACGGCAGTGTTTTAACCTGCTCCTCAAGCGCACCTTTCATTTTCATATAAGCGAACGAACTGTTGGCATTGGCTCCGCTGGAACTGACCAGCAAATAGTGAGGAATGCCATTTTCTGAAGCTATTTGAGCTGCTTTGAGCTGATATTCAAAGTCGACTTTAATCTGAGCTGCTGTGGAGCCTGCCTGTTTTCTGGTAGTACCAAGGCAAGAGAAAAACAGGTCGCCTTTTATCAGGTCTTTATATTGGCCAAGATCATCAAAATCAATGACGTGGTTTTGCAGCTTGTCAGCGCTTTGTTTTAATGGCCTGCGACTCAGGGTGATGATCGTTTTTATTTCTTTACTGGAAATTAACTGATTAATAAGCTCTGAACCAACCAGCCCCGTTGCCCCAATGACAACAGCAATTTTTTGAGACTCTGTTTCTTTCATGATACAACATTACCTGAACGATTTCGTAGACAATAGAGGCCAGCAACAATACCCCAAATTAAAGCTAACACATGCAACTGCCAAACAGGCTGAACCAGCGAATGCATTTCCATTATTGCAAACCGCACACTGAGTGCCTGATAGCAGAGAATCAACAGCGCATAGACAGCGAGCTCAATCCGTCGTCTGTAAAACATGGATATCAGCAAAAAACCCAACATTGCGTAATTGATGGTAGAAATTCCCGCATAGTTTGAGTATTCGTAAAAAAAACAATGAAGAATGAAGGTTGAGCTAATTGCTGTGAGCAACACAGAGACGCAAAAGTAGTCAGACCCGGTTCGCTGCTCCAGCCTTATTCCCAGAATGGCAAAAACCATCAGGTTAAGCGTCAGGTGCTTCAAGTCATAATGAGCAAATGAAGCCAGCAGATAACGCCAGATCTCAACCGGTTTTTCTCTGTCGTAGATAGCCCACTGAGCATTACTATCCAGTCTATAGATAGCAATGCTCAGCAACAGCAGCAGTAATGTCGCCTTCGGAATTGGGCTTTTCATCCTTTGCGGGATCTTAGAAATAGAAGTCCAAGTAACAATAAGAAGCCATAGCCGGACGAGCCGCTTCCCCTGTATCCCTCGCTTCTGATTACCTCAAATTGCTCCGGGGTACTTTCTACACGTGTTTGGAATCTATCAAGCTGTACTTTCAGATTCCCAACCAGGTCTTCGCTAGCCAGCTGAAACCCTTCCAGAGAATCTTCTCTGACCTGCTCTTTGAGATTTACAGGTGTCGCCTTACTTTTTACTACACTCACCCCGGGCGCTCTGAACAGTAACTTCTGACTATCGATGTCGTATAAAACAGCATCAATCAGCGTATGGGTTGCATTCTTTTCCCCAGGAACCAGATAAGCTCCAACAAGAGTCCAGTAAGCTATAGACGCAAAACCCTCATCGGTGAAACGAGTCTGGTCGTAAGAGATCAAAGCAATGACATCAATACCAAACATTCGCTTCAGTTGCTCAAGATTTGCAAAACTTCCTTCTGGCCGCAAGTAACCCGAAGGGATGACTTCAATTGAATCAACAAAATCCAGACTCTCAAAATGCTTACTGACATCAGACATAAGTTCCATTTTGCTAGCTTCTGTCAGGCTGGTTCCATGGCTTCCCGGGGTAAACGCAACCCCAACTTTAAGAGGCAGTACTAAGCGGGGTATTTCTTCACTGACTACATGCTGATCCGACTTTGGATAAAGGTAGTCAACAACACTACTGTTTCGATACTGGGAGGTTGTCTGGCAACCCGCCAAAAATAATACACAACACAATAGCCACAACGGTTCAAAAACCCTTTTCATCCTACCACCTGCACTTCTTATTAGTTTTGTCAGAATAGAAATTTTGCACGCTCACCAATAGTGCCAGACGACACAGAAACCGGCGATACTTTTTCTGTTGTTGTATTTTTTCCACACATAGCAAAAACCCCAATCGATTTCTCGACTGGGGTTTTCTAATTGAGTGCCTGGCGATGACCTACTCTCACATGGGCTCTTCCATAAAAAGCCCACACTGCCATCGGCGATGTGTCGTTTTTTTTCCACACACAGCAAAAACCCTGACAGATTTCTCTATCAGGGTTCTCTAATAAGTGCCTGGCGATGACCTACTCTCACATGGGGAATCCCCACACTACCATCGGCGATGTGTCGTTTCACTTCCGAGTTCGGGATGGGATCGGGTGGTTCCAACACTCTATGGTCACCAGGCAAAACTGGTTTGAGTCTCTAGTGTCTAGAAGCTAGTTACTAGTTACTCTGGAATCTTCAACTTAAGCTGTATTTCTTGCTCTACACTCTCTAGTGCATGGCACCAAATCGCTTTGGCGTTATATGGTCAAGCCTCTCGAGTCATTAGTACTGGTTAGCTCAACGCCTCACAACGCTTACACACCCAGCCTATCAACGTCGTAGTCTTCAACGTCTCTTATGTGACCTCTAGGGCCAAGGGAAGTCTCATCTTGAAGGGGGCTTCCCGCTTAGATGCTTTCAGCGGTTATCCCGTCCGAACTTAGCTACCGGGCAATGCGTCTGGCGACACAACCCGAACACCAGTGGTTCGTCCACTCCGGTCCTCTCGTACTAGGAGCAGCTCTCCTCAAACTTCCAACGTCCACGGCAGATAGGGACCGAACTGTCTCACGACGTTCTAAACCCAGCTCGCGTACCACTTTAAATGGCGAACAGCCATACCCTTGGGACCGGCTTCAGCCCCAGGATGTGATGAGCCGACATCGAGGTGCCAAACACCGCCGTCGATGTGAACTCTTGGGCGGTATCAGCCTGTTATCCCCGGAGTACCTTTTATCCGTTGAGCGATGGCCCTTCCATTCAGAACCACCGGATCACTAAGACCTACTTTCGTACCTGCTCGACATGTACGTCTCGCAGTCAAGCTGGCTTGTGCCTTTACACTAACCGCACGATGTCCGACCGTGCTTAGCCAACCTTCGTGCTCCTCCGTTACTCTTTGGGAGGAGACCGCCCCAGTCAAACTACCCACCACACAATGTCCCCGATCCCGGTAAGGGACCTGGGTTAGAACCTCAATATTGCCAGGGTGGTATTTCAAGGTTGGCTCCATGCAGACTGGCGTCCACACTTCAAAGCCTCCCACCTATCCTACACAAGCAACATCAAGATCCACTGTGAAGCTGTAGTAAAGGTTCACGGGGTCTTTCCGTCTAGCCGCGGATACACTGCATCTTAACAGCGATTTCAATTTCACTGAGTCTTGGGTGGAGACAGCGTGGCCATCGTTACGCCATTCGTGCAGGTCGGAACTTACCCGACAAGGAATTTCGCTACCTTAGGACCGTTATAGTTACGGCCGCCGTTTACCGGGGCTTCGATCAAGAGCTTCGCCTAAGCTAACCCCATCAATTAACCTTCCGGCACCGGGCAGGCGTCACACCGTATACGTCCACTTACGTGTTAGCACAGTGCTGTGTTTTTAATAAACAGTCGCAGCCACCTGGTATCTTCGACCAGCCGGTGCTTACGGGGCAAGCCCTTCACACCAGCCGGCGCACCTTCTCCCGAAGTTACGGTGCCATTTTGCCTAGTTCCTTCACCCAAGTTCTCTCAAGCGCCTTGGTATTCTCTACCTGACCACCTGTGTCGGTTTGGGGTACGGTCCCTTTTGACCTGAAGCTTAGAAGTTTTTCCTGGAAGCATGGCATCAACCACTTCCCGGCCGTAGCCGGTTCGTCATCAGTTCTCGGCTTTGTGGGTCCGGATTTGCCTGAACCCACAGCCTACGACCTTAAACACGGATAACCATCACCGTGCTGGCCTAGCCTTCTCCGTCACTCCGTCGCAGTCAAAAGGGGTACAGGAATATTAACCTGTTTCCCATCGATTACGTCTTTCGACCTCACCTTAGGGGCCGACTCACCCTGCGCCGATTAGCGTTGCGCAGGAACCCTTGGTCTTCCGGCGAGGGAGGATCTCACTCCCTTTATCGTTACTCATGTCAGCATTCGCACTTGTGATACGTCCAGCATGCCTCCCGGCACACCTTCAACCGCTTACACAACGCT